>VFZY01000020.1 GCA_016870915.1 Acidobacteriota bacterium | reverse complement strand
TTGAACCACATGCTCCACCGCTTGTGCGGGCCCCCGTCAATTCCTTTGAGTTTCAGCCTTGCGACCGTACTCCCCAGGCGGCATACTTAACGCGTTAGCTCCGGCACGAACCAAATGAATGGCTCACACCAAGTATGCATCGTTTAGGGCGTGGACTACCAGGGTATCTAATCCTGTTTGCTACCCACGCTTTCGTGTCTCAGCGTCAGTCATGGTCCAGAAAGCCGTCTACACAGCAGGTGTTCCTCCTGATATCTACGCATTTCACCGCTACACCAGGAATTCCGCTTTCCTCTCCCACACTCAAGCCTCCCAGTTTTCGATGCACCCTCCCAGTTGAGCCGGGAGATTTCACACCGAACTTAGAAAACCGCCTACACACTCTTTACGCCCAGTAACTCCGAACAACGCTTGCTGCCTACGTATTACCGCGGCTGCTGGCACGTAGTTAGCCGCAGCTTCTTCTTCAGGTACCGTCATTATCGTTCCTGCCGAAAGAGCTTTACACCCCGAAGGGCTTCATCACTCACGCGGCGTCGCTGCATCAGGGTTTCCCCCATTGTGCAAGATTCCCCACTGCTGCCTCCCGTAGGAGTCTGGCCCGTGTTTCAGTGCCAGTGTGGCCGTGTGCCCTCTCAGGCCGGCTACCGATCGTTGCCTTGGTGGGCCGTTACCCCGCCAACAAGCTAATCGGCCGCGGACTCCTACTCCAGCGCATTGCTGCTTTCCCTTCTCAGGCTTATGCGGTATTAGCCCCGGTTTCCCAAGGTTATTCCCCACTAGAGTGTAGACGATCCACGTGTTACTCACCCGTACGCCACTTTACTCAGGATTGCTCCCTTTCTCGTGCGACTTGCATGTGTTAAGCGCGCCGCCAGCGTTGATTCTGAGCCGGGATCAAACTCTCATTGAAAATAGTTGAGTTTGATTTGCCGGTTCGTGTTAAAACTCAGAGTCTCTGACGAAAACAAAAATTTGCGTCCAACCAGATTGTCAATGATCTGCCCGTAAACACCGACGATCTTTCGAAAGTCGATGCCACGGCGGCCTCGAAAGCCGTTTCAGGGCACACACCGAAACAGGACTTTGCCCGCTTCGAGTTTTCCCTGGAAAACCGTGTGCAGATTGGGGATTCAGGTCAGCCTCAGCAGGCCTTGACCGATCTCACCGGGCGCTTGTGGGCCCGTGGAACCAATCCGCTTCTTCTACGCGCTATGCGTATACTGCCATCAGCCAGTCTATCGAACTTTTGCGCTGAACGCAAGAGGATTCTGCAGAATTCTTCCCGAAGGTGATCTTTCTGGTCGAACTGGCCGTTTCGCCCTGGGGCTTTGTCCAGTTCTTCCCTCGTTCGCCCTAGCTGCTGGCGACAACTTCAGAGTACCAAACCTTTTCCGGCCTTTGCAAGCGGCGGGCCACTTTTTCTTGCCGTCTACTGCATTTTTTTAGCCGGTTCCCGCTCCGGGGCCGCTTCCTCGCTCAGGATTCGCTGCGCAAGGGCCCGGCCACGCTCGCGCCCATGGCGGGTGGCATGCTCTATCGCAGAGATCAGCATCGACCTTAGGCCACATCGCTCCAATTCGTGAATGGCCACGATGGTTGTTCCGCCCGGCGTGGTTACAGCGTCCCTGAGAACGGCGGGTGCTGGCCGGTTTGACGTACGTGTTTGGCGGCCCCAAGGACGGTCTGCTCCGCCAGCCTTGCCGCCACATCACGGGGCAGACCCATCTTCACACCACCCGCGATTAAGGCCTCGATCACCATGTAGACATAGGCAGGCCCGCTGCCCGACAGCGCCGTAACGACGTCCATCATCTCCTCTTCCACCCAGCACACCGTGCCGACGGGCCTGAAGAGGCTTTCGACCAGCTCACGATCCTCCAGGCGCGCCTCTCCGTTGGGCGCAATGGCTATGGCGCCTTCCTCGACCAGGACGGGGATGTTGGGCATGGCCCGGAAGACGGGACGAGGCGCCCCCAGTTGGTGCTCGACAACGTGCAGCGGCAGAGCGGCCGCCAGTGTGAGGACAATTTGCCCGGGCCCGAGAACGCCAGCGATTTCAGCGGCAAGCCGCGGCACGACGTTCGGCTTCGCGGCCAGTACCACCACGTGGGCGCCCTTGGCCGCTTCGGGATTGCCGCCCGCCGTCACCTGGCATCCGTGCAACTCGCGCAGGGCCCGGGCACGCTCCTCGGTTCGGACCGTCGCCACCACCTCATCCCGGGCGACCACCCCAGCCTTCAGAATTCCTCCGAGGAGTGCCCCGCCCATGTTCCCCGCGCCCAGAATCGCTACTCGCATGTCTCACCCTCCCAAAGCCGGACCACGTGACCGGCGATGCCCGCCGGCCAACCGGAGGCCAGTTCCCGCAGACCGATGTCATTGCCCTGATAGAGGGCGCGCATCGCCTCCTCGAAGCCGGGAAGATTGCCGCCAACGGCAGTGAGGAAACGGCCGGCCGCCATGGCCCGGCGTTTCCGCCGCTGCTCCTCCGGTTCGCGCTTCCGGGCCTCCTCCACGAGACGCCGGAGTGCCGCGGAAACCCCGGCCGGTTGCTCCTCCAGCCACTCCCAATGGATTGGCAGCAGCGTCACCTCGCGCGCCGTCACCCCGAGCTTCGGCCGGCCGCGGCCCGGCTTCCCGGCCCCGGCGCGCGCCAGGACCTCGTCCAGCGTGCCCCGAAGATCGAAGTCTACCTGGCGCCCAGTACGGTCATCGAAGACCAGAAAGACACGCCCGGGGTCCACGTCGAACTGCCGCTTCAGTTCGGCCAGAATCACATCCAGCGCGCCCCGGGCGACGCACAGGTCATCCAGGAAGATCGTGTAGGTCTCCATGAAGACATTTTACCCGGGCTATAATCACTTGTCAATATTATCCGGATATAATACAAGGAGGCGGTGCCGCGCACCGAGGCCCGATGGGCAGTTCGCACTTGGTGCGCTACGGAGCCGCCTTGGCAGAGATCGCCGGTTCGGCGGAGCGCCTCGACGCGGCGAGTGAGGGCGGACCGCCCGGGTCGCATTACAAGAAACGGACGAGCGGCGCACCGGATTCGTTGGTGAGGGGCGCGCCGACGGCCACCGGGCGGCAGGGGGGTCCGATTGAGCGACCCCGCTTCGAAACAGGCCCCGGGGATAGGGCTGGCTGGTTTCCGAGCGCGCACGGTCTCCGGCGCTGCGCTGGGGCGAAGCTTGTGAAAACGGCAGCGTGGACATAGGCCGAGTCCTCATCTCGGAACCCGGCCATCACGTCAGGCCGGCCAACCCGGCGGCGCTGTGCTTTGGGCGACGCGGAACCCGGCCAGACGCCGCTCGAAGGCGTCGATGGGATGGTCGGGATCGAAGGGAAGGCGAAGCAGGGCGTGGATATCCGTTTCGGGGGAGTTGAGTCCTTCAAGCGCCATGGTGGCGGTGGTGAAGTGGCGGCGGGCTGTGGCCAGCGCCGCCTGGTTCACATCCTGCCAACGCCCGTTCGGATAGGCAAAGTGGGTCACCGGCTGGCCCAATTCGGCTTCGAGCCGAGCCTTGGAGCCAAGAATCTCGCGCTCCACGGTCGCAGCATCCGGCAGCTTTGAAAGGATTGGGTGGGTCAGCGTATGCGCTCCGAACTCGATGCCGCCTCGCGCCATCTCGCGGATTTCGTCCCGGGTACAGGGCTCATAGTCCGCCGTAATCCGCTCCGGCACCTGGATGCCAGAGGCCGATTCGAATTCGGCGACGATACGCCGGCGCTCGGCGTCCGGCGCCGCTTTGGCCATCTCGCGCAGCCGCTCAAGACCGGCCGCCTGCTGGTTCTTTGAGAATTCCATGCCCACGGCCCGGAAGGTCTGATGCGGAGTGTTCCTGAAACAGTACCGAAGCCGGTCACCCCACAGCCAGCATTCCCGGTCCATGTAGCCTGTGGTGAGATAGAACAGCACTGGAATGTTGTACTTACGGAAGATGGGGTACGCCACCTGATAGAAGTCGCGGTAGCCGTCATCGACGGTAAAAACCACGGCGTTATCGGGAACCTGGCGGCGCTCACGGATGGACTGCTCGAGCGCGGTCATCGAAAGAATGGTGTACTTCGATGCCAGGTGGGCGCAGTGGCGCTCCAGATTTTCGCGCCAGGGGGCCGGAAACCGGTGATAGAGCAGAATCCGGATGGCGCGCCGGTTCCGCCGCCGGCACAGGTGCAAGACACCGGATTTATTGAAGATCTGCTTGGCTAATTGCCGCATGGGGCAGGGTCTTAACAGTATATCGGAGAGCTTTTTCGAAATTTGCGTTAAGATGCCGGTATGGCGAAACCCGGACTGATCGAAGTGGCCTGCCCCTGCTGCAAGGCGGCGCTCAAAATCGACACCGCCACGGAGACGGTCATCACTTTCAAAGAGGCAGCCAAGGCGCCGGCTTTTGAGGATTTTGGCGCGGCCGTGCAGAAGCTGAAGGGAGAGGCGGCGCGGCGCGACGAGGCCTTTCAGAAGTCGATGCGGGATGAACGCCAGCGCAAGGACGTGCTGAACAAGAAGTTCGATGAACTGTTCAAGCAGGTGAAGGAAGGCCCCGATACCGGCCCTCCGCGGAAGGATATCGATTTCGATTAGGCGCGCACGCGGCGGCCGAAGGAGCTGCTTCCCGGGAAAGTCGATCCCGGTGCGTGGATGATGTGTCCGGGCTTCTTTTGCGGGTCAGGTAGCGGGCAGGCGATCCTCCGCGCGGCGCCATCCGGCGGCCACGGTGGCCGCCACCAGGCTCCAGGCCAGCGGCGCCGGGAACGGCGGATTCAACCGGAGCAGGACAAGCCACCCCACCACGCCGGCCATGGCCGGCACCGCGATCCACCAGCGCTTGCGCACCGCGGCGTGGATGGCCAGGGTGAATGGTACGGCCACCACCAGATCGATGAGGTAATGTTCGCCCAGGCCCAGAGTGGCCACTAATGTGATGACCAGGAACACTGCCGCCGCGATGCGGGCAGGGAGTGAGAGGGTGCTTGCGCGCAGGTAGAGCAACAGGGCCCAGGTGGCGTGCAGAGACGGCAGGGCGTTGCGGGGGGCCTGGGAGTGTCCGGTGTGGGCGGGTCCGGTGGCGGGGCAGATCTGGTAGAGCACGAACGCCGCGGCGCCCGCTGCCGCGAACGAGGCCAGAAGGCGGGTGTCTTTCCAATGACGGGCGTGCGCGATCAGAATGGCCATGGCCAGGGGGAGTGCGGCGTAGACGATCTGGCAGAGAGCTGAAAGCCACGCGGCCCCGGCGACAAGAGCCCGCGCCTCGGCGCTGAAGTCAAGCCCCAGCATCCGGTCAAAGGTGGCGAGTTGCGCATCGAAGGTGGCGGGCTGGAGAGCCGTGGTCCACCAGAGGGCGAACGTGATAGCGATCATCGAGACGGGGGCGAAAGCGGCAAGGAGGAAGTCCGGGAGCGATTCCGGATTTCGAAAGCCGCGCCACGCCAGGATGAGGATGGAGGAGAGGCCGAGAAACGCCCCGATGGCGACGGGCATCGCGAAAGGGTACGGGCCGAGACTGGGGTGAACCTGAAAGTACAACACGCCGAGCGCCGGCGCGGCGGCCATGTTGAACCAGGCCTCGGCGAGCGACGGCTGGGAGGCAAGCCAGAACACCACGCCGCTCATGACGGCGAAAGCGAGGAATGGGGCCGCCACGGCGCGAAACAGCCAGAAGCAGCCGAACACCACGGCGATGAGGCTCAGGAGGGCGGCGCCGAGCGAGATGCGATCCAGGTGGCGGTTCCGGCGGGCCATCAGGCCTCTTATCGGCGAGCTTTCAGCCGATGTGATCTCAGAAACCTATGGATTGGCGCCGCCCGTTCGTTCTTGCCCTGTTCTTTCTCTCGGGCTTTGTCGGCGTGTTGGCCGAGCAGATTTTCGAGCGGCTGCTGAGTGTGGTGATGGGCGGCACGACGCCGGCGGCGGCGACGGTGCTGTTTGTCTACTTCCTGGGTTGCAGCCTGGGCGCCCTGGCCGCGGGACCGCTTCTGCGGCGGACGAAACTGGACCCACTGAAGGCCTATGCGACGGCGGAACTGGCCGTGGCGAAGTATTGCGGGACGGTGCTGACGTTGTTTGATTCGGCACGGCCGTGGTTTGCCTGGCTGCTGGAGTGGGCGGGGCCGGACCCGGGCCTGATGGCGGTGGTGCGGGTGGGCATTGCAAGCGTGGTAGTGCTGCCGGCGGCTTTCGCGATGGGCCTGACGCTACCGTATCTCAGCGGCTTCGCGGCGCGGGTTTCAAACAAACCGGGCGAGTTTCTGGCTCGTTTATACACCTTTAACCTGTTTGGCGCTTCGGCCGCGGCCCTGGCGGCGCCGTACGTGATTTTTCCGGCCATCGGGCTGGATGGCGGGCTGTGGCTTTGCATCGGCGTGGATGTGGCCGTGGCGCTGGCTGTGTTCGGCCTGATGTGGCGGACACGCGGGGAGGCCGGGGCGCCAACGGGTGCGGTGACGCAGGCACCGAATGCCTTCCCCGCCCTGTTGGCGATTGCCTTCACGAGCGGCCTGGTGTTTTTCGCGCTGGAGGTGCTTTGGACTCACATTGTGGCAGCGGCGATCAACAGCAGCGTGTACGCCTTCTCGTCGATGCTGTTCTTCGTGACGCTGGGCCTGGCGCTGGGGTCGCGGGCGGCGGCGGAGACGCTGCGGCGCGGGAAGAGGCCGATGGACCTGGGATTCCTGTTTCTGGCTTGCGCCGGTGTGTTGACTGTTCAGATTCTGCTGTGGCCCGCAGTGCCTGGCAGCATGGCAAGCATGGGCAAGACCGCGTCATCATTTCTTGAAGGCGAGTTGATCCGCTGGCTGCACCTGGGGCTGATGCTGCTGCCGGTGACGTTCCTGTTCGGCATGGTCTACCCGTCCCTGTTTCGCGACAGCCGCTTTTCCGGCGAGAACGCCGCGGCGCTGGTGGGGCGTCTGGGAGCGGTGAATGCGGCGGGTTGCGTGCTGGGAGCACTGCTGGCATCCTTCGTTCTGATCCCCGCCTGGGGCAGTGAAGCGAGCCTGCGCGCCGTGGTGGCGGTGCTTGCCCTGTGCGGGCTGGCGGTGACACTCCTTGAAGGAGGGCGGCGGCGCACGGCCGCGATTGCGGCCGCCGCGGTGACAGTGTTCGCGGTGATCACGCCGGCGTGGAATCGTCTTCAACTCACCAGCGGGCTGAACGTCTACTTCAAGCTGACGAACGTGAAGCGCGATTCGAAGCTGCTTTCATTTCACGAAGACGCCTACGGCGGCATCACGACGGTGGTTGAGACACCGGAGCCGGGCGGGACAACGCGCCGTGTGTTGCTGACGAATGGCAAGTTTCAGGGCGACGATGGCCAGCAGAAGGACGCGCAACTGGCGTTCACGGGCATTCCATCGATGCACCTGGCGCAGTGGAGCGATGCGCTGGTGATTGGATTCGGAACGGGCCACTCGGCGGGCGTCTTGCGAGGACTGGGCTACCAGAGGGTACGGGTGGCGGAGATGGCTCCAGGGATCCTGGCCGCGTCGGGACGCTACTTCCGCGGCATCAACAAGGCAATCCTTGAAGCGCCCAACGTGACGGTGCATGTGGATGATGGACGCAATGTGCTGCTGGCGCATCCGCATCCTCTGGACCTGATTTCGATTGAGATTACGAGCGTATGGTTCGCGGGGGCAACCAATGTGTACAGCCACGAGTTTTACGAACTGGTCCGGGACCGTCTGAAGGCCGGCGGGCGGTTCCAGCAGTGGATTCAACTGCACCATATCAGTCCGCGGGAAGTAGAGTCGATTCTGGGGACGGTGCAGGCAGTGTTTCCGCATGTGAGCTTGTGGCTGTTCGGCGGCCAGGGCGTGATTGTGGCCAGCAAGGATGAGCATCGCCTGCTGCCTGACCGGGTGGCGGCGTTGAAGCAGTTTCTTGTGCACGAACTGGGCGGTGAGCGGCAGGCCGAGAGCTACATGCACGCGCTGCTGCGGTCGAAGCTGGTGGACAGCGGAGCGATGCGGCGTCTGCTTCAGAGAGGGCCGGTGATCAACACGGACTGGAACCGGTTTCTGGAGTACGCCACGCCGCGCTACGCACTGAGCAGCGCGGACTGGCCGGAGATCAACCTGCGGCATCTGGCGCGGCTCTCCGGAGATGCTCCGGCGAGCCCTATTCGTAGCGCAGTGCGTTGATGGGGTGAATGCGCGTGGCCCGGTTGGCGGGCATGAGGGCGGCCATCAGAGCGATGATCGCGAGGAGCGCGGTTGCACCCGCGTAGATGGTCCAACGGCTACCGGTCAATCCAAAGAAGAGACTTTCAGCCACACGCGACAATCCGAACGCGCCCGCCGAACCGGCCAGCGCGCCGACGGCCAGCATCCAGACCACTTCCTTCAAGATCATGGCTCGCACGGCGCCGGGCTCTGCGCCGAGAGCCATGCGGATGCCGATCTCGCGGGTGCGCCGGGCGACACCGTAGGCCAGAACGCCATAGAGTCCGATGGCCGCCAGGAGCGTGGCGAGCGCGGCGAAGGCCATGATGTTGACGGTGAGCAGCCGTTCAGCGAACAGTTGCTCTTCGATCTGGCCGTCCATGGTTTTCAGTTCGCCGACGGGCAGGTTGGGGTCGAGCGAGGCCACCTCGCGGCGGATGAGCGGCAGCAGGTTTTCCGGCGGCAGCGCGGTACGCACGTAGAAGTAAAGCTGCGCCTGGCGCTTCTCCTGGCGGTAGGGCCGGTAAAACACCGGCTTGGGGCTCTCGCGGATGCTGGCGTAGTGCGTGTCCTTCACCACGCCGACGATGGTGTGATCGGGCTTGCTGGCGCCCATGCCGATGGCGCGTCCCAGAACCGCGGCGGTGGAGTTCTCCTTCGGGAAGAATTTCCGGATAAACGCTTCGTTGACCATCACCACCCTGGCGCCGGCCTGGTTGTCCTGTCCGGTGAATTCGCGGCCGGCGACGAGAGGCGCGCCCATGGTTCGCAGATAGCCTGGGCCCACGACGTTGAAGAAAGAGTGGTCGGCGCCGTCGCCATCGGGCGTGTAGCCATCGATGGTGACGTTCTGGCCCCAGTTGCTATCGCCGATGGCGGGCACCATGCTGGCGGAAACGAGCAGGGCTCCGGGCATGGCGGCCAGGCGCTTTTCGAGTTCTTCGTAGAGGGCGAGCGTTCGATCGTCGCTGTACTTGTTGAGAGAGGGGTCCAGTTGGAACAGCGCGAGATGGTCGGTGCGGATGCCGAGTTCGACGCGCATCAGGTTGAGCAGGCTTTGACCGAACAGCCCGGCCGCGATGAGAAGCGCGAGCGAGGCCGACATCTGCATGGCCACCAGGGCGCGGCGGAGAAAGTTCGCGCTGCCGCCGCCCGAGACCTGGCCGGCCTGGTCCTTGAGCGTGACGTTCAGGTCTGGCCGTGAAGCACGGAGGGCGGGGAGGAGTCCGAAGAGCAGCCCGGTCAAGAGGCACAGACCGGCGGAGAAGAGGAACATCGCCGGATGGAGACGGGTTTCGATGTTGACATCGGCCGAAGGCGGAATGCCCGCGGCGATGAGCGCGAGCGTACCGCGAGCGACCACCAGGCCGGCGATGCCCGCCATGGTGGCCAGCACCCAGCTTTCGGTGAGGAGTTGCCTGACGATCTGGCCCCGGCTGGCGCCGATGGCTACACGGACCGCCATCTCGCGTGTGCGTGCGGCGGCGCGGGCGAGCATCAGGTTCGCGACGTTGGCGCAGGCGATGAGCAGCACAAGACCGGTGATGCCCAGCAGGAGGAACACGGGCGTTCGAGCCTCCTGCCGCAACCGGCCGCGGCCGTAGCGGCCTTCGCGCAGGACGATCTGCTTGGCGCGATAGCGGGCGATGAAACGGGCATCGGGATTGGTGAGGGCTCGAATCTCTTCCTCTTTTTCGGCTGCGTAGGCAGGCTGGATATCGATTTGAGCTTTTTCCAGGCTCATTCCGGGCTTGAGGCGGCCGAACACGGGCAGCCAGTGATGCTTGCGGCTCAGCGTGGGGTCGGTTCCGGGTACGAGTTGGGCGCGCATGGAGAGAGTGACGAAGGCGGCTGGCGCGCTGCCGGGGCGCTCGCTTTCGAAACCGGGCGGCGTGACGCCGACGATGGTCATGGGAAAGCTGTTGACGTGGAGAGTGCGATTGAGAACGCCGGGGTCAGAGCCGAGCGTGGTGCTCCAGTAGCGGTGGCCGAGAACGGCGACGGCGTGTGCGCCGGGAGTGAGGTCATCTTCCGGCGTGAGCAGACGGCCGAGCACAGGGCGTACGCCGAGGACCTGGAAATAGTTGCCGGACACCAGGTGAATCCGTTCGCGGATCGGGTTGCCGTTGAGAGATAGGCTGGCAGCGGAGCCGCCCGCCGCGGCTAGACCGGTGAAGACGGTCTGCGACTTCGCGAGGCCGCGGTAGGTGGGCACGGCAAACGAGGGGCTGCCGTTCTCATCGGAGGAGACGCTGCCTTGCAGGGGCCCTGGCGCGTATAGAAGGGCGAGACGCTCGGGTTCCTGGATGGGCAGGGTGCGCAGCACCACCTGCTGAAGAACTGAGAACATCGCGGTGTTGGCGCCCATGCCGAGCGCCAGGCTGAGGACGGCCACGGTGGTGACAACCGGGGTGCGGGCGAGGTTCCGGAGCGTGATGCGGAGCGCCATGTTGTCAATATACGCCGCGGGCGCCGGAGAGGTTCCAGCCTTTGTTTACTGGGGTGACGGCTGGGGCTCTTCGGGCGGCGGGTCGTCCTGGTTGCAGCGCTTCGTGAATCTTCCCTTGCGAATTTTTTCGATGCTGTAGATCAGATAGGACTCGTTCTTGAGCGGGCCCTTCTTAAACTCCTCTTCCAGGAATCTGATCCCCTCGTCCCGGTCGGAGCCGCCCTCGCTGATGTTTTCGATGATGACCGAGACGCCGATCCGGGCGGACCATTCGAGGACGAAGTCTTCGACCTTGGTAAGCCCGAGTTTCAACTCGCCCGCGGCAGCACGTTGCGCCAGGATGGCGTGGCGCTCGCGGAGCTTCGATTCAAGAGTGGACTGCTCGCAGAATTGGGACCGCTGCTGAACGTTCGGGGAGACAGCCGGTGCATCCGACATAGGGGTGCCAGTCCGCGCGGAGACCCGGCGTGCGATGGAGCGGGCCTCGGTCACGGTGCACCGGGGACATTCGCGATCCTCTTCCACCTGCCCGAGGACGAATGGGGGGCATGGCGAGGCGGCGCCATCGCGGGTGGTGCAGGCAAGGCAGGGTCCCTGAAACGCGGCAAAAGATGTGCAACTCAGGCTCATCCAGAATGCCTGGCCGGGCGTGTAGAGATGGTTTAAGGTGTCGGAGCGCGTCCACATGGTGTTGGCGCACGAGAAGCCGCGTTTTCCGGTGGTGTGGCCTTCGGGGTAATCCAGGTGGTGATCGCGGATGTTCAAACCAAGCTTGTGGCTGATCTCATGCGCCGCATCCCCGAATGAGGGGACGTCGCTTACCAGCACAAAGGGGCCGTTGCCACAACTGAGATTGGAGCCGGCCGAGTTTCCCGCACCCACGCCGTAATAGAGGTTGATCACCCCGGGCACGTAGCGCCCGCCGCGGGCCGCGTTGGCGCAGGTGGTCTTACTGACCTCCTTGTCTGCTTTGTTGAAATGGGGCCGAAGGGCCAGCCCGGTGAGGTTCTTATCGAGGATCCAGTCGGCGTTCGCCAGTTCGTCGCGGGCCAGACTGGCGAGTTTGGCGTCGCGCGGCCAAACCTCGACGCGAATCTCCCGCCGGGGCCGCAGTTCGACGTTGAGTGTACCTTCCGGACGCGGGGCGCAGAGGATGTCGCGGCCGAAGTAAGCCACGGCGCGGCCGGGAGCGAGCACAGCCAGGCCGGCGCCGGGATCGTCGCACCAGCAGCCCTCCTCCACGTGATCCCGGACCTTGATGAGGCCAGTTACGGAGATATCGCCCGGAGCCTCGGGGTCGACGGCGACGGCCACGGACTTGCGGCAGGGCTGGTCAGGATTGCTGGATTGCGCGTTGACCAGAATCACCTGCATGAGTCCCGATTTTGGGCGGGGCAGTATGCGGAGGTTCCGGACGGGGCGCCGGCCCTCCGCGGCCGGGGCGGCGGCCCCACTCTTGCGAGCGGCTTGCGCGGCCAGGCACGGGTGTACGAGCAGGCCCAGCAGAACGACGAGCGAACCGGTGCGTCTGGTCATCGTTCGATGTGGATGTCGCTGCTGTTGCCGCCAGACTCTTTTGCCGGAATGGTGTTGAAGTTGATGCCGGTGGAGGCATCGATCTCCTTGAGCCGCCAGTCCACAAACTGCCGGGGTTCCAGAACTGTTTTCGCCGCTGGAATGGGGTCGAACAGACGCCGGGCTTCCTTAGCGTCAAGACGCACGGTGATGGCGAGCCCCGATTTCTCGGTGTTCGCGTTGGTGATGCGGACGACATCGACCTGCTTGCGCTTCCTGTTCACTGGCTTGAAGCGGACCACCGGGTGGCCCGCATCACTGACGATGGTGCGGAGTTTGATTTCCGCAACCAAAGCCTTGGTCCTGGACGGTGCTGACATGACTGACTCCTTTCAGGGTTTACGCGCCGCCGCCTCGGGCAGCAGGTCGCGTAGAAACTCAGTGCGCCGGGCCGTGCTCTCCGGCAGGCCGGCATCGAGCGCCCGCCGCATGAACACCAGGGCCTGAGGGCGGTTGCCGATGGCGGCGTAGGTTTCGGCAGCCTGGCTGAGCGGCTCCCAATGGGCGGGCGAGAGCGCCATGGCGCGGCGAAGCGGTTCGGCGTAATCGGGGCGGCCCACCAGAGCCCGGTAGTGTGACTGGCTGAACAGCAGGCGCGGCAGATTGGCATTGATGCGAAGTTCGTCGTCGAGAATCGCGAGTGCTTTGCCATAGGCCTCGGAGGCTTTGGCCTGCTCGCCGGTTTTCTGGTACGAGCGGCCCAATTGACCCCAGGCGCGATAGCTGCGTCCGCCCGCCGCCAGGGCACGCTGGTACATGCCGATGGCCTTGGCGTACTCGCCACGATCGAAATAGAGCTTGCCCAAGTTGGACTGGGTGCTGGTGCGTTTCGGGTCGAGGTCCAGGGCCTTCAACCACGCCTTCTCGGCGCCAGCCCAGTTTTCGGTCATTGCGTGCGCGCCGCCAAGGTTCACATAACCTTGCGCGTTGTCGGGGCTGAGTTCAACCACTTTCTCGAATTGCGTGGCGGCCTTGGGCCACTGATTGGTATCGAAGTAGTGGAGCCCGAGGGCCTTGTACCCGCTCCAGTCGGCTGGCCGCAGCGCGATGGCCTGAAGGTGCGTGGCTTCGGCACTGGCCTGGTCGCCCAGGCTGGCGAATGCGTTGGCAAGACCACGATGGCCTTCGGCACTGCGCGGGTCGAGGCTGATGGCCTTTTCGAAGGCGGCCCGCGCTTCCTTGTAGTTTCCGGTGCGCTGCAGGATGTGTCCTTGCGCAATGTGGGCTTGCGGCGCGCCGGGGCTGAGTTCAACGCCGCGGCGCCCGGCTTCAACGGCGGACTTCACCAGCGCGGGTTCGCGCGACAACTCGAATTGACGTTCGTAGGCTTCACCCAGGCCGGAGTGCGCCAGGCCGAATTGCGGGTCGGCCTTGAGGGCTCGTTCGAACAGGGTGATGGCACTGGCAAGGCTTGCGGCCTGATCGGGACGCTGCAGATAGCCCCGGGCTTGCAGGTAGAATTCGTAGGCTCCCGGCGCGACGGCCCCTTCGGGCTGTGATGAAGCCTGAGTGGCACGAAGCCGCACGTTGAGAACACCGGCCAGACGGGAGACAGCCGTATCCTGGAGGCGGAAGGCATTGGCCCCGAGGTCCTCGACGACGAGGGACTCGATCTGGCGCATGGCGCGGGTGTCGATGATGGTGAGCAGCAGGCGCACTCGCCCGGCCTGCTGTTGAACGCTTCCTTCCACGGCGGCGGTCACATTGAACTTAGACCTGGCATCGGCCGCGGAGGTCACGTTTTGAGATCGCACCTCGCTCGCCGGCACCACAAGCAGCGGGCTGTTGCCGCTGTCGTACTGCGAAAGACGCGCCGTGATGGATTCAGTCAGTCCCATGCCAAACTCACGCAGACCGGGTTCCTGGCTCATGACACGCAGTGGCAACATCGCCACGTGCTGGCCGCTGTCCGGCTTTCCGGTCCACACTCCCAAGCGCGAAAGTCCGGCGATGAGGGCCGCGAGCCCAAAAAAAATCGCGGCGGCGATGGCAAAGATGAGACCACGGCGCCTGGTGGGAGCGGCCGCGGCGCGGGACCGGCCGTCGAGGAGAGCTGCTACAGCCGATGCGGACTCGGGGCGGTCAAAGGGATCGCGCGTCAGGCAGCGGCTTACCACCTGCTGATAGAGCCCGGCCCACGCCCCCGACAGTTCGGGAACCGGCGCGCTTCCAAGGCCGCGCGAGGGCCGGGATCCGGTGGCCATTTCGAAGAGGATGAGGCCCATCGAATAGAGGTCGCTTGCGGGGGTGGCGCTGTGGCCCATCACCTGTTCGGGCGCCATGTACTCGGGCGTTCCCATGACGAGTCCGGGGCGGCTCACCTGGGTAGCGCCAGAGTCGTCTTCGAGGGCACGGGCAAGGCCAAAGTCAGCCAGGACGGCTCGGGGCGCGCCGCTCGCGCCAAGGGTCAGCATGACGTTGGCGGGCTTGAGGTCGCGGTGGACGATTCCGGCGGCATGAATCGCGGCAAGACCCCCCGCCATCTGATTCGCGATAGAAAGGGCCTCGCCAGGTTCCATGGCGCGGCCCGACTTCAACTTCATGGAGAGGCTTCCGCCGTCCAGATACTCCATGGTGAGGAACGCTCCGGCCACAGGATCGTGCCCGAGGTCAAAAACCCGGCACACATTGGGATGGGTGACCTGGCGGGCGGTCTGCACCTCGCGGCGAAACCGTTTGAGGAACTCGGGGTTGGCGGCGAGGTCGGGCTTTAGAGTCTTGAGCGCGAGTGAGCCGCCGAGTTCGAGGTCGTCTACCTGATACACCTCGCCCATGCCGCCGCGGCCGAGAAAGCGCGTAACCCGGAAGCGCGCAGCCACCAGGTCGCCGGGCGCCAGCGTGCGCCGCTCGGGTGGACGGTCGAAGATGGCGGCGGTTTCGGTATCGGATGTCTGCGCCAGCAGATCCTCCACTTGGGCGCGAAGGGCCGCATCGCCGCCGCAGGCTCCGTCAAGGTAGGCGAGACGCGCCGCGCCGTCCAGCTCGGCCGCGGCAGTGAAGATCGCCTTGACTTGCCTGAAATCGCTGGCAGACATCGGGTACCGTTCTGAACAGCATATCGTTCCATTAGGAATGGCACATGGGCACCAATCGAGCTACAATTCTTGTGGATCGAACATGGGGTTGGCTGCCTACCTTGCGATGACCGGCTTGCTGGCGCAGGCGCCCGTGCCGCCGCCATCGGGCCAAGGGACGTTCCAGATCCCGGGTCCGCCGCCGGAAACCGCGCCCCCGCCCACCGAATCCGCAAAACCCGCCGAACCGCCTGCCATGGTGTACGCAGGCAAGCCGCTCAAGCTGGATCAAGCCTGCACGCTGGAAGAGGTGAGTTCCTTTGGCCTGCATTGCAGTGAGAGCGACCCGTGCGAGATTTTTCTGGAGTTGTCGCACCTGGAAGCGGTGGGGAACAAGCTGTTCCTGACAGGCAACCTGCACACGGAGGCGCTCACACTGCAATCGATTCTGCTGGTGAGCGAAGACGCTGGAAAAACGTGGCGTGAGGGGCATCAGCGGCTGCGGCAAAGCGGTTTGGAGAACATCCAGTTCATCGACTTCGAGATGGGTTGGATCTCGGGACACACCCTGCACACGATGCCGCGCGACCCGTTCCTGCTCACAACCACGGATGGCGGCAAGACCTGGCGGAAGAAGCTGCTTTTCGAAGACGGCCACCTGGGATCGGTGGAGCAGTTTTTCTTCGACACAAAGAATACCGGATCGATGATCGTGGACCGGACGCAGGCGAGCGAGACAGGGTCCAGGTACGAACTGTACGAGTCGCAGACCGCGGGCGATACGTGGACGCTGCGCCAGGTGAGCGGGCGCCCCATCGTTCCGCGGCGCACGCGGCCGGCTGTGGCGCAAGGCGTGCGCCTGCGGGCGGATGCTCGCAGCAAGTCCTATCTGATCGAGAGACAGGCGGGAGCGCGTTGGCAGGTAGTGAGCGCATTTCAGGTGAGGCTGGACGACTGCAAGCCCGCCGAGCCGGTGAAGGAAATCACAGAGAAGGAACCCGATCCACCATCGGAACAGTACGAGAAACAGGCTGCACCCGCGGCCCCCAAGCCCGCCGGCCCGGTGAAGCCGCCCACTTTGAAGAAGAAATAGTGCCCCGCCCCGATCCGATTGAACTGGAGTTGTTCCGCCATCTGCTGGTCTCGATTGCCGGCGAGATGGGTATTGTGCTGCGCAACACCTCCTATTCGGCCAACATCAAGGAACGCCGCGACTACTCCTGCGCCGTGTATGACGCCGGCGGCAACACGGTGGCCATGGGCGATCATATGCCGGTGCACCTGGGCGCCATGCCGCTTTCGGTGCGCGCGGTGATGGATGAGTTGAGGCTGGGGCCGGGCGATGTGGCCATTGCCAATGATCCGTTTCGCGGCGGGACACACCTGCCGGACATCACCGCCGTGAGCGCGGTGTTTCTGGAAGGTTCACGGACCCCGTCGTTCTACGTAGCCAATCGCGCTCATCATGCCGATGTCGGTGGGATGAGCCCCGGGTCGATGCCGCTGGCGCGCGAGATTTACCAGGAGGGGCTGCGGATTCCGCCCATGCTGCTGGTGCGCGGCGGCAAAGTGGACGGGCGGCTGATGTCATTGATCCTGGCCAACGTGCGGACACCAGTGGAGCGCGAGGGCGATCTGCTGGCGCAGTGGATGTCGATCCGCAAAGGGGAGGAACGGCTGCGGGAGGCCGTGGCGCGGTACGGCATGGCCCGGATCCGGCGCAACCTGGCGGGCATTCAGGATTACAGCGAGCGGATGATGCGGGCGGTGATTGCGGCGCTGCCCGATGGCGAGTACCAGTTCACGGACTGGCTGGACGATGACGGGATCGCGCCGGGGCGCGTGCATATCCGGGTCTCGGTGCGGATCGATGGCTCGGAGGCGGAGGTGGACTTCCGGGCAAGCGACGCGCAGACCCAGGGGTCGGTGAATGCGAACCATGCGATTGTGGTGGCCGCGACAATGTATGTGTTTCGATGCCTGATCGCGGAGGATGTTCCCTTCACCGCCGGGCTGATGCGGCCAATCCGGGTGCTGACGCGCCCGGAGTCGATTGTGGATGCGCAGGAGCCGTCGGCGATGGCGGCGGGCAACGTTGAAACCTCGCAACGGATCACCGATGTTCTGCTGGGGGCTCTGGCTCAGGCAGCGCCGGGACGGATTCCGGCGGCGAGCTCGGGAACCATGAACAACCTCAGCTTTGGGGGATGGAACTCGCGACGCGGGGCGGCATTCGCCTACTACGAGACGATCGCCGGAGGCATGGGGGCGTCGTGCATGGCGCCGGGCCTCAACGCGACGCACACGCACATGACGAATAGCTGGAACACACCGGTGGAAGCGTTCGAACACCTCTATCCGGTTCGCGTGCGCGGGTACCGGGTGAGAGGCGGATCGGGCGGAGGCGGGGCATGTCGCGGAGGCAATGGTCTGATTCGGGAGTTGGAGTTCCTTTGCCCGGCCAAGGTCACGATCTTGAGCGACCGGCGCGTGACCGGCCCGTGGGGGCTGGCGGGCGGCGAACCGGGGAGGCCGGGTGAGAATGAACTGGTACGGAACGGGAAGACGACGCGGGTGGACGCCAAGACTGAGTTTGAGGCTAAAAAAGGCGATGTGTTGCGCATCGCGACGCCGGGTGGAGGCGGATACGGTTCGAGGGAGCGCTAATCCAACCCGCCCGGCGTTGATGACTACCGTTGCGGTGGCTGACCGCGGGTATCTCGGGCTAGCCGGAAAAGGCCGGGGCGGCGACCCATCCAAGCGTACCGGGGAGATGACGCTGGCGAAGTACTCGAAAGACTGTGCGCGAATGCAGAATCTGCTGTATTGCCTCCACGCTGGCGCCGCAACTACCCTTGAGGGTCGCGCATGCACCGATTAGTTCGCCCAGGGCTGGGGCTGGTTCTGATCCTCGTCAATATATGGCTGGTGGCACCGCTTCTTGGCCCCGGGGAGTCGCCCTATCGGGATTCGATCGGGCCCGGCTACGCATCCATGGCCGCATTCTTCCGCGACCATCCGAACCCATGGGGATGGCACCCCTACCAGTACACCGGACACCCCGCCCAGTCGACCTATCTGCCGGTGGCGCCGTACTTGTCGGCCTTGCTGTCACATTTGCCCTGCTTCGATAGTGTGATTCATGCCAGCCGGGCGCTTTTCCTGGTGGCGGCGTCGCTCATCCCTGTCACCTGGTTTCTCTACTTCTCACGTTCCGGCGCGTCACCAGTGCTCCTGGCGTTCGGAGCGATGCTGGCCTTTACGCTCGTCTCGCCGGAATACGCTGTCTTTCCGGCGGTTGACGGAGATCGGGGCCTCGCCTACTTGCCGTGGAGGTTGCAGGTGGTCGTCAAGTACGGCGAAGGACCGCATTCCATCGGGTTAGCCCTGGCGCCGCTTGCACTCTGGGCGCTGGGTCGCGGACTTGCTCCGTCTGGGGCGCCGTTTCTAGGGTTGGCGGCGGGTCTGTATGCCCTGGTTGGCCTGACCAATTGGGTGGCGGCGCTTTCTTTGGGCTTGATGACCGCGATCTTCCTGATCGTAGAGATCAAGGAGTGGAGGTGCTGGACAAGAGCGGTTGTGGTCATCGGCATCGCCTACGGAATGGCCGCCTTCTGGATCACGCCGTCGCTCGTCATGAGCACTCTTGGCAATTGGCCGAAGGATGCCTTTGGCTATCGATTCGAAACCACGCAACAGCTACTGACACTCGGTTGGTGCCTTAGCGTGGTGGGGTCAGCACTATGGATTCGCCGGCGGAATCACGCACTGGCCCTGCCGGTGGCGGCGCTCATTGCTTTCGCATTTGTGACGGCGGTGTTCTACTGGCGCGGGGTGAACGTCATTCCGGAGAGCCGCCGCTATGCTCCCGAAGCGGCCTTGTTTCTTTTCCTCGCCGGCTCCGCGGCGCTGCACTGGCTACAGTCGAAGGCTCCCGGGATTGGCCGGTACGCCGGCCTTGCGGCGGTGGTTCTTGTTGCCGTCGCCGGGCGGGATCAGATCACGAAAGCGATCCAGGGGCAGCATTGGAAACTGCGAACGATCCCCAGCGCATCCACCATCGAGTACCGGATCGCTCAGCGGATCATCGCAATGCAACCCAAAGGCCGGGTCTTCGTGTCCGGCGGAACGCGGTTTCGCTGGAACGCCTGGACGAAGCTGCCGCAGGTGGGAGGCGTGTTTGAGTCGGGCCTGGAGAACCGGATTCCGCTCGACCTGATCTACCAGATTCGAACGGCACTGGGAAGCAACCCCGCGGACGAGGGTCGCGACGCGCTTGTTCAACTTCAGGCGCTTGGAGTTGAGTATCTTGTCATTCACGGTCCTGGCTCGCGTGAACACTACCGGGATTTCGCCCGGCCCGAGCGGATGTTGCCGTTGCTCGAGACCGTCTATCGCGACGGGCCGGACGTAGTCTATCGCGTGCCGTTCCGGTCCCTGGCGCATTCCGTTCAGGCCGAAGAGATTGTGCGGGAGTACACCGGCGGGGCTCCTCGGACGATGGATCGATTTTCCGCGGCCGTAACCGATTCCCGCCGTCCGCTCTTGGAAGTCCGCGCAAGCTCTCCGGAATCTCTCACAATCGAGGGGGGGGGAATCTCGGCCGGACAACCGGTGGTCGTCATGATGGGACACCATCCGGGCTGGGCCGCCTGGCAGGATCAGGACTCACTGCCGCTCGCCAAAGACGCTCTCGGGTTCATCACGATGTTCCCACGAAAGGATGGCATCCCCATTCGCATGACCTTCTCACCCGGGAGCGAACAAATAGCCTGCGCGGGGCTATCGGCGTTCACCTGGCTGGGTGCTGCGGTTTGGAGCATGCGTCAGTTCAGGCGGACCAAGACCTGTTCGCCGTCTTCCGGCAACACCGGCCTCCTCGGGCACAGGGCATGATGCCGCAGCCGGCAACCTGACAGTTCTTCAGGCGTGCCGGCTGCCAGGCCATACCGCCTAGGCTGTACATCACGGACGCATCCAGCAAGACCGGGCTGTCTTTTTGCCGAACTCACTCAACGAGTTGCCGGTGTGTTCCTCCACTCGCCACCATACAGGTACCGGACACGAGCACCTCTTGAACCCGCTCCGGAGTTCAGATTCGTAGGTTCTATCGTGGCGGGACCGGCCTTGCGCGCACCTCGGACTGTGCTACCGGTAGAGGGACGAAAAGATCGGAACGCTCCAGGCGGGGAACTTCCCCGCACCAGCATTCTGGCAGGAATTCCACCTGACGGCACCCAGCTTCAGGCCGCCTGCGCCACCTCAGTGAAAACAATATGGCGGTGAGGGTGGGATTCGAACCCACGGAACCCGTAAAGGTTCAACGGTTTTCGAGACCGCCCGATTCAACCGCTCTCGCACCTCACCGGAACTTGCTCTAGCGGCTTCTTACTTCACTATAGCACCGGCGAACGGGGTGGTCCCGTTCAGGCCGCCGCGCAGAGCCGGTTGAGCAGTTCGCCGATCTGCCGTGCATTGGCGTTGAGGCGCGCCGCCGTATCCTCCAACTGACGGCTCATTTGGGTGCTGGATCCGGCGATCTGGTCAGCGGATTGAATGGATCGCGACATGCCCTCAATCTTCCTGGCCTGTTCGGCGGTGGTGCGCGCCATCTCACCGACCGCTTGCGTGACGCCACGCGTTTCGGCTCCAATCTGCCGGAACGAGTCCCCCGAGCGGCTCACGGACTCAACACCGGTCGCTACCATCCGGTCACAGGTCGAAATCAGCGCCTGGATCTCGTCAGCGGCCGCCGCACTGCGCAGCGACAGGTTTCTGATTTCGCTGGCAACCACCATGAAACCGCGGCCTGCCTCGCCTGCCCGGGCGGCTTCAACCGACGAGTTTAAGGAGAGCAAGCTGGTTTGGAACGAAATCTCGTTGATGACGGAGATTGTTTCGGAAATGCGGCGGGCCGCCGTCAACACGCCTTCGATGGCGCCAACCACTTCCCTGGCCACGCCCGAACCGCCTTCGGAACTCTGCGCCACACGTTCCGTTCTTGCCAGCGCGGCCTCCGCCACCGCCAGCGTCTGCCGCGCCCTTTCCAGAGTTTGGGAAGAGACAGCCGCGGCGTCGCGAATCAAGCGTTCCAGTTGCTCCGCGCCATCGTTCAGACGACGGGTGATCTCGGTCAACGCTCTGCCGCCAGCCGCGATTCGCTCCTTCCTCGCGGATCTTCGACGAGGGATCCAGAAGCCGAGGGCATCGGGCCGTCCACAAGTGACGCCGTCTTGACACGGTCCCCGGAACGATGAGCGGGATGTATTCGGCGCGGGCCAGGTCAAACACCCTTCGACCTGAACCCTGCGACTCTTGAACCAGAACCGTCTTCAGTCCGCCACTGTCGAGCCCCTCCTTCCGGACGTTCAACCGCTCGTTGTACTGGCGCTCCAGATCCGCCATGTTCGCGACGCGCTGATCCAACTTGGACCCATCGGTTTCCACCGCCACCGGGCGAATCTGGAGAAACGCGTCCAACGGGTGACACGGCGGAGGAAGAATATCCGCCACCACAATCCTTGAAGAGCGACCCTCTTGCATAGCCGGAAGATTCAAGGCTGGTGGCGGACACGAGGAACACCGAGCCCGCCAGCATGGCAATGTCTGCCCCGGACGCGGCTTGCAGCCAACACAGCCGCCGGCGGCCCGAAGGAGATACTCTCACAACACCCGTTCAGTACCTAAAAGCACCACCCGCAACCGGGAGGCGTCCACTCTCTCCTCGCTGGTGGAGATTCGCCCCGCAATCGAGTCAGGATCCTTGAAGCCATGCCCGGTGACCAGGCACACCATCGGCCGGGGGACCGCGGAGTGCCCATGCCGCAGTTGCTTCAAAGCGCCGGCAAAAGCCGCCGCGCCAGCCGGTTCAGCATAAATGCCTTCGTCGCGCAGCATCACTCGCTGCGCTTCAAACACTTCGTCATCCTCCACTGTGATCGCCATGCCACCGGAATTCCGCAGTTCCTCGACAGCCTGCCCCGCGTCGATATCAAACGGCACCGCGAGACCGCTGATCCGGGTGGTACTTGTAACCGGACGGACGCCAGCACCGCTTGCCAGTGTCGTTACCACGGTGTCGCAACCGGCGGGCTGCACTGCCGTCACGGCGGCCCGCCCCGCCACCCCCCGCACCACGGCTGTGGCCAGGCCTCCGCCTCCCACCGGCACGAAGATGCGGGCACCCGGCAGCGCCGCAACCACCTCTTCACCCAGACGCTCCACACGGGCCATACCCACCGGACAATACCGGTACGCCGAGACCACGAGCGGCAGGCCTTCCTCCTGCGCCAACAAGGCGAGAGTTTCCATCACTTCCCGGGTCAGCGCCGCATCCACGGTGAAGCCAGGCACCCGGATCACTCGCGCTCCATGGGCCTGCATCTGAGCGAGTTTCCCGGCCGGGGCAAACTCGTTCACCACGATGGAACTGCGAAGTCCGTAACGCGCCGCGCCCGCTGCCAGCGCTGACCCGGTGTTTCCCGACGAGGTGGCCACACAGGCCTTCGCACCGATGGCCAGCATACGCTCGATCTCGCCGGCCACAAAGCGATCCTTGTACGACCCGCTTGGATTGCAGGACTCCAACTTGAACCAGACCCCCGGCGTGGTGACACTTGGCACCAGCGGAGTATTGCCCTCACCCAGCCGGACGTTCACCGTTGCGCCTCCACGCGGTCGCAGAACCCGAGGAAAGCCTCTCGATCGGCCGCGGAAAGTTCGGTTTCCGGGTACGCCTTCAGGCGCTCCCGGTACGCCGCGATCCACTCCCCGAGCCACGCCACGGATTCCGGATCCCGCCGCGCGTCCGTGCCCTCATACACCGGACTGGTGTGGGCGAACCGGATGGTCCCGCCCTCCCCGGGCTGCTCAAGACAGCGGGCGGCGATCCAGCCGCCTGGCGTGGCAGGCACCTCGACGCTCGCTTCGAACCGATGGCGCCCCGGGTCCCAGATCTTGACGGCCAGCCCATTCGCCACCACGTCCACGCGCTTGAGCGGCGTGCGGGCCCGGCAATCGACGCGCGCGCGCCGTAAGCCGCGGCCGGCAGGCAGGACATCCCCGGGCATCTGGCCATCAACGGTGAGGAACAGCATCGGGCCGTTGGTCACAAAATTCCTCCCAGCCTTCTGCCCCGCCCACCAGGCAGCCTCGTTGAAGCCTCGAGCCAGGTAGACGTAGGAGCGGTTGTATCCCACCGGATTTTTCAGAACTCCGTTCGCGGAACCCGCCGATGCGGGTATCCGCCGTCCCAAACCCAGCATCCGTGCGTAGAGTTCGAAGACATAGGCGGCATACCCGGCGTGACCCGGAAAGCGCGACCGGTCGCGGGGCCGTCCCCAGGCCTCGCCTTCGTACATACCCTCTTCGAGGAAGTGGTTGTGGGCAATCCCGATGGAATCCGGCGGCATCGCCTGCACCATCAGGGGCGCCGCCCACCAGGTAGGCTTCTCCAGGTCGATGTAGGCGCCTTCCTCCCGCGCCCGGGTCCAGGTTCCAGTGGGCGCCGGAAGATGCACCTTCGCCGCGTACAGTTCGATGGGGCGCCGCAGACCAAGAAACAGCGCGGCGCCCCACTGCCGTTCGTCTTCGGCGTTCCGTAGGCGGAGTCTCTGGTCCTCACCTTCAGTCCAGTCCACCTGGAACCGCCGGTCATTCCACCGCGTGATGGTGGGAGCCACGGCGATGCCCGCCGCCTTCATCAACAGGGGCACTTCCGCCGGTTCCCGGTGTACGTGCAAGTCGCCAGGCCACCATCCTTGGGTCCCCGGGTTGATCCACCGCCGGAGCCGTACGACGTGGCGGGGCTGGACCGGCGCCACGGAAACGGTTTCGTATTCCGTGCCTCGGTCCACCACGAACCGGGCGCCGGGCGAAGTCTCCACGTCTGCCTTCCCGTCGATGACTACGCCCAGCTCGGGAAATCGCGGATGGGCGGCTATGGCGGGCCCCTGTGTGCGCACGGGACGCCACGCGCCAGCGGCATCCCGCATCCGTAGCCGCGCGGCTGCCGGGCGGCCGCCCTCATCGAGCACAGTCAGTTGGACCCATGCAGCCCCCGCGGGCCACACACACGCAAACCAGGCTATGAAGCAAGTGCGAAGAAACACCCCACGAATATACCCCAGCCAGCCAGCCAGCCAGCCAGCCAGCCAGCAAGAAACTTATGGCAGACGGGCCAGGCGATCCTCAATCGACTTGAGCTTGAGCTTCAACTGCTCCATGGTCTGCGCGCTGGCACGCGACGTGAGCGGGGGCGGTGGTCCGCTTCCGATCTGACGCGGTTCCGGCAGTTCCCGCCGGATCCGGGCCAGTGTTTCCGGGAAGTCTCCCTGCTCCGGTTTCGGCTGTGGCGGACGCGGGCTGAACAAGGATTGGAACGCCTTGCCCCAGGACGCGATGGAAGCTCCCGCACGGGTGGGAATGGGCTCGTCCGGCTGTTCCTCCCCGGTTGCCGCAGCACCTTCCGGACTGGGGGGTGCGAAACGGGCCGCCGACCCGGCATCGCGCATGGCCCAGACACGCCGAACGCCTTCCAGATCCGCCTGGATGCTATATCGCGCTCCGGTGGTTACCTTGAGAAGTTCAAGCTGTATTTTTTCGGTGTCATCGGCCATGGTGGTTTTCCACTGATCTATCGGCCGGCCGGGGAACCCGGAACAGGTCTCTCACGCCCGCCGCTGGCACGATGGGCAAAAGTGCGTTCCGCGCTGGGAGACCACGATCCGCCGGATGGCCGTCCCGCAGTCCAGGCAGGCACTGCCGGCGCGGCCGTAGACGCGGTGGCTTCGTTGAAACGAACCCGGTGCACCGGTTGCATCCACGTAGTCAGAGATGGACGACCCGCCGGCGGCGATGGCCTCCGTCAGCACCTCGACGATCGCCGCGTGCAACCGCCTGGCGCGCGGAGAGGTGATCCGGCTGGCCCGGGTCCGCGGGTGGATTCCCGCACGATGCAGGGCCTCATCCACATAGATATTCCCCAACCCGCGCAAGAAGGACTGATTGAGAAGCAGGGGCTTCACGATCCCCTGGCGGGCCCGCAACCGCTCAATAAACTCCCCTTCCGAAATCTCCAGGGGATCCGGCCCCAGCGGCGGCCGGACTGGCGACCACCGGATGCGGCCGAACTTCCGGATGTCGTCATAGAGAACCACGCTTCCATCCAGCACCAGTCTGGCCCTGGTATGCTTTCCCTCCAGGCCATCCACCAGCAGTTTGCCGGTCATGCCCAAGTGCACCAGCAGCAGGCCGGTCTCAAAGGCGATGACGATGAACTTGCCGTGGCGTTCCACACTCTGGATGGTCAGACCGGCCACCGGGGCTTCAAACCCGGACGTTGCCAGAACACGGCGTCCGGTAAGCCGGGGCCGCAGTGTGCGGACCACGGTCTCAACCTCTGGCAACTCAGGCACGGGGCAGTTCGGGCCGGCTCTCAGCCCAGATCCACCAGGATGTCGCCTTCACGGATTTCCACCGGGAACTTGGCCAGTTTGACGTCCGGATCGAAGTCGTTTTCGCCGGTGGTGCAATCGAACTCCCAGGCGTGCCAGGGGCACACCAGCATGTTGCCGTGGAATCCCCCCTGGCCCACGGGGCCTCCTTCGTGAGGGCAGATGCCGTCCAGAGCGTGCACCGTCCCTTCGTGGTTGCAGACCGCCACCGCACGCTCGCCCACCATCACTTCCGTTACCGATCCGGGTGGGAGCGCGGCGAGAGAACACACCTTTATGAATGCCATACTGTATTAACCTAACATGCGACGCGTTTCGAACGGACTCCCTATCGCATTGGCGGCTTTGGCCCTGTTTGCCGGCAGCGGTTGCCAGCGGACGCCGGCCCGCGTTCTGGGCGTTGTCCCCAAAGGCGCCAACCATATCTTCTGGCAGACGGTGCATGCCGGCGCCATCAAGGCGGCGCAGGAAGCGGGCTACCAGGTGGAGTGGAATGCCCCGACCCTTGAGATCGACGCCAGCCGGCAGATTGAGATCGTGCAGGCGATGGTAAACAAACGGGTGGCTGGCATTGCGCTGGCTCCAGTGGACCGCAAGGCACTGGTGGGAGTGGTGGATCGCGCGGCACAGGCCGGGATTCCGGTGGTGATCTTCGACTCGGCCATCGATTCGGCCCACCACGTGAGCTATGTGGCGACGAACAATGAAGAGGGCGGGCGGATGGCGGGGCGGCGCATGGGAGAAATTCTGGGCGGCAAGGGCAAAGTGGCGGTGATTGGGTTCATGCCGGGCAGCGCCTCCACCATGGAACGCGAACATGGATTTCAGGACGAGATCCGGGCACGGTTTCCCGGCATCACGATTCTGGGAGTTCAGTTTGGCATGGCGGACCGCGCCAAGGCGATGGCCGCCACGGAAAACGTTCTCACCGCGCATCCCGATGTGGCCGGGTTTTTCGCCGACAACGAGTCCAGTTCGGCGGGCGCGGTGCAGGCCATCAAGTCCCGAAACGCCAAGGGCGCCAAGCTGGTGGCGTTCGACGCAAGCGATCAGTTGATCGCGGACCTTCGGGCCGGATGGATCGACTCGATCGTGGTGCAGAATCCGTTCAAGATGGGTTACGAATCGGTGCGTTCGCTGACCTCGAAATTAAACGGAGGAACACCGGGACGCCAACTGGATTCGGGAGCGGCGCTGGTGACTACACAAAATGTGGATGCGCCGGAAATGAAGGACTGGCTCTTTCCAGACATTCAGAAGTACCTGACGCCGGCAGCCCATTAGAGGCAGGGCCCGGATCTGACCGGGATCCGGACCCTGGACAAGAAGGTTACTTTCTTAACCTGCGGCTTACCGCCAACGCCAACACACCCGCGCCGGCAAGGACCCACGTGGCCGGTTCAGGGATCGAGGCGTGCTGCTTGAGGTACCAGGTGTTGTTCTGGAAATCGGTCATGGTGAAGTGCAGGGACAGAACATCGCCGGGCTTCACCTCAAAACCCTTGAAGATGATCCAAACAGCGTCGAACGGAACGTTCATGCGCATCACGGCAAAGCTATCCTTCGGCATGAAGACACCGTTGATATCGACGTCGAATTCACTTTCCCAGTTGGGATTGCGTTGATCAAAACTGATTCCGTCGGTTTCCGGCGATGGTCCGAAGGCCGTATTCATGCAGCTCTGGTCACCAGGGTTCGCACCAGCCGTCGTGCAGAGCTGCATGTGGAAATCGCTCCAGGTGTATGGCGAGCGGTTCTGAACATACTTCCAGACCATGAACCGATCCTCCAGACCTGCCTGGGCGGAATTGATGATCGGTGTCATCGTCCACCGATTGGGCCCGATGCTTTCTTCAAACGTGATCATCCCGCCGGCGGACGCCGAAGGGACAATGATCAGAACAGCCGCGAGGAGCGCGACGAATAACGTGAAGCGATTTGTCATAAACTTATCCTCCAGTCTTGGTGCCTCGCCGGGGGCCTCTTGTTGTTTTCGCCCGGGTTCGGCGCTGTTGGGAACTGTACTCCGATTTGTTTACATTACAAACGCAAGGGGGGTCCGCTTCGATTGCCGAAGGCGGTACCATGACCGTAATGCTGGCCCTGATGCTCGCCGTACACGCGATCACGTGGGACTCCATTCCCGAGGGTCTTCAGGCACTCCTTTCGAGGATCGGGGTGAGCGGCGGCTCGCTTCCCGCTGCCGTCCGTTCGATCGAAGACCGCAACCGGGAACGTCTGCGCGCCGGCGAGTACGACCACATGATCTTCTACCTGCTGCAGTCGCGCGCCTTCACCCGGACCCAGCCCATCGAACCGGCACGGGCGCCCGCCGAACCCACGGGTGACGCCGCCGCCCGGATCAAAGAGTTCTCGGCGGCGCTTGCGGAGCCCAACGGCAATGCGAGGCTACGCTACTTCGCGGGATTCCCCCATTCAGAAGAGACTTTGAGAACCGAATACAGGCGTGCCATCGCGTTTCTCCACGGAAAGGAGCGGGAGGACTCAGCGCGGGAAATCGCCGGCCTCTACCAGCACCGTGGCCTCAGTTCCGACGCCGGCCCGGGGACTGGCCTGCTGCTGGAAGCCGCCCTGGCCCGGATCGGCCGGCCGGCGGAACGAGTTCTGATCATTGGGCCCGGCATGGACTGGGCCCCGCGCACGGGTTTCAAGGAAACCGAACCCCGCAGCATACAGTGGGACGAAGTTCGGCGCCGCTTGCCACAGGCCCGCGTGGATGCGGCCGATGTCAATCCGCGTGTAGTGGAAGCAGTGGGCGCCCGTCAACTGAACATCGCCACCGCAAGACTCGGCAAACGGTACGATCTGATCATTGCCACGAACGTTCTGCTGTACCTGGACCAGACCGAGTTGCTGCTCGCCTGGTCAAACATCCGGAACATGCTGGCGCCGGGCGGCTGGTTTCTGCACAACGACAGCCGTTTCGAGGTGCGCGTTTTTGGCCAGGCGGCGGGAATGCCGGTGCGTCACGTGGTGCCGGTAAAGATTGACGCGGTGCGAAGGCCGCCGCTGGTAGATCGCGCCGTGCTGCACCGGGCCGAGTAGAACCGGTCAGATGCGGTTCATCATCGGCAGCAGGTCGCGCACGATGCGCACCGCCACGGGACCGACAGTGACGACGAACAGCGATGGCAGGATGCAGAAGAAGATAGGGAACACCAGCTTTACGCCAAGTTTAGCGGCCTTCTCTTCGGCGGCCTGGCGCGCCTGCACGCGCATGTAATCGGCATGGGACCGCAGGCTGGCGGCCACACCGGTCCCGAAGCGGTCGGCTTGAATGAGCACTGCGACCAGTTTCTTCAACTCCTCGGCGCCCGTGCGCTCAGTGAGATTGCGGAGCGCCTCGGACCGCCGTTTCCCGGCCTTCAGTTCGAGGTTTGCAATGTGGAACTCCTCGGCGATTTCGGGATTTGCGGTCTCAAGTTCTTTCGACACCTGAATCATCGCCTGATCGAGTCCAAGTCCGCTCTCCACGCAGACCACCATCAGATCAAGAGCGTTCGGCAGTCCGCGCTGAATGCCCTTCTGACGCCGCTGGGTGACGATCTTGACGTACTCATTCGGTCCAAAGAATCCGGCGGCGACAGCGGCGAGAACCGCCAGCACCTTGTTCGCGGTATCGGCCGACGACTGGAACACAAGGGCCGTCATGACCAGCGGCACCAGCACGCCGAACAGCAATTTGGCGCCGTAGAGCACCTTGAGGGCATTGGGACCGCGAAAGCCGGCGCGGGTGAGCCGCTTCTGCATCACCGACATGTCTTTGGGCGATGCCGGCATGTAGTCGCCGAACTTCTTCACCAGTTCATGGAATACCAGGCTGGGGTGCTTTGGAAGGTCGGCGTGTTCCGGCTGGACTCCGGTGATCCGGTCCACCGCCTGTTTCGGGTCAACCCACATCCGGGTTCCAATCACGGCGGCGGCCACCATCACCACCAGGAAGATCAAGCATGTGACAACGAAGATCATCGCCTTTACACCTCGATATCCACAATCTTCATCATGATTCCGTAGCCGGTGATCTGCAGTGCGATGGAAACGCCCAGCATGATCTGTCCCGTCTCATCCTTGAAGAAGAACTCGACGTAGCTTGGATTCACAATGAACATCAACGCGCCCACGCCGCACGGAATCAGTGACAGAGCCGTGCCGGTCATCTTGCCGTGGGCGCTAATCGCCTTGATCTTGCCACGCATCTTGAAGCGTTCACGAATGATGAAGGCCAGCTTGTCGAGAATTTCCGCCAGATTGCCGCCGGTCTTCTTTTGCAGGGTCACGGCGCTGACGAAGAACTGCACATCGAGCAGCGGCACACGTTTACACAGGCTTTCCAATGCCACGTCGAGCGGCAGGCCCAGGTTGTGTTCCTCAAAGGTGCGCCGGAACTCGCCCGCGAGTGGCTCTCCAAACTCGGTATGAATCATTTCAAGGGCCACGGCAAAAGCGTGGCCCGCGCGCATGGACCGGGCCAGGAACTCCAGGCAATCCGGGAAGATCTCCTCGAACTTTTTCAGCCGCGCGGCTTTTTTTCGCGCAACGACAAACAACGGCAAGGCGCTGAACACGCAGCCCACGGTCATGGCCAGCCAGAGGAATTCGTCGGGCAGCGCCACCTTGGCCAGCAGATAGCCGCCGATGAAGCACCCGATGGAGGCGTGGACCAACCGGGCGACGCCCCACTTCAGGCCGGCCTGTTCCAGAGTCTGCTGAAACCGCGCATGCACCTTGAACCGGTCGAGTATGCGTCTTACCAGCTTGCCGGTGTTTACATCCTCCGTTTCAAGCAGCGAGAGCTCGCCCCGCGTTTTCTTTTTCTTCTTGGTTTCGGGCTTCGGTCCCCCGGCCACGCGGTCCTTCAGGCGGTCCAGATCGGCTCTCCGGAAAGCTCGGGAGACAAAGATCCACACGAAGATGGCAACCACCCAGACGCCGAGGAACAGCCCGAAAAACGAAGTCATCCGTGCCTCACACTTCCATCACTTCGTCAAAGATGCCGGGATTCAGCTTGATGCCTGCCGCCAGCAGTTTTTCGTAGAACTTGGGCCGGATGCCGGTGGCGGCAAACCGCCCCAGCACCTTCCCGTCGGGAGACAGCCCGCGCTTTTCGAACACGAAAATGTCCTGTAGCGTGACCACTTCGCCTTCCATGCCGGTGATCTCGGTGATATTGATGACACGCCGCGAGCCATCGCTCAAACGCGCCGCCTGGACGAACAGGTGCACGGCGCTGGCAATCTGCTGCCGGATCGAAATGAGCTGCATGTTCGAGTTGGCGAGCGACACCATCACCTCAAGACGGGACACACCATCGCGCGGGGTGTTGGCGTGAATGGTGGTCAGCGATCCGTCATGGCCCGTGTTCATCGCCTGCAGCATGTCCAGAGCTTCCTCACCGCGGACTTCGCCCACCACGATCCGGTCCGGCCGCATGCGGAGGCTGTTGATGAGGAGTTCGCGCTGGCGGATGGCGCCGCTGCCTTCCAGGTTGGCAGGCCGGGTCTCCAAACGCGCCACGTGGGGCTGCTTCAACTGCAGTTCGGCCGCGTCTTCAATGGTTACGATCCGTTCCTTCGGATTGATGAACGAGGACAGGCCATTGAGCAGCGTGGTCTTGCCGGCGCCGGTGCCGCCCAGAATGATGATGTTCAAGTGAGACCGCACCGCGGCCTCAAGCAGTTCCATCATGCCCTTGGTCATCGCCTTGCGCTCCACCAGATCCTGGGGCATCAGCTTGTCCTTCGAGAACTTACGAATGGACAGCAGCGGACCGTCGATGGCGAGCGCTAAGCCGCTTCCCGGCCCGGGATCCCGGCGGCGTCACCGCCCGCCCACCCGCCGCCTGCCCAAACAGCGAGACCCCCGGAAAAGGATTATTGCCAGTCCAGGCGGAAAAGCCCTTGTAGCAACGTAGTAATCAGTATTCCAGGAGATCACAACCATGCCTATCGAATTCACGATGAACGTTGATCAGAACGGTAACCTTACCTTCGTTCCAGCAGGGCCGGACGATTGGCTTTACCAAAACGGCCAAACCCTTCGCTTCAAGTCCAGGACCGGGCCTTTTGTGATTCAACTCATCCCCATGACCGCGAATTTGCCGAAGAACCCTTTCGGCGCGGATTTTCTCGTCTCGAGCGACACGCCGCAAGGTGATTTCTGGTTCGTCGATGTCACCGTGAACGATGGACTAACCGACGCGCAGCGAACCAACATGGCTCGTTCGATGCCAACCGGCTTCCTCGAGCGGTACATTTACCGGGTCACCGTAGGCCACCGCGGCGAAAAGTGTGGCTCGCATACCGGATCCTAGGAGTGAACCGATGCCCCCCCTCGATAATCGCCAGGGCAACCTGATCAAGTCGTTCCGCGGCACCCACAAGCATGCCGCTTTCCTCTTTCTCCAGTTCAAGAACCCCCGGGGAGCGATTCACGCGGCGCGGGAAGGGCTCACAAGAGCCGACGAGCTGCTCGGCCTGGACTCGTCGGCACGCACTCTGGGCCTGTCACTCAATGGCTATCGCAAACTCGGAATGGCGCCGCCCAGCGAACTTCGCTCCATGGCTGACCCCTCCTACAGGGCCAATTGGACTCGAAACCGCAACAGCTGGGAGGAGCCCTTCAAGAAAGAGATCGATGCCGTCCTCCTGATCTCGCACGGAAACGATGCTGGGCTTACTCAGGCCACTACACTCGCTACCACCGCTCTCAACGGGCTCGCAACCGTCACCGAAATACGTCATCAACCCAATCAGCAACTCGATCCCCCGCGGCATCCGGCCTTTGCCGACAAGGAACTGGGCAGGTTCCCCAACCCCGAGTCCACTCTGGACCCGGACCACGGTGTCTACGCGACCTTCCTGAAAATCGAAGTTCCCCCTCTGGAGACCGAGCTCCCAGGGCAAACCACTCCACTTGCAGACTTCGCCGGCGCAGTTGGCGTTACGCTCGATAAGGCGAAAACGCTGATCCTTGGCCGTCACCCCGATGGGCGCCCGCCCGATGGATCCAGTACCAACGCCAGTTATCCCGACTCCTACGATCTGACGGCAGCCACGGCCGCTCAGTGCCCATTCCACGCCCATGCCGCCATCATGAACCCGCGCGGCCGCGTCGTGCCGCCCCTCACCACGCCGCAAGCGCCGAACCAGATCGTACGCCGCTCCTGGACCTACGACAAGGGGATGCTATTCTTCTCGTACGAAAAAGACCCCCTGGATTTCGCCGTCCTCATGAACCGCGCACAGAATTTCCGTGACCCGATCCTCGCGATGGGCACCGATATCGGAGACGCTCATCGGCCTGGCCACCAGAACGGCTGGGAGGCCCAGGAGTGGGAGACGCCCACCGGCAAACACAAAATCAAACTCGCCGGCCTCACCACCGTCCTCGGCGGCGAGCACTTCTACTTCCCGAGCATCACCTTTCTCAACAACATATAATCGTGGTAGATGGCACCCGCCTCCTGCCCCGTCGCCTCCGGTCTCCCGGGCTCGCCACCCGTTCGCCTTCCTGAATGAAACTCAGCGTTCAGATCACTCGCGGCATTGAATCGTTGTTTGGAACGCGTGATGAGAACATCCGCCTCATCGAGCAGTCCCTCGGCGTCCGCGCCATCCTCGCCAGCGATTGCGTCGAACTCGAAGGCCCCAGCGGCGAGACCCAGCGCGCCGCCCGCATCCTCGAAGACTACGCCGCGCTCATGCGCGAAGGCCACGTCTTCCTCAACGGCGAACTGAACAGCTTCCTCCGCGTCGTCACCGCCGACGAGCAGGTCACTCTCCGGGGCCTCGTTCAAAGCGGCAAACAGCGCAGCTTCGGCAAGAAAGTGCTGGCCCCAAAAACGGTCAACCAGCGCCGCTACCTCGAAGCCATCGAACGCAATGACCTCACCCTGGGCATCGGGCCCGCGGGCACAGGCAAGACTTATCTCGCCGTCGCCATGGCCGTCTCCGCGCTCCTCGCCAAGTCCGTCAGCCGCATCATCCTCACACGGCCCGCCGTCGAGGCCGGCGAACGCCTTGGCTTCCTCCCCGGCACCCTCCAGGAGAAAGTCGACCCCTATCTCCGCCCCCTCTACGACGCGCTCTTCGACATGCTGGATGCTGAGCGCGTCGAAAAGCTCCTCGAACGCAACACCATCGAAGTGGCGCCCATCGCCTTCATGCGCGGCCGCACCCTCAACGACAGTTTCATCATCATCGACGAGGCGCAAAACGCCACCACGGAGCAGATGAAGATGATCCTTACCCGCATGGGCTTCAACTCGAAAATGGTGGTCAACGGAGACGTCACTCAAATCGACCTCCCCAGCGGCCGCAAGAGTGGACTCATCCAGGCACTGGAGGTTCTGCGCGGCGTCCCCGGCATCGGCCTTGTCCACTTCGACGAACAGGACGTTGTGCGCCACACCCTGGTCCAGCGCATCGTCAAAGCCTACGAGCGGTACAATGAGCAGACCCAGGGCCGTCAGCTCTCACTCAGTCTCGGCCCCGCGCCGGAACCCACTCCGGCGGACCCTTCCTGATCTATGCCTGACGGCGACAGTTACATTCTGTACCGGCGTTCCTCCCTGCGTTCCGGCCGCCCCGCGCGCGAGGCTTTTGCCCGCGAACTCTCAAACAAAGTAGCCGGCGGTGGCGAGTTCCTCTGCCTCCTCACCGATGACCGCGAATTGCGCCGCCTCAACCGCCGGTTCCGCGGCAAGGACGAGCCCACCGACGTGCTCTCCTTCCCCGAACCCGGATCGCTCGGCGAGATCGCCATCTCTGTCGGCCGCGCCCGCCAGCAGGCCGCCGCCTTCGGCCACGATGTCGAAACCGAAATCCGCATCCTGATACTCCACGGCCTGCTCCACCTGCTGGGGTACGATCATGAAAACGACCGCGGCCGCATGGCTCGCGCCGAAGCCCGTTGGCGCGCCGCGTTCCATCTTCCTTCCGGGCTCATCGAGCGCACACAGCGCGGAAAATCCTGATGGTCCCCCTCTACATCGCCGCCGCCGCCACCTCTCTGGCCCTTCTCTCGCTCGCCACCTTCATCCAGTTGATGTACCTGGAATCGCTCCGCGTGCGTCCCCGCGAATTGCCCGCGCTCGAGTACTTCAAGGATGTCATCGAAGACCGCCTGGGAGTCCGCACCGAACAGGGCGCGCTCGCATTTTCCCTCTGGAAGCACTCACTCATCGCCCTGTTCGGCGTCCTGGCCGTGCTGCTCACCTTCGACGGCGAGTCGAAGACCCACGACCTCATCGAGGCCGCCTTCCTCTCCTGGCTCTCCATGGTCGCCGCCGGCTACATCGTTCCGCAAGCGCTCTACCGCCGCGGCTCCGGCCGCTGGATGGCCGCCGCCGTGCCTTTTCTCCGGATGATGATCTTCCTCATCCGCCCGCTCACAGCACTCTTCGGCTTCCTCCAATCGGTGGCTGAACTCGGTGAAGATCACGCAAATGAACCCGAAGCCGTCACCCAGGAAGAACACATTGAAGCTCTCATCGATGCCGGCACCGAGGAGGGCGTCATTGAGGAAGAGGACCGCCGCCTCATCCACTCCGTCGTTGCCTTCGGCGATAAAACCGTGCGTGAAGTGATGACCCCGCGGCCCCAAATCATCGCCATCGCCGCCAGCCGCTCGCTCGCCGATCTCCGCCAACTTGTCATCAACGAACAGTTCTCCCGGGTCCCCGTCTACGGCGACTCCCTCGACGACATCCTGGGCTTCATCCACGTCCGCGACCTCCTCGAACTCGAACCCGGTTCCCAGGCCTCCATCCGTGACCTGGTCCGCGACGTGAGCACCGTGCCCGAAACCAAGCCAGCCGACGACCTTCTTCGTGAAATGCAATCGAACGGCGTCCACATGGCCGTCGTCATCGACGAGTACGGCAATACCGCCGGCATCGCCACCATGGAGGATCTGGTGGAAGAGATCGTTGGCGAAATCCGCGACGAACACGAACCCGGCATGGACGTTCGCACCGACAACACCGGCGGCTTCATCGTCGCCGGCAGCTATGACCTGGACCACCTCGCCGAACTCGTGGGCTTCCGCCCCGACGAAGCCCCTGAATCGACAACCATTGGAGGCTTGATGACCGAATGGCTGGGCCATGTGCCCGCGCGGGGCGAAGCAGTTCAACGGGACGGAATCCGCATGGAGGCGCTCGCCTCGAATGACCTGCGGGTGGAGAGCGTCCGCATCTCCCGCCTGGCCACGGAGCAGCCCAGTGCCTGACGCTCACCGCTGCGGCTTTGTCACCATCGCCGGCCGGCCCAACGCGGGCAAATCCACGCTGCTCAATGCGCTGGTCGAAACCAAACTCGCCATTGTCGCCTGCAAACCCCAAACCACCCGCACCACGGTGCAGGGAGTGGTCACCGTGCCGGGCGCTCAGATCGTCTTCATCGATACGCCCGGCATCCACGAATCCGACTCCCTCATCAACCGCCGCATGATGCAAACCGTGCGCGGAGCACTCGATCAACCCGATCTCATTCTCTACCTGGCCGACGCCACACGCGGCTTCAGCCCGGAAGACGCCAAGGCCCTGGCCACCATCCGCCGCGCGCGCGAAGCCCATCCCGCCGGCGCCGCCTTTCTCATCCTCAACAAAGTGGACCTGGTGCGCGACAAGCGCGAACTGCTGCCGCTCATCGAAAAGTTCCAGGCCGAACTCGCGTTCGACGAGTACATTCCCATCTCGGCGCTCAAGAAAGACGGTGTCGCCAAGCTCCTTGACACCATCGCCGCCCGCCTGCCGGAAGGTCCGCCCATGTTCCCCGAGGACTACCTTACGGACCAGCCGGAACGCTTCCGCGCCGCGGAACTCGTCCGCGAAAAAATCCTCCGGCTCACCCGTCAGGAAGTTCCCCACGCCGTCGGCGTCGCCATCGAGAAATGGGAAGAGACTCCGCGCCTCACACGCATCACGGCCACCGTCATCGTCGAACGCAACGGCCAGAAGGCCATCATCATCGGTGAGCGCGGAGCCATGCTGCGCGAAATCGGCACCCAGGCCAGGCGCGAAATGGAAGAGCTTTTCGAAAAACGGGTGTTCCTGGAATTGTTCGTCAAAGTCATTCCCAACTGGCGCGAAAATCCGTCCCTGCTCAATGAGCTTGACTGGCGATCCATGACCGGCTCAGAATCAGAGTCAGGGAACCTTGAGTCATGAAGAGAATACTGACACTCCTCATCCTGCTGCTGGCCGCCGCCTTCACCTCCGCGGCACAGAAACAGCCGCCCACCGATGATGAGATCTATGATCGCGTCCGGCTTCAACTGAGCGGCGATGCCGAGGTGAAAGGCGGAGCCTTCGAAGTCATCGTCAAGGACGGTGTCGTCACCATCCGCGGCAAAGTCGAAAAGGAAAAGTACAAGTCCAAGGCGGAAAGGCTCGCCAAGAAGGTCAAAGGCGTCAAGCAGGTGGTCAACGAACTCAGGGTAGGCTGAAACCCGCCACCCCGCGCGCGATCACTCCCGGTTAGTTCACCACGCTTCGGGCCCGTCCCTCGCTCCCAACCCACAGCCCCTTCAGCGCCGCCTCGCCGGGCGGCCGGGCGGTCAAACGCGGCCGCAGCACCAGCAGCGTCTGCCCCGATGTATCCGTCCGGTCCCGCTTGCTCAGCAACGGCCCAATCAGCGGCACCCGGGCCACCCCGGCAATTCCCTTGAGCGCCCGCACCTCGTTGGCGCTCAACAGCCCGGCCGCAATCGCGTACTCCCCGTTCCGCAGCCGCACTTTCGAGGTGAACTTCCGGTTTGAGATCACTGGAATTCCATTCAGCGTCTCGCCCGTCAGAACCTTGAACTCACTCTCCACGTCCAGGGACAACTCGTCGCTATTGTGAATCCTCGGGGTCACCTTGAGTGTCAACCCCAGGTCCTCAAACTGGATATTGGGTGGCGCGGCCAGCCCCCCCAGCCCGCCAAACCCGCCGCCAAAGCTCCCGGTGATGATCGGGTAGCGGTCGCCAATATGCACCTGTGCCGCCTGCCCGTCCACGCTGCGCATCTCCGCCCGCAGCAGCGCCGTCGAAACGGAATGAGTCATGCTGGCGAACAACTCGGCGTCCGCCACACCCAGTCCGAACAACGTGCGTCCGCCGCCAAAGGTCAGGAATCGCGTCACCCCTTGCGGCAGGTCCGAAAACACGCTCCGGCTCACCCGGCCCAGATGCGCCAGATTCCACACCGCGTCCCAGTTCAGCCCCACACTCGTTTCGCGCTTACTCTGCACTTCGTAGAACTCAACCTCCAGCGACAGCTCCGCCCGATGCTGCAGCAACTGCTGGAACAGATTCACCGCCGGACGCACCTTCGATACCCGATCCCGCACCAGCACCACCCGCTTGCCGTTGTCCACGGCGAATTTCTGAATGTCGAACAACTGCTGCACCCCGCGAGCCAGTTCCTGCACCTCCTGGACGGAAACCGGCGCCGGTAGCGGGATGGTCACCGCCACGCTCCGCTCCTGCTCCTGCCGCTTCTGCTGCGTGTCGCGAGCCACCAGCATCAACCGCGCGCCCAGCGGCGCGGCAAACGAGTTCGTCAGCGTGCAGATTGCGTGCAGGGCTTCTCCAAAATCCACCTGCGTCAGCCGCAGCTTGTGGCGCGCCGCCCCGGTGTACTCCGAATCGAAGATCACCTCGATCCCGAAACCCCGCGCCATCTCCTCGAACAGCGCCTTATCATCGCCATCAATGCTGACGTCGCGCCGCCCCGCCGCGGGAGCCAGCTCCGGCGGAGCCTTCATCCGCTCCACCATCGCCAGATCCTCGTCGCTGATGTTCGTCTGGGCGCCGGAAAGCCGCACCACGGCGGGGTCCGGCGGCAAGTCCGTCTTGGTTGCGGCCTGTGAAAGCGCCGGGGCCAGGGAGCTTTTCTCCGCCAAAGCGGCCTGGGTGCGCAGCGCCTGGCTGCGGGCCCACCACTTTGGATTCCCCGGCTCCGCCAGCGCTGCCTGGGCATACAGCGCATAGGCCAACGCCAGGTCACCCTTCCGCTCCGCCTTCCTGGCCGCCGTCTCAATCCGCCAGACGTTCAGTTCCTGGCCGGTAAGCACAGTTCTGCCCGCGCTCAGCAGCAATATCAGACCGGCCATGCGGGCGAAAGAATGCACCTAAAGGGTCTGACGCGCCGCCCGCCCCGGACGTGCAGTCTCACACCCGGGCAGGACCTGCCGAAGAGCGAACATGTGGAGTACCCTCGGTTCAACCCCCACCCGCCCCAGGATTACGATTCGCTCGACATCCCCCAAACCCTCGTCGTCGATCTCATGGTCCGCCGGCTCATGCTGGAAGGTTTCTCCAGCATCCACTCCCTCTGCGACTCCCTCAAGCTCTCGGCCCGCATCATCGAACAGACCTTCCGCCACCTCCGCCAGCAGCAACTGGTGGAAGTGAAAGGGATGTCCGGCAACGACTATCAGTTCGTCCTCTCCCAGGCCGGCAAGCAACTCGCCTCGGACCGGTTTCAGGTCAGCCAGTACGCCGGCGCCTGCCCCGTCTCACTCAAGGAATACAGCCAGGCCGTCCGCGCCCAGACCGCCCGTGTCCGCATCGACCGCACCTCGCTCCGGCGCGCCTTCTCAGACCTTGTCATACGCGAATCCCTGCTCGATCAACTCGGCCCCGCCCTCATCTCCCAGAACTCAATCTTCCTCTACGGCCCCTCCGGCAATGGGAAAACGTCCGTCGCCGAGCGTATGCTCCGCGTCTACGGCGACTACATCCTCATCCCCCACGCCATCGAGGTCGACGGCCAGATCATCTCCCTCTACGATCCAGTGGTGCATGAAGCCGTCCAGGCCGATCATCCGGATCTCGACCCGCGGTGGGTGCTCTGCCGCCGTCCTTGCATCATCGTCGGCGGCGAGTTGGTTCCCAGCATGCTCGAACTGCGCCTGGACGACTCCACGGGCATCTACGCGGCCCCGCTCCAGCTCAAGGCCAGCAACGGCATCTTCATCGTCGATGACTTCGGCCGCCAGCTCATCTCCCCACGCGATCTCCTCAACCGGTGGATCGTTCCGCTGGACCGCCGCGTCGATTACCTCACGCTCCGCTATGGCGTGAAGTTCCAGGTCCCCTTCGAAATGATGGTTGTCTTCTCCACCAACCTCGACCCGCGCGACCTTGCCGATGAAGCTTTCCTGCGCCGCATCCAGAACAAGGTGCTCATCGAATGCATCGACGGACAGTCCTTCGATGCCATCTTTGACCGCGTCGCGGAGAATCGTAAGATCATCACCGGCCCGGCCAGCGCCGAAGCTCTCCGCCGCCTCTGCCAGCGTTTCGGAAGCGGAGAACTCCGCGCCTGCTACCCGAATGACATCTGCAGCCTTCTGCTCTCAATCAGCCAGTATGAGAATCGCCCCGCGGAAGCCACCGAGGAGAACCTGGAACGCGCCGCGCAACTCTACTTCGCCAGAACCGAAATGCCCATCACCCCGCATGGCGGATTCTGACCTCACCCGGCGCTGCCTCCGCGCTGGCTACTTCACGAAGTACCCGCTCCGGTGCCGCAGCCGCACCCCGGGCCGCTTTGAGGAAACCGTCACGTTCCGGAACGCCCCCGGCCGCTCCGTATTCGATGAACGATAGGCCACCTGGTAGGACCCTCGCAACTGCGCCCCAATCTTCCGGAACGCCTCCCGCAGATCGTCCGTCGCCTCGAAGTACTCTCCGCCCGTGTCCGCCGCCAGCCGCCGCATCACACTCCGCCCGTACACGTTCCGCCCGGACGACGGCCCCTTCTCCTCCAGGTAATGCACCCCGAAGATCACTACGTCGGAGTCCTGCGCAGCCTCAAGAACTTCCATCATGTGGTGCGCGCTGGCATTGTCCTCGCCATCGGAAAAAAGCAGCAGCGCACGCCGTCCACGCTCAACCTGGGCAAGCTTCTCCGCAATGGTGTGATACATCCCGTCGTAGACCGCGCTTCCAAGATCGCGCCGGATTCTCGGGCCCAGCAGGGGATACTCCGATGGGTGCTTGCGGTACTCCCCGGCGCTCCGCACAATCGCCTCACTCGACCCGGTGAAATCCTGCACCAGCCGCACGGAGTTCGCAAACCCGGCCAGCATCGCCCGGTCCTGCTGCCCCAGGGTCGATCGCAGAAACGCCTGAATATCCCGCCGGTGCCGGTCGAAGAACTTCTCCTGGCTGCCGCTCACGTCCATCACCAGCCCCAGGCTCAACTCCACGTCGGCGCTGCGGCTGAAGTACTCAATCTTCTGCGGAGTTCCATCCTCCAGAATCTCCAGATCCTCGCGCGCCAGATCCGCGATCAGCTTGCCGGTCGAGGCGTCCGCCGCCGTCACCGTCAGGTTCACCAGGCGAACCTCGGTCCGGATCACGGTCTGGCTTTGCACAAGCCCGGCCAATAGGAACAAAGCGGTCAACACAGTAGTCTTAAAGACGCGGAGAAGCGCGCCGGGTTCCCCTAAAAACTCAACCGGAGTTGGAACCGGAACGTACGCCCGTCATTCAGCGTGTTGGTGATCTTCCCAAACGCCGGTGAACTCAAATCCAGGTTCGGCTCGGCAAACTGCGGCGTGTTGAAGAAGTTAATCGACTCCACCCGGAACACCAGCGTCTTGTCCGCCACGCTCCAACTGCGGGAAATCGCTCCATTCACATTCGCGATCCCACCGCGCCGGAACGTCCCGGTTCCCAGGTTCCCACGCAAATCCGTGGCCCCGATGTTGGCAAACGCCTCTCGCGGCAACAGCGCCACACTGGTGTCCGGGTGGCCCACACGGCGCCCCAACACGCCCGGATCCACAAGGTTCGGCCGGTCGCCCTGCGTGCCATCGACGTTCCCGTAGCCGGGCGAATCGCTCCCGCTGATCACCGTGAACGGCATCCCTGTCTTCCCCAGCCACACGCCTGAGACACTCCACCGGCCGAACAGCCGCCCAGCCAGCCCATGGGCAGCCGGCACCGCATACGCCGCCCGCACCAGCCCGGCATGCGACTGATCGAACACGCTCGGCCCCTTCAGGTCCGCATGCACAATAAACTGGGACTGGCTATAACCCTGCCGGGCGTCGTCCCCGGCAGCCGTGTTCGAATACGCCGCCCCGGTGTCCAGCGCCTTGCTGAACCAATACGAAGCGTCCACGGCCAATCCGTGCCAGTTTGCCGCGATCAGCGAAACCCGGGCCGCGTCAAAGTACGCGTTCGCCATGTTCGTCACACGCCGCACCTCAAAAAACCGCGTATCCGGACGGCGCAGGTTGATCGTCCCGGTCTCCTGCCGGATCCCATTCACCGGCGTGGCCCGGTTCTCGTGCAGCATCATGAACAACTGGTGAGACCGGCTGCCGGTGTACCCCAACTGGAACTTCACATTCCGCCGCAACTCCCCTTCCCAACTGAAACTGTACTGGTGCGTGTACGGCGCTCGCAGGTCGCGCGGCACCCGGAACACCGTGGCCCGCGCGTTGGGGTTCAGTTCCACGCCGCTCAGCGGATCCGCGACATCGGGCAGTATCACTTCAAACTTCTGAAACATGGGCGGGTTCCACCGCACCTGCTGCAGGGTGATGGGAAAAATGTCGCCATAATGCATGCCGTAGGCCGCCCGAAGGACGCCCCATCCACCCGGCAGCCTCTGCGCCAAACCAAACCTCGGCGCCACATTGTCGCGATCCCCGGCAAAATCGATCAGCGTCAGGTTGTTCACTTCTCTCAGCCCCAAGAACGGCTGATACCGAATACCGAACGTCAACGTCAGCCCGCCCCGCACCCGCCAGGTATCGCCCGCATACAGGTGCTGCTCCCACCCCCGGAATCCGCGGCCGATCTCGCCCGCGCCGCCACTGTAACGGCTAGGCACGGCGAGCAGAAAATTCTCAATCGCCGTCCGTCCGAAGTCGTTGCGAAACTGCAGCGTACCCCGGTTCGAACTCGCCTCGCGCCCGTTGAAGTGCAGCCGGGCCACTTCCCCGCCCGCGCTGAGCGTATGGTTCCTCTTCTGGCTGCGAACCAGTCCACTCAGACGATACCGGTTCTGCGCCCGGTCCAGCGGTACACTCGAATTCGGGCCCAGCCGCTCGAACGCCGTTCCCACCACAACCTGAGGCCCCACCGCGTTCGGCTCCGCCATCAGCAAAGATCGCACCCTGTCATACCCCGCCGTGATCTCCGCATTTGACGCCGCCGATAGAATTCGCACCCACGTCAACCGGGAAGTGTGCGACTTCGTCGTCGTGTCCGGGTTCTGTCCGGCCACCAACTGGAACGCGTCCAACTGCTGATTCGTCAACGCATGGCGCGCGAAAATCCTGTTCTTCGCGCCCGCTTCCTGATCGATGCGCGCCGAAGCCGCGTCCGTATCGATCGCCTGCCGCGCATTTGTGTTCAGCGCCCGTGGGTCAATGTCGGTCCGGTTCGGCAGCTCACGCGGGTAGGCGTCCAGATATCGCTGAATGACACGGCGCCCGGCCACGTTCGGCCCCAGCGGGGTCCGCTCATTCGGCAGCGGCACCAGGACGTTGCCATTCACAAACCCGTGGAGTTTCTGCTGGGAAAGGTCCACGCTGCCCTGCGCCCCGCGCCAGAACGGCGCGGCCAACTGCAAACCATACTGATTATCCTGCGCCGGCTTGACGCCGCCCACCTGAAAAAAAGACCGCGCCGAAAGCGCACTGTTTCCATGGCCGAAAGTCGCCTCGCCATGCAGCGCTGAAACACCCTTGGCTACCGCCACATGAATCGGGCCCGGTGGCGGGTTCCCGAACTCCGTGCCGAAATAGCCCCGTTCCGCGCGGAATTCCGTCACAATCGTCGCCGTCGTGCCCATGCGCACGTTCAACTCTTTCAACGCATTGTTGTCGATCAGGTTGAACTGAACATTTTCATTCCGGCGGCTCTCGCCTGAACTGGTGTCCGTTTTCCCCAACAGATTCAGGGTCGTTCGATCCGGGGGTTTCGCCTCAGCAGCGGCCGGCGCCTCCGCCGGCGCCCCATCCCTGGTTGGGCGTGTATCGGCTGTGCGTGGATCTTCTGTGCGTGGATCCGAGGCGCGTTCGTCGCCCACCAACAGGGCATGCGCCGCAAGAATCGCCTGAAACCACATGGAATCTTTATTCTGACAGACCAGGGCTCGTTTCCGCCTCGCCCCGCCGCCGCCCGAAGAACTCCCGCAGCAGTTCGACGCATTCGGCGCCCCGCAACCCCTCCCGCACCTCAACGCGGTGGTTCAACAGTTCCGAATCGGCGATCCGGAACTTGGACCGGGTCCCCCCAAATCGCAGATCCCGCGCCCCAAACACCACCCGCGCCACCCGCGCGTGCACCAGCGCTCCGGCGCACATCGGGCAAGGCTCCAGCGTCACGTACAGCGTCGCTCCCCCAAGCCGGTAGTTCCCGGCCGCCTTTCCCGCCGCCCGCAGCGCCAGAATCTCGGCGTGACCCGACGGGTCGTTCAACCCCACCGGGGCGTTCCAGGCCTCCCCAAGGCATCGTCCATCGGCGCCCACCACCACCGCGCCCACCGGCACTTCACCGGCCTCACCGCCAAGCCGGGCCAGATCAAGAGCACGCCCCATCCAGCGTGAATCGGCGTCCGTGAACGGTTCGTCGGCCGGCACCGGCGTTTCGTCCGCCGCCGGCCCCCGTTCGTCGAAATCGCTCCATCGCGCGCCAGACATTCCCTTAGAATGAAGAATACTATGGCGCGATACCTTTCCCTGATGTGGAAGAACGCACTGCGGAACCGGCGGCGCAGTATTCTCACCATTTGCAGCATCGGCGCTTCTTTCTGCCTGCTCGCGGTCCTCATGACCATGTACCAGGCCCTGTTCAACGCGGATACTCCCGAATGGCAGTCCCGCATTCTGGTGGTTCGTAACCGGGTCTCGCTCACCATGTCGATGCCCATCTACTATCGCGAGCGCATTCTCAAAGTCTCTGGCGTTGAAGAGGCCTACGTCTCCCAGTGGTTCGGTGGCTCCTACAAAGACCCGCGCGATATCCGCAATCAGTTTGCCCGCTTCGCCGTGGAGCCGGAGCGAATGTTCCGGGTCGAACGCGCCATGAAGGTGCCGGAGGACCAGAAGAAAGCGTTCATCGCGGACCGCCAGGGCTGCATCGTCGGCTACAAGCTGGCCCGCAAGTTCAACTGGAAACTCGGCGACCGCGTGCACATCACCGGCGACATCTTCCCGGGCCAGTGGGAATTCATCATCCGCGGCATCTATGAGCATCCCGACGAGTCCGATTCGCTCATGTTCCACCTGACGTACCTGTTCGAAAGCCTGCCTCAGGGCCGCCGCGACTTCGCTGGCACCTTCACCCTGCTGGCCGATGCGCCCGGTTCCCTCACCCGAATCTCACAGGAGATCGACGGCGCCTTCCGCAACTCCCCCGTTCAGACTCGCACCGAGACGTTGAAGGCGTTCCTGCTCAGCTTCACCGCCTTCCTCGGCAACGTCAAGCTGTTCCTGTTCGCCATCTGCGCCGCCGTCACCTTCACCATTCTCCTGGTCTCCGCCAACACCATCGCCATGTCCGTGCGTGAACGGGTTCGCGAAGTGGGCGTGATGAAGACCCTCGGCTTCACGCGGGAGTCCATCCTGGGCATCCTGGTCGGCGAATCGATTGTCATGTCTCTGCTCGGTGGGGCGCTCGGCTGCGGCCTTGCCTACTTCGTCGCACTGGGCGCGCGGGAAGCCATGGCGTCCTTTGTCTTCCAGTTCAACAACCTCTCACTCCCGCTTCCCATGGCCGCTCTGTGCATGGGCATCGCGGGAGTCATCGGCGCCGTCAGTTCCCTGGTTCCGGCCTGGAACGCCTCCCGCACGCCGATCATTGATGCCCTGAGATCCACGGTGTAATTGCATGGCCATCCCGCTCAACTACAATGTCCGCAACCTGATGGTCCGCAAGACCACCACGTTCATGACCGCGCTCGGCATCTCGCTCACTGTCGCCGTGCTGCTCGCTGTCATCGCCCTTCTCAACGGTCTTTGGACAGCCTTCAGCATCTCCGGCGACCCGCTCCAGATCCTGGTCATGCGCAAAGGCTCCACCGCCGAACTCTCCAGCAACTTCAGCCGGGCACAGTACCAGGACCTCAAGTTCAAGCCAGGCATCGCCAAGTCCAAGGCCGGCGAACCCATGGTTTCCCTGGAAATGGTCCAGATCATCAATCTCCCCAGCGTCGACAGCCCGGACGGCATGAACATCACCATCCGCGGCATCCTTCCGGTCGGCTTCGAAATGCGCTCCGGCCTGCGAATCTCTGAAGGACGCATGTTCGAGACCGGCAAGCGGGAAGTGGTGGTTGGCAAGAGCGTCGCCAAGCGCTACCCCGCCGCCCGCATGGGCAGCCAGATCGAATTCGGCCGCGGAAAGTGGACCGTCGTCGGCATCATGGACGCCGGCCAGGGCGCCGTCAACAGCGAGATCTTCCTGGATCTGAACCAGGGCGCCTCGGACTTCAACCGCTCCGAAGTCCTAAGCTCCGCCCTGGTGCGCGCGGCCGACCCCGTGGCCCACCAGGCCCTCATCAACGACCTCACCGCCGACCAGCGCCTCAACGTCACCGCCGAAGGGGAAAAGGCCTATCTTGAGCGGCAAACCCAGTCCGGCATCCCCATCTTCGCCATCGGCATCCTGGTCTCAAGCATCATGGCCGTCGGCAGCTGCTTTGCCGCCATGAACACCATGTACGCCGCCGTGGCACGCCGCGCCCGCGAAATCGGAACCCTTCGCGTGCTTGGCTTTTCACGGTTCAGCATCCTGTTCAGCTTCTTTGCCGAATCGCTCATGCTGTCCCTGCTCGGCGGGCTTCTCGGCATCCTTCTGGTGTTGCCCCTCAATAACATCACCACCGGGCCCACATTTCCGTTTTGAGCCGCGCGTGCGAATCTCCTGGATGCTCGTCCGCATCAATATCGATAGGGGTTTGAAGGCAGCGAAGACCCCTGCGGAGGACAGCACCCAATGGGTGACAAACAAAACCAGCCCTTTCAGCTCTCGTTC
>VFZY01000019.1 GCA_016870915.1 Acidobacteriota bacterium | reverse complement strand
TTTGTCACCCATTGGGTGCTGTCCTCCGCAGGGGTCTTCGCTGCCTTCAAACCCCTATCGATATTGATGCGGACGAGCATCCAGGAGATTCGCACGCGCGGCTCAAAACGGAAATGTGGGATAACAACCCCAACCGGTTCCACACGCCTCGGCCCGATGACAGCCATCCGAACGGGCCAAAGGGGCGCGCGGCCTACCAGGCTCAGGCCGACGAAGTGCTGCGTGCTTCGGCGAATCTGACGGATCGCCAGAAAATGACAGCCGAGTTGTTTAACGATAAGATCGCCAGTCTCGGCTTCTCGGCCGTCTTTGCCGCCCTCTCGCGCGGGTTGAGTCTCATCCAGTTCATCCACCTGGATTTCGCCACCAATCTTGCCGCTTTCGACACGGGAATCGCGGTCTGGAATGAAAAGGCGAAGCACGATGCGGTGCGCCCGTTTAGCGCCATTCAATATCTTTACGGACGGCGGCCCGTGAGAGCCTGGGGCGGGCCCGGCAAGGGCACTGTCAACGATATTCCCGCCGTTGAATGGAAGGAATACCTGGATGTGGCCGATCACCCCGAGTATCCTTCCGGCTCAGCCGCTTTTTGCGCGGCGCACGCACAGGTAGCGCGACGGTTCCTGGGCAGTGACGCGCTGAACTGGTCGGTGCCCGTGTCCATGGGATCCTCCAGAGTAGAACCAGGAATCACGCCCTCAGCAAACATCGTTCTGGGACCGTGGCCGACCTGGACAGCGTTTGAGACTGACTGCGGGCTGAGCCGGCTATGGGGAGGCGTTCACTTCCGGCCCGCGATTGAGGAAGGTTGGAAATTTGGCCGGCCGATCGGCGACCTTGCCTTCCAGTTCTTGAAACGCCACATCGATGGGAACGCGCCGCCATTGCCTTAAGGCGGCAATCCGGAGGAAGGCGCGTCCATGGCATGGGCGCAGCGATTCTTCGAGCAATCCATCGCCAACACAGCCCTTGGGCCCGGTGATGCCGGCCGTCGAAGTAGGCCGCCATCCGGGCCGGCGGAACGATTCCGGCGCTCGCTGGTTCGGGCATGGCTGCCGATATCTTACCTGAGAGAAGTTGGTCCATTTTCGTTTGGTCCATACTCGTAAAAGAAGACCCATGCGAAGCATTCTCCTGGTTGCCGTGGCTCTGAGCCCGGTTTGCGCCGCCGATCTGGCGGAGCGGATCGGGCAGGTGATCGACGAATCGGAGGCCGGGCGGCGCACGCGATGGGGCATTCACGCCGTCGCGCTGGGCACCGGGACCGTGCTGTATGAGCGCAACGCGGGCCAGTACTTCACCCCGGCTTCGAACACCAAGCTGTTCGCCACCAGTCTGGCGCTGGCGCGGCTGGGCGGGGGCCATCGCTTCAAGACGGAACTGCGTCTGGCCGGGCCCGATCTGGTCCTGGTGGGCGGTGGCGACCCCAGCCTTTCGGCGCGCCAGTATCCCTATAGTAAGGACCGGACGGCGCGCGATCCGCTGGCCGTGGTGGAGGCGATGGCAGACGCCGTGGCGCGAGCGGGGATCGAACGAATCGCCGGCGACGTGGTGGGGGACGACCGCTGGTATCCCTTTGAGCCGGTGCCGGAAGCCTGGTCCCAGGGCGACCTCATGTGGGCCTACGGCGCCGCAGTGAGCGCGCTGACGGTGAACGACGGGGCGCAGATGGTCACCGTGCGGCCGCACGCGGACGGCTTTGCTTCCATCGGGCTGCGGCCGGCAGTTGAATATTTCGAAATCGACAACCGGGTGACAGTGACGGCGGGCGGGCAGCGGGCCATCGATTGGGACCTGCGGGGGCGGCACTTGCGGATTTCCGGCGTGCTGCCGTCAAACGACCGCGGCGAATCGCAGTCGATTGCGGTGGATGACCCGGCGCTGTTCGCGGCCCACACGCTGGCGGTGGCGCTCACGCGGCGCGGGGTGGCGATTGGGGGCCGGGTGCGGGCCCGCCATCGTGCCAAGGGTGAGCCCTGGGAAGCGCCCGCCGGGCAGTTGATCTGGCATCGCGAATCGCCGCCGCTGGCGGAAGTGGCACAGGTGGTGAACAAGGTGAGCCAGAACCTGCACGCCGAACTGCTGCTGCACGAGGTGGGGAAGGTGAAGCGGCTGGATGGAACGCGCGAGGCGGCGATGGAGGAACTGGAGGGGTTTCTGGTGGAGATGGGGGCCGGCAAGCGCGAGTTCGACTTGCACGACGGGTCCGGGTTGGCGCGGGCGAATCTGGTATCGCCGCTGGTGACCACGCGGCTTCTGGCGCACATGGACGGGAGCCCGGAAAGGGAGGCGTTTCTGGCTTCTTTGGCCATTGGCGGCACGGACGGAACGATTGAGAACCGGTTCGGAAAGAACCGCCGGGGCAAGCTGATCCGGGCCAAGACCGGATCGCTGTCGCACGTCAGCTGTCTGGCTGGTTACGCCGAGAGCGAAACCCACGGCAGGGTGGCGTTTGCCATCATGGCGAACGGCTACACCGCCCCCTCCGCCGAGATCCGGGCGTTGATTGATAAAATTGGATTGATCCTGACGGAGTGAACCATGCCCATTTTTGAATATCAGTGCGAAGACTGCGGAACGAAGTTTGAGAAGCTGGTGCGCGGCGGCACGGCGGTGGCGTGCCCAAGCTGTGGTGAACAGCACCTGCGCCAGGAGTATTCGACATTTGCCGCGCGGGGCAACGGAGCGGCCAAGGAACCGGCTTCCATGGCCGGCGGCTGCGGCGCGGGGATGTGCCGCACACCCGGTTTGTGCGGCCGCAACTGACGGGGCTGCCGCCGGGTTGCGTGCTAGAGTAATCATTCATGTCTGAATCCGTGGCGCTCAAAGCCACTCCGCTCAATTCGCTGCATCGCCGCCTGGGCGCCCGCATGGTGGATTTCGGCGGGTGGGACATGCCGGTGCAGTATTCCCAGGTGATGGATGAGCACCACACGGTGCGGCAGCGGGTGGGGCTGTTCGACGTGAGCCACATGGGCGAGATCGAGATCCGCGGTCCGCAGGCGCTGGCTCTGGTGGAGCATGTCAGCACCAATCGCGCGGCGAGCCTGGAGGCCGGGCAGGCGCACTATTCCGGCCTGTTGTATGAGCATGGCGGATTCGTCGACGACATTCTGGTGCACAAGGTGGCCGATGACCACTTTTTCCTGTGCGTGAATGCATCGAACCAGGACAAGGACTACGAACACATCGCGGCCGCCAACCGTTTTGACTGCACGGTGGAGAACGCGGGCCCGCGATACGCGCAGATCGCGGTGCAGGGGCCGGCGGCCCTTGCGACCCTGCAGAAACTGACGGCGGTGGATCTGGCATCAATCCGCTACTACTGGTTTCGCGACGGTGAGGTGAACGGCGTTCCGGCGCGGATTGCGCGCACCGGCTACACGGGCGAGGACGGGTTTGAGGTCTACGTGGCGCCCGAAGCCGCGGAGCCGCTCTGGCTGGCGCTTACAGCCGCGGGCGGGGAGTTCGGCATCAAGCCATGCGGGCTGGGCGCCAGGAACACGCTGCGCCTGGAAGCGAAGATGGCGTTGTACGGCCATGAGATCGATGCCACGCTGACGCCGCTTGAAGCCGATCTGGCGTGGATTGTGAAGTTCGGCAAGGGAGATTTCATCGGGCGCGCGGCGCTTGAGGCGCAGCGTGAAAAGGGCATCCGGCGGAAGCTGGCGGCCTTTGAGATGGTGGGCCGCGGGATCGGCCGCGACGGCTACGAGATCCAGATCGACGGCCGGAATGCCGGCTGGGTGACCTCGGGCGGCCCGGCGCCATCGCTGGGGAAGAACATCGGCCTGTGCTGCCTGCCGGTGGATAAGACCGGGATTGGCCAGACAATACACGTGATGGTGCGCAATCAGCCCGTGGAGGCGCGCGTGGTGGCGGCACCTTTTTACAAGAGGGCGAAATGAGCACGTATCCAGAGAATTTCCGGTACACGAAGGAACATGAGTGGGTGTCGGTAGGCGGCGAAACGTCACGCATCGGCATCACCGACCACGCGCAGAAGGAGTTGGGCGACATCGTCTACGTGGATCTGCCGAAGGTGGGCGCGGCACTGTCGCCCGGGGCGGCGTTCGGGTCCGTGGAGAGCGTCAAGGCGGTGTCCGATATCTACGCCCCGGTGTCGGGTGAAGTGCTGGCCGTGAATGAGGCATTGGCGGCGACTCCCGAGACGCTGAACAGCGACGCGCATGGGGATGGCTGGCTGGTGGAAGTGCGTCTGGCCAACGCCGGCGAACTCGGCGGCCTGATGACCGCGGCGCAATACGAGGCCTACCTGGGCGGCGCCGCGCACTGAACTGCCCCGGCGGCAACATTTTGGCTCCCCGAACCGATTATGCTGGTAGTATATTCCCTCCCCTGGAAGCACCACTCGGTTCATTTCAATCACAACAGGTAAACATACGTGCGCTATCTGCCGAAATCAGACTCCGAACGCGCGGAGATGCTCACCGCGCTCGGCGTCGCAAGTCTTGAGGATCTGGTCAAACATCTTCCCGCGGAGGTGCGGCTCAACCGCCCGTTGAATCTGGCCCCGGGCATCTCGGAATACGAGATCGTGGACTATTTCAAGGCTCGGGGGGCGGAAGGCGCGGCGGGCTACGCCAGTCTGCTGGGCGCGGGGGTGTACAACCACTTTCGCCCGGTGATGTGCGACACGGTGGTGACGCGCGGCGAGTTCTTGACATCGTACACGCCGTATCAGGCGGAGATGGCGCAGGGCACGCTGACCACGATCTTCGAATTCCAGACGATGATCTGCCAGCTGACCGGCATGGAGGTAGCGAACGCGTCGATGTATGACGGGTCTTCGGCGGCGCCGGAGGCGGCGATGATGGCGGCTCGCATCACCGGACGCGACCGGATTCTGGCGGCGCGCTCGGTGCATCCGGAGTATCGCGAGGTGCTGCGAACCTACGCGCTACATCAGGGTTTGCCGGTGGCCGAGTTCGGCTACGACGCCCGGAGCGGCCAGGTCGACATGGACGATCTTCGGGCGAAGATCGACGGGGACACCGCCGCGGTGGTGATTCAATCGCCGAACTTTTTCGGGATCATTGAACAGGTGGAAGAGCTGGCGGAATTGGCCCATCGGCACGGGGCGCTGCTGGTCTTCCTGTTCACCGAAGCGGTATCGCTTGGGTTGCTGGCGCCGCCGCGGGCGGCCGACATTGTGGCGGGCGAGTTGCAAAGCTTCGCCATCCCGCCCAGCTATGGCGGCCCCTACGCCGGTGTCATTGCGACCAAGGAGAAGTTCATCCGGCAGATTCCCGGGCGGCTGGTGGGGGAGACGAAGGACTCCGAGGGCCGGCGGGCTTTCTGCCTGACGCTGGCGACGCGCGAGCAGCACATTCGGCGTGAGAAGGCCACATCGAACATCTGCACCAACCAGGCGCTCATCGCGTTGATGGCGGCGGTCTACATGGCCGTGTACGGCAAGCAGGGGCTGCGGGAACTGGCGGAACAGAATCTGGCGAAGACGCACTATCTGGCGGCGAAGCTGCCGCGGCGGTTCACCGGTCCGTTCTTCAATGAATTCGCGGCGGTGGCCGGCCCCAAGGGCGTGGCGGCCATCAACGACGAACTGCTGGGACGGAAGATCGTGGGCGGGCTGGACCTGGGCCGGCACTATCCGGAACTGGCGGGTTCGATGCTTTTGTGCGCAACCGAGATGGTGAAGCGGGAAACGCTGGACGCCGTGGCGGAGGTGTGGGGATAAGCGATGATCCGGAAGACGCGTTCGCATATCAACATAAACGAACAGTTGCTGTTCGAGATGAGTTCGCCGGGGAAGAAGGCGTATCAGCTTCCTCCGCTGGATGTCCCGGCGGTGGATGCCGCGGCGGCGCTGGGGGGCGGCGGGACGCGGGAATCGATTGAGGACTTCCCGGAGGTGAGTGAAGTGGAGGTGATCCGCCACTACACCCGCCTGTCCACCTGGAACTACGCGATTGACCTGGGCATGTTCCCGCTGGGCTCATGCACCATGAAGTACAACCCGCGGATCAACGAAGTGGTGGCTCGAACGGAAGGCCTGGCGTGGGCGCATCCGTATCAGCCGGACGCGCTTTCCCAGGGAGCCATGGAAGTGATGGCGCACCTTGAGAGCGCCCTGGCCGAGATCACCGGCATGGACGCGGTGACTCTGCAGCCGGCCGCCGGTGCGCACGGGGAGATGACCGGGATACTGCTCATCCGGGCGGCGCTTGAGAAGCGGGGCGATGCGCGGAAGAAGATCCTGGTGCCGGATTCGGCGCATGGCACCAACCCGGCCACGGCGGCCATGGCGGGCTATGGCGTGGCGAACCTCAAGTCGAACTCGCTGGGCATGGTGGATGTGGCGACGCTTGAACAGGAGATGACCGGTGAGATCGCCGGGCTGATGATCACCAACCCGAACACGGTGGGCGTGTTCGAGGAGAACATCGCCAGAATCTGCGAAGTGGTGCACGCCAAGGGCGGCCTGGTGTACATGGACGGCGCCAACATGAACGCGCTGGTGGGCGTGGCGCGGCCGGGCGATTTCGGCATCGACGTGATGCACCTGAACCTCCACAAAACGTTTTCGACGCCGCATGGCGGGGGCGGCCCCGGTTCCGGCGCGGTGGCGTGCAAGGCGGAGTTGGCGCCCCATCTGCCGGGCCCGCGGCTGGCGCGCGTCGACGGCGCGTGGCGGTGGAACTACGATCTGCCCGAATCGATTGGACGCGTGCGGGCGTTCTACGGGAACTTCGGCGTCCTGGTGCGCGCGCTGGCCTACATTCTGGCGCACGGCGGCAACGGGCTGACCAACGCGACACTCGATGCCATTCTGAACGCCAACTACATCCGGAAGCTGCTGCAGCCCTTCTACGACCTGCCCTACCAGTCACCTTCGATGCATGAGGTGGTGTTCAGCGACGACCGGCAGGCGAAGAATGGTGTGCGGACGGGCGATATCGCCAAGCGGCTCATCGACTACGGCTTTCACCCCTACACCGTGAGCTTCCCGCTGATTGTGCACGGGGCGTTGATGATCGAGCCCACCGAGACGGAGAGCAAGCCGGAGATCGACCTGTTTGTGGATGCCATGATTTCCATCGCCGGCGAGATTGAAACCAATCCCGCGCTGGTGACCGGGGCGCCGTACCTCACTCGCACCACCCGCGTGGACGAAGTGACCGCGGCCCGCAAGCCCGTGGTGCGCTGGCGCCGGCCGGCCTAGCGGCCGGCCATGACCCGGCGGACACAAATCCTCATCGTGCTGGCCGCGGCGCTCCTGCCGCGGCTGCCGTTTTTGTGGGGCGCGTTTCAGGGCGATGACATCTACTACCTGGCGGGGGCGCAGCATGCGCAGATTGACCCGTTGCACCCGCACCACGCCCGCTACGTCTATCACGGCGTCGAAGTGTCGATGCGCGGGCACCCGCACCCGCCGCTGAACGCCGCCTGGCTGGGCGCCGTGCTGGCGTTCGCCGGGGACACGCGCGAGGTGATCTTTCATCTCGCCTACTTGCCCTTCAGTGCCATGGCGGCCGTGGCGATGCTGGCTCTGGCACGCCGGTTTTCGCCGCATCCGGTTCTGGCGACGCTGGTGTTTCTGGCCGCGCCAGCCCTGCTGGTGAACGCCAATTCGGTGGAGGCCGATGTGCCGTTCACCGCCCTGTGGCTGGCGGGAATCGCGTGCTTTGTGCGCGGCTGGCTTGGCTGCGCCGCGGTGGCGCTTAGCCTGGCGGGCTTGATGGCCTACCAGGCGGTGGCGGCGATTCCGATCTTGTGGTGTTACCTGCGGTGGGGGCTCGATCGCCCGGCGCGGCGGGTGGAGTGGCTGGCGGCGCTGGCGCCCGGCGCGGCCCTGGCGGCGTGGCAGGCGTTCGAGTGGGTGACATCGGGCGGGCTGCCGGTGGCTGCCACGGCCAGCTACTTCTCGGAGTATGGCTTGCAGCGCCTGGAGGCCAAGTTGAGGAACGCGGCGGGGCTCACCGTGCACTTGGGCGTGCTGGGCTTTCTGGCGATTCGCTGGCGCCCGGCGCCCATCGCCGTGGCCCTGGCGGCGGGCGCCGGTGCGATGTTCATCGACGCTCATCCCCTCTTTGTCGCGCCGTTTGCTCTGGGCGCGGCCGTCATCGCCTCCCTGGATTGGCGGCGCTGGGAAGGCCAGTGGCTGCTCATCTTCTTCGGCGCCGCGGTGGCCGTGTTCTTCGCCGGGGCGGCGCGCTACCTGTTGCCCCTGGCGCCGGCGGCGGCCATCGCGGCGTCCCGGTTGCGCACGCCTCGAACACTGGCTTTTGGCGCAGGGCTGCTCGCATCGCTGGGCCTGTGCCTGGCCTGGTCAAACGCCGAGCAGTGGAACGGCTACCGGACCTTCATCGGCACCCTTCGCGATCAGTTCCCCGCCCGGCGCGTGTGGGTGAATGGCGAATGGGGGCTGAGGTTCTACGCGGAATCGGAGGGCGCCATGCCCCTGGTTCGCGGCCAGGCCATCCGCCCGGGTGACCTGGTGATCACCGGTGAACTCGGCTATCCGCTGCCGTTGACCACCGGCGGCGGCGCCTTGGCGCCGGTGGCCGCCACCGGAATTCAAACCACCCTGCCCATTCGGCCGATTGCCCTGGGCGGCCATTCCGGCTGGTCGAGTGTGGCCATGGGGCTGCGCGCGTTTGACCTGGCGCTTCGCTCGTCCGAACATGGCATCGCGCCCGTGGACCGGGTGCGCGCCGAACAGGTGATCGCGCGCGAGCCCGGTCTCTCCTGGGTGCCGATGAATCACCCGGAGGCGGATCTTCACCTGGTGAGTGGTTTCTACAGCCTGGAAGGCACGTCCCGATGGATCGCCCCGCGCGCGCTGGTGCTGCTGAAATCGCCGCCCGGGCCCACGCCCATTGCCGTCACCGTCTACCTTCCGCCGAACGCCGCCGCGCGGCGCATCACGCTGGCGTTGGATGGCGTGGCCCTTCTGGACCAGCCCCTGGCGCCGGGCCTGCAAACGGTGACATCGCCGCCCGTGGCCCCCACGGGCCGTTCCGCGATGCTCACCATCACGGTGGACAAGCCCACCCGGGTGGCCGGAGACGGCCGTGAACTGGGCGCCATCGTGACTGGCGCTGGTTTCGGTCCGCGCTGATTTACTCCGCTGATTTTCCTGGCTTCCGGAGCGGGTTGCGGCTATGATAGGGGCAGGGAGGCTCTCCGATGAACTTCACTCCTTCCACGTCACGCCCCGGCCTGTTCGGCTCCGATTAGGCTCTCCTTCACTCCCTGTCCGTTGAAGACTGATCTCTTGAAGACGAACGGAGGATTGGTGTGTCCACATTGACTACAACTGCGCCCGGACTGCCCCGCATTGTCACCTCGCTCCCGGGCCCGAGGTCGAAAGCTCTGATTGATCGCGATGCGGCGGTGCTCTCGCCCTCGTACACACGGCCCTACCCGCTGACCGTGGCCCGGGGCGAGGGCGCAATCGTCGAGGATCTGGATGGCAACCGTTTTCTCGACTTCAACGCCGGCATCGCGGTGGTGGCCACCGGCCACGCACACCCGCGCGTGGTGGAGGCCATCCAGCGGCAAGCCGCGCAGCTCATCCACATGTCGGGAACCGATTTCTACTACGAAAACATGGTGGCGCTGGGCGAGAAGCTGGCCGCGCTCGCCCCCGGGCCGGGCCGCAAGCGTGTGTACTTTGGCAATTCCGGCACGGAGGCCGTGGAGGCCGCGCTGAAGATGGCGCGCTATCACAGCGGCCGCCAGAGTTTTGTGGCGTTCTTTGGCGGGTTCCATGGACGCACGATGGGATCGCTTGCCCTCACCGGGTCAAAGAACGTGCAGAAGCAGGGGTTCGGGCCCATGCTGGGCGGGGTGCATCATGTTCCCTATGCCTACTGCTACCGCTGCGCGTACAACCGCCAGCCCGATACCTGCAACGTGGAGTGCGCCCGGGCGATCGAGGACACTCTGATCCGCCACATTCTGCCGGCGCGGGAGATCGCCGGAATCATCGTCGAGCCCGTGCAGGGCGAGGGCGGCTACGTGGTGCCCCCGCGGCGGTTCTTCGACGAGTTGCAGGCCACCGCGCGGCGGCACGGGATCGCGCTCATCTGCGATGAGGTGCAGAGCGGCATGGGCCGCACCGGCCGGATGTGGGCCTCGGACCACTTTGGCCTGGAACCGGATATCCTGACGCTGGCCAAGGGGATCGCGAGCGGTATGCCGCTCTCGGCCACCGTGGCGCGCGCCGAGTGGATGAGTTGGACCCCGGGCGCCCACGCCTCAACCTTCGGCGGCAATCCGGTCTCGGTGGCGGCGTCGCTTGCGACCATCGAGCTGCTGGAAGAGGGCCTGGTGGCGCACGCGGCCCGGATGGGCGAATACCTGATGGACCGTATGCGCGAGTGGCCGGCGCGCTTCCGGCACGTGGGCGAAGTACGCGGACTGGGTCTGATGATAGGCATCGAGCTGGTGCGTGACCGGGAGACGCGGGAGCGGGCGCCGGAACTGCGCGATCGCGTGGAACGAATGGCCTTCGAACGCGGTCTGCTGGTGCTGGGCGCCGGACCGAACTCGCTGCGGCTCTCCCCGCCCCTGGTGGTGACGCGGGATCAGGCGGACTTCGCGCTCGATACACTGGGTGAGTGTCTCAAGACGATCGAACGCGGCGGTTGAAGATCCTGGACGTCGGCTGCGGCCGCAACAAGCATCCGGGCGCGATTGGCATTGATCGCATCGCGGGTACCGCGGCCGATGTCCTGTGCGAACTTGACTCGTATCCGTATCCGTTCCAGGACGGCAGTTTCGATCAGGTGCGCGCCATCCACGTCATCGAGCATGTGGGCGATGTCATCCGTACCATGGAGGAGTTCCACCGCCTGCTCCGCGCCGGCGGCCGCGCCGTCATCGTCACGCCGCACTACACCGATTTCAGCTCGTTCTGCGACCCCACCCACCGCTGGCATCTGAACAGCTTCTCCCTCCGATACTTTGGCGACGACAACGCCGGGTTCGGCTACTACTCCGCTGCGCGATTTCGTGAGATTTCCACCCGCGTCAAGCTACTAGCTTTATGGAGGTGGTTGGGCTTTGAGGCGGCGGTGAACGCCTCGCGGCGCTTCCGGCGCTTCTGGGAGCACTACCTCTGCTACCTCGTGCGAGGCAAAGTGATCGAATGGGAGCTTGAAGCCGTCAAGTGATTTCTCCTCTCTACCGGGCCGTGGACTGGTTACGTCACGCGGGCCGGCGGCGCACCTGGAACCCCGGCGCGGCTCTGGGAAGGCGCGGCGAAGACGCGGCCCACCGCTACCTTCGCGGGTTGGGTTACACGGTGGTGGGCCGGAACTACCGCACCTCGTCCGGATCGGGCGAAGTGGACATCATCGCCTGGGATGGCATGGTGCTTGTGTTCGTGGAAGTGAAATCACGCTCCACCGGTGAGTTCAGCGCTCCAGACCGGTCCATCGGACAGGAAAAGCAGTTGCGGCTGTTCCGGGCGGCACGCGAGTATCTGCGGCGGGCGAACCTCCCCTGGAATCAGGTGCGGTTCGACACGGTCAGCGTCATCATGGAGCCCCGCATGGCGATTTCCCACGCCCGCGACGTGTTCCGGATCAAGGAACCGGTCTAACAGTACTACCCAACTTTTCACCCTCCCCCCGCTCGTGCAAACATGGATTAATGTGTCCACGTTGGATTCTGGGCCTGTACTTCTGCTGCCTGGCAACGCTCACCGCGCAAACCATATCCCGCCAGAACCTGAAGGCGTATCTGGGATTCGAGAATGCGACGGTGGGAGAAGCACCCCCCGCATGGGCCGTGTCGCCTGTGGGCGGAGCGGTGGCCGACGACAAGGTATTCCGGAGCGGCAAGCTTTCAGCCCGCATGGAGCGGACAGGCTCCAGCCCCGGGGAAGGCAGCTTCATCAGCCTTTCGGTGCCTCTGGATTTCGCCGCCAGACAGATCGAATGGCGCGGCTGGCTCAAAACAGAAGGTGTGACTCGCGCCGCGGCCATCTGGATGAGGCTGGACGGGGAGACACCGAGCCTCGCGTTTGTGTCGACGGAAGGCGCGGCATTCCGGTTCAACAACGACTGGCGCGAGTTCCGGATCTCTCTGCCCAGGCAATTTGAGGCCAAACGAGTAACCCTGGGCGTGTTCCTGCTGGGCACGGGAAAGATGTGGGCGGACGACCTCAGCCTTTGGGCGGATGGCAAGCCCGTGGAGGAAGCGCCCGCCTATCAGCCGAACGCCCTGGACCTGGACACCGAGTTCGACACCGGATCGCGCGTTGGTATCTCCGGCCTCACCGAAGTACAAACCGCGAATGTTGTGCGGCTGGCGAAGATCTGGGGATTCCTGAAGTATCACCACCCGGCCATCACAGGTGGCCAGAAACATTGGGACTACGAACTGTTCCGCATCCTTCCGCGGGTGCTCGAGGCCGCCGACGGCGCAGCCGTCAACCAGGTTTTGCTGGCCTGGATCAACGGACTGGGCGAAGTGCCGGAGTGCTCAACCTGCGCGACGCTCGACGCCGGCCGCTTGCACCTGGGACCGAACCTGGCCTGGACGGAGGATGAGGCGCAATTGGGTCCTGAACTGAGCCAACTGCTACGGGCGATTTACCGCAACCGATCCGCAGCCGCGGGGAACTTTTACGTTTCTTTCGTTCCCGGCGTGGGCAACCCCGTCTTCGAACACGAACGAAGCTACCGGGTCGTTCCCGGTTCCGATGCCGGTTATCAACTTCTCACTCTGTTCCGGATGTGGAACATGGTGGAGTATTTCTTCCCCTACCGCGACGTGATGAGCGATGACCCGGCCGAATCGGCCGTGTACTGGGACAAGGTGCTGATGGAGTCCATTCCCGGCTTCGCCTTGGCGGCCGGACAGCCTGAATTGAGACGGGAACTGCTGCGTTTCATTGCGAAGATGAAGGACACCCACGCCAACCTCTGGAACTCTCTTGACTCACTGCCGCCGTCCGGTGGATGCCAGGTGAGCGCCGGCGTGCGATTTGCGGAGGGCAAGGCCGTGGTGGCGTGGCACAACACACGGAATGGGCAAGCCGATGGTTCGCTGCGCGTAGGCGATGTGCTGCTCAAGGTGGGAGAGACGCCGGTGGAGGAACTGGTGCGCCAGTGGACTCCGTTCTACGCCGCGTCGAACGATGCGGCACGCCTGCGTGACATCGCCGCAAATCTCACGCGTGGCGAGTGCGGGCCGGTCTCGCTGGCCATTCAGCGCGGCACCGAAGAGTTGGAAGTTACCGCGGAGCGGGTGGGAATCGGCTCACTGGCCATCCGCACCACGCGGGATCGTCCGGGCAATGCCTACCAGACCCTGGCGAACGACGTCGCCTATCTCAAGTTGAGCGGCGCAACCGCCCAGGGCGCGGCAGCCTACTTCGGGGCGGCCAGCCGCTCCAGGGGTCTGATCATCGACATTCGGAACTATCCGTTGCAGTTCGTGGTGTTCGCCCTCGGCAACCTGTTGGCGCCTCGTAACGCTGAGTTCGCCCGCTTCACGGCCGGCGATCCCGCAAACCCGGGGGCGTTTTCCTGGGGCCCGGTGGTGAGTCTGCAGGCGTCCGGCCGGGGCTATCCGGCCAAGATCGCCATCCTGGTGGACGACACCACGCAGAGCCAGGGTGAATACACGGCGATGGCATTCCGCACGGTTCCGGGAGCGGTTGTCATCGGCAGCACCACGGCGGGCGCGGATGGGAATACCTCACCTGTTCCTCTGCCGTGGGGTCTGCGGTCGGCCATGAGCGGCGTGGGCGTCTTCTACCCGGACAAGAAACCCACGCAGCGTGTGGGCATCCTGCCGGATATCGTGGTGACTCCCACCATCGCGGGAATCGCCGCGGGCAGGGACGAAGTTCTGGAAGAGGCGCTACGCCTCATCGGGTCAGCGAACACGCAGCGCATGACCCTGTTCAAGTCGGGCACCGGTTCGCTCGAAGTGCAGCCAGGCGGCTTGTTCTGCGATGCCGCCTGCCTGACGGCTGTGCAATACGTCCCCGTCGGCCAGGTGACTGTGACCTCGCTGTCCGGAACACTGGGCAGCTGGGGTGGCGATTGTTCCGGAACAGCCGGTTCGCGCACGCTCACCGTGACACCCGAAAAGCAGCCGAACGTGTATGCAAGATTCAGCGCCACGCCTCCCATGACCAGCCTCATCGTGGTTCCGCACGTGGCGATTGGGGGCATGCAACAGCAGCTTGGGCGGATCCAGCTTGAGCACGCGGCGCCGGCGGGCGGGATGTCGCTGCGGTTGCGGTCAAGCCGCCCGGAGGCCACCGTACCGGAACGTGTCGAAATCGCCGCGGGCCAGGACTCCGTTTCGTTTCCGGTGACCACACGCACCGTGGCGGCCCCGGTTGAGGTGAAGATCACCGCCTCCGGCGGCGGAAAAGAACTTGAAATCAGCCCGTGGGTGATTCCGCGCACCAACAATGCTCCCTTCGCCATGGAGTTCGCCCCGGTCCCGGCCGGCGAGTATCCGCGGACCGCATTCGGAGTCACCTACTCCGTGCGGCTCAGCAGGCCATTTGAGATGGGACGGTTCGAGGTGACCCAGGCGCAATGGCGGTCCGTGATGGGCTACAACAACAGCCGGCGGCAGGGGGATAACCTGCCGGTTGAGACGGTCGCATGGTGGGAAGTCCAGGAGTTCCTCGCCCGTTTGAATAACCGGGAAGACGGATACCGGTACCGCCTGCCCACCACGGCGGAATGGGAGTTTGCGGCGCGCGGTGGACGAACCATTGAGTACACCCCGGATGAACTTCGAGCGGCTGCCTGGTTCCGTGAGAACTCGGGCGGCACCAGCCATCCCGTGGGAACCAAATCCGCCAACGGCTACCGGCTGCACGACATGCTGGGCAACGTTGGCGAATACGTTCAAGCTGAGGACTCTTCCGGGGGTGGTGGAAGGAGTTTTGGGCGGTTGGACAATCAACACCATCCTGACGATTGGCAGCGGCCCGTGGTTCAGCCCGGCGTTTCAAGGCCGCGACATCTCCGGCATGAACGTTACGCAGGGGCGTCCGGATCGTATTTGCGACGGGAACCTGCCAAGGAGCCAGCGAACCATCAATCGATGGTTCGACAGTTCCTGTTTTGTGATGCCCGCGGCCAATAGCGGCCGCTTTGGCAATTCAGGCCGCGCCGTTCTGGAAGGTCCCGGCTGGTGGGGGCCGGCGCTGGGTCTGTTCAAGTATTTCAATCTGCCGGGACGGGAGAGCTTCAAGCTCCGGTTGGACGGACGGTTCAGCAACGTGTTCAATCATCCACGCTTTTTTTCGAACTGGGGAGATTCTGCGTCAAGACTGGTCCGGGAACTATTTCACCGGCCCGCACGTCGATCCCCCGGGCCCTTTATGGGGCGCCCTGATGCCGGACTATGTTCTCACAACCGCGATCCACGGATGCGGATTTGGCTGTGCGGCCGGGCGTGACTTGCAGTTCTCATCGCCGATGAGTTGGTATCTGAACCGGCCTTGGCCTGAACTCGGATTCCGTGTGCTTCGTGAACGCGCTACTCCGGAGAATGCATGGCCGCGCTTGACGTCGTTCGATATCTGGGGCACCAATCATCGCGCCGGCGACCGTGTGATGGCGAACGTCAGTCTGGACCGGCCAGCCGGCGCCGCGGGTGCCCTGGTAACGCTAGAAACGGGCGAGGGATCGGGCCGCGTTACACTGGCCAGCATCACCGTACCGCCCGGCAGGATGACCTATCCGTTCGGAGTTCAGAGCATCCCGTCGATGGTGGGTCGCAACATCACGGTCACCGCCAGACTGGGTGAAAGCTCCAGAACGGACACCAGCGACTACGAGGCGCGTCCTCAGGCCGGGACAACAGCCATTGGGCCTCTTGGCCTGCAGTTCATACAGGTTCCGGCCGGACAGTTCCGGATGGGCTGTGGGCTCGGGGATTTCGTTTGCGAAGAGACCCGCGGCCAAGGCCCCACCGCGGAGGGTCCCGGCCACAATGCGATCCTCACGAAAGCCTTCGAGATCGGACGTTACGAAGTGACCCAGGCGCAGTGGCAGGCATTAATGGGCGACAATCCCAGCGCCGCCAGGGGCCCGGATCTACCGGTGGAACAGGTCACATGGAACGAAGTGCAGGAGTTTATCAGCCGGCTCAACGCGCGCAACGATGGCTACCTTTACCGGCTCCCAACCGAGGCCGAATGGGAGTACGCCGCCCGCGCGGGCAGCCTTGACCCCTTCGCTGGGGGTGTCCTTCATGAATCCGCCTGGTACGGGGGCAACAATCCCTCCGGCAGAACGGCTCCGGTAGGCATGAAGAAGGCAAATCATTGGAACCTCCACGACGTGCTCGGCAACGTGGCGGAATGGGTCCAGGACCGGCCTCGCGCGTTCACCGCGCAGACGGTCACCAACCCCACTGGGCCGGCCGAGGGCGCCAACCGGGTTGTGCGGGGCGATACCTCAACCGGCGGGATCATCGCCTATGTTCAGAATCCGTGGCTGGTGGCAACCATCACACGCCGTTCCATCCTGGCGGCGGCCTCCCGCAGCGGCAACGTAGGGTTCCGCTGCGTGCGCGAGCGCAAGCCCTGACCTCAAGCCGGATCGGCGGCGAACAGAGACAGGTACTTGTCCGGCAGGCGCGCCGGCCGCATCTCGCGGTTCAGAAAAATATGCCGGGTTTCGCCCTCGGCCAGCCGGTCCAGGGTCGCCGACCGCAGAATCTCATAGCCGAACCGCGCCATCCGCCGGTTGCTTTCCACCACCCGCGTCCGCACCAGGATCTCCTCGTCATAACGCGCCGGAGCGATGTACCGGCAGTTCGCCTCCACCACCGCCAGCAAAATGCCATCCTCCTTCTCCATGGTGGCGTAGGCCACCCCGCTGGCGCGGAAGTACTCCACGCGGCCCACCTCCATCCAGACGATGTAATTGGCGTGATAGACAATGCCCATCTGGTCGGTTTCGGCATAGCGGACCCTGATCCGCGCGTCGTGATGAGCCATCTTGATTCGATTATCCCATCTGCACGCCTAGGCTCCCGGCGCCGTCAAATCTGGTATGGCGGAGTTCCTGCTCAAGTACGCCGACGCGCGCGGCCAGATCCACCAGCAGGTGGAAGAAGGCTCAAACGAACAGGAGTTGCGGGAACGGTTCACCCAGCAGGGGTTTCTGATCTATTCGATCAAGCGCCGCGCCGGGGTGGCGGCTCTGGCGGGACGCCGCCGGGCAAAGAAAGTCGACCTCGAGAAGTTCCTCATCTTCAACCAGCAGTTCGTCACGCTGGTGCGCGCCGGGCTGCCCATTCTCAAGTGTCTCGACCTGCTGTGCGAACGGCTCACCGACGCCAAACTGAGCCCGTTCATCCGCGAAGTTCGGGACGACGTGAAGAACGGCACCCTGCTTTCCGAGGCCTTCGCGCGGCGCGGCATCTTTCCAGCCATCTTCATCACCTCGATCCTGGCCGGTGAGAAATCGGGCGCCCTGGGCGAAGTGCTGGAGCGCTACGTGAACTATCAGCGCCTGGCGCTTGAGGTGCGGAAGAAGCTGATGCTTTCGCTCCTCTACCCCGCCCTGCTGGTCACCCTGGTGATCGTGCTGATCGTTTTCCTGGTGACCTACGTGGTGCCGAACTTCGCCCAGTTGTACCAGGGCCTGCAGGCCACCCTTCCGGCCCCCACGCGCCTGCTCATCGCCATTGGCACCACGGCCCGCGACTACATCCTGGCCGGCGTGGCCGCGCTCATCGGCGCCGGCATCTTCTTCCGGGCCTGGGCGCAGCGCCCGGCCGCCCGAACCAAAATCGACATGTTGAAACTCAAGACGCCGGTGGCCGGGGAAGTCTGGGCCAAGTTCCAGGTGGCGCAGCTGGCGCGTGTGCTGAGCACCACCCTCACCGGCGGCATTCCGCTGGTGCAGGCGCTTGAGACGGCTTCGGAATCGGTGGGCTCGGCGCTCATCCGTGAATCGGTGGGCCAGGCCCGGAAACTGGTCAAGGAAGGCCAGTCCCTTTCCGGTTCTCTGGCCACTACGGGAGTCTTTCCCCCGCTGGCCATCGACATGATCGAAGTGGGCGAATCCACCGGCGCGCTGCCGCAGATGCTGGCCAGCGTGGCGGAGTTCTACGAGGACGACGTCAAGACCCGCATGACCGCGGCTCTGGCACTGATCGAACCCATGCTCATGATCTTCATGGGCGGCTTCGTGGCCTTCGTCCTCATCGGTCTGTACCTGCCCATCTTCTCGCTGGCCGACACGCTGAAGTAGGTACACTGGTGCGGTATGCAAGGAAATCTCGAGATCCTGAACACCGCCCTGGGACACTTCTCGGACCCCGCCTCCCGCGATCGCTATCTGGACCTCTACGCGGACGAAGCCATCCTGCACGGCTATCAGGGCGTGGGCCCGGGCAAGGCCAACATCGCTGCCTTCTACGCGGCAATCTGGCAGGCGTTTCCCGATGCGCGCGTCAGGGTGCTGGACACCCTGGAAGCGGAAGACAAAGTGGTGTGCCGCTTTGAAATGCACGCCACGCAACAGGGAGCCTTCCAGGGCATCCCCGCCACCGGCCGCGCCATCGTGCTGCCCGGCATCACCATCCTCCGTTTCGCCGGCGGCAAGTGCGTCGAACGCTGGAGCCAGGCGGACTTCCTGGGCCTGATGGCGCAATTGGGCGCGCTTCCCGCCTAGCGCACGTCCACGCTCTTCCACTCACCGGCGATGATCGCGCGGCGGATCTGTGCCGGGGTCTTTTGCTGGCGGTGCAGGCGATCGGCAAGGAGAACCTCCTTGATGCAGATCATTCAACCCGCTGAGTGCGCATCCCGGTGGCAATCCAGCAGCCCCTTGTGGCCCGCGCGGTTGCAGTAACAGTAACATGGCTGCTGCGCCAAAACGCCCGGAATGGTGGCCGCGATCTGGTACACCTTGCGCACCACGGGATTCTGGAACGTCTCCGGAGCCAACAGCCGCGGGAACGGTTTCGCCGATGCCTCCGAGACGTGATACGGCGGCACGTCGTTCTGCGCGGCCGATTGCGCGGCAACGCCCTCAGCATCCGGGATGTACCAGCAGGCCATCACCCCAGCGCCCGTCAACGCAAGCCAGGTGAGCAGCGTTCGCATACAGGCTATTATGGCGCAGATGAGACCGACGCAACCCCGGCTCCTGATCATGATCCCCCAGTTCCCGCACGACCCGGCCAATGGCGCCGCACGCGACATGACGTCAGCGGGGGAGCTTCTCGCAAGACGCGGCTTTGAGGTGCTGTTCGTTGGCACAACCGCGTCCGAACAATACGCTGGCGCTTCAGCGGCAGGCACGCTTGACGAATTAGGCGTCCGCCCCCGCGCCAATTCCAACGTCTGGCGATTCAAGCGCCGTGGCGTCTCGTTCGCCATTCTCAACGTGGGTGATGTCACCGTCAAGCGGGCCACGGAAATCGCGAACTCCGTCTTCGACGCCCTGCTTGCACGCGAACTGCGCCGCTTCCGCCCCCACCATGCCCTTGTGTATGGCCAAAGCGCCCCGGACCGCGCCCGCATGCGCATGCTTCTTGATCACAATGTGGCCGTCACCTTCGGCCTGTTTTCCATTCACTACCACGACCGCACCGTCTTTGATCCCGTCCGAGCCACCTATGTGCCATCCCGCTATCTCCGCGATCTCTATGCTGAACGGTTCGGGCTTCGCACCACGGTCATCCGGAATCCCCTGATCACACAGGACGTTCTCGCCCCGCCCGGTCCACGGCCGTATCTCACCATGGTGAACCCCAGCTACGCCAAAGGCGCCGCCGTCGTCGCGCGGATCGCCGCCATCCTTGGACACGAACGCCCCGATATCCCCCTCCTGCTGGTGGAAGGGCGGGCCACAGCCGGCACGGTGGTCCTCTGTGGTCATCTCGGAAAGCTCGACCTGCACAGGAACTCCAACCTGCACGTGCTGAACTGTGTTCCCCTCCCGCGCGACATCTTCGCGCAAACCCGCATCCTGCTGGTGCCCTCGCTTGAAGAGGCCGCCGGACGCGTGGCCGCCGAGGCGATGATCAACGGCATCCCGCCCCTCGTCAGCGATCGCGGCGGCCTGCCTGAAACCGTCGGCCGCGGCGGCATCGTCGTCCCCCTGCCACCGGACCTCACTCTCGAACAGGACAAGCCCGTGGACGAAGCCGCCGCACGCCCATGGGTGGACCAGATCCTGCGGCTCTGGGACTCCGATTCCGCCTATCGCGAGGCCAGCCGCAAAGCCCGCGCCGCCGCGCGCCGCTTCAATGAGGATCGCGTGGCGGACCGTCTCGTCCGCCTCTTCACACCCTCCTAACGCCCAAACGCCAGCAGCACATTGCCGGCCATGCCGCCCAACACGCCATAGCCGGAAAGCATGAACAGCATGCCGCCCGCCGCCGTGGCGCCGGCGCCGTTCAGCGACCCGCCTTTCGCCTTCACGCCATTCACCGTCTCGAACTCGCGGTTCGTCGCAAACTCCCAGATCACCTCGCCCGTGGCCGCATCGTACGCCCGAAGTGTTCCGTCCATCGCACCCGAAAGCACCGCCGAATCCAGCAAGGTTGCCGGCGCCATCTGGGCCGCCGTGCACCCGAACTTACCCATGCATTCCGGCCTCCGTGGCGCCGCATGCCACAGCTTCTCGCCGGTCGCGATCCGCAGCGCGGCAAGCCCGCCCACTTCATCCGGCTTGCCCTTGTTCACATCCGATACCGGCACGAACAGCGCGTCGCGCCCGGCAGCCATGCCCCACATCACCCCACCCAGCGCACTTCCCTTCCCCACCCGCGTCTGCCACACCATCTCGCCGCGCCGCTCCGGGTCCAGCCCGTAGACCACACCCGATTTCTGCCCCACCAGCAGAAGCCGCTTCCCGCCCCCCAACTCCGCCAGCACCGGCGAGGCGCCAATGTCAAAATCCTCCCCACGCTCCTCCGGACAGTTCGATTTGTTCGGATTCGAGCAGGAAAAGTTCCAGCCATCGCCCGGCGTCAACTGCTTTGACCAGAGCACGGACCCAGTCTCAAGTTCAATGGCCAGCACCGCGTCGGTGGTGCGCGCGGCCGGGTCGGCGTAACTGTTGCCGGTGCCCACGTAGAGCACCTTGTTCTTGCGGTCGATGGTGGGCGATGTCCAGATCGCCCCGCCCGCCGGGCCATGCAACTGAGTGCCCGCCGCATTCACCCGCGTGGGCCGCGCCGGGTCGGGAATGGAGTACGTCTTCCAGATCTGCTTCCCCGTGGCTGCCTCATAGGCCACCACGCTGCCGCGAAAGGTGCAGCAGCCATACTTCGGATTGGCGGGCGGCACCTCTTCCACCGACGATACCGGGACATAGAGGCGGCCCCCTTCCAGGCGCGGCGCTCCGGTCACGCGGGCCACCGGATGCTCGTCCGTCTTGGCCTTCCACACCAGTTCACCCGTTCTGGCATTCACCGCGTAGACGTTCGCGGCCACGTCGCCGAAGTAGGCGATGGCCAAACCCCCGGCGCGCCCCACGGTCACCGCGGAACGCACGGTCCCCGGCGCCTTGAACGTCCAATAGACACACCCCGACGACGCCTCCAGCGAATACAGCGTGCCGTTCGCGCTGCCCACAAACAGCCGCCCGTCCACCACCGTGGGCTGGCCGAAGGCCGCATTGGCGCCCGGAAATCCGAACGCCCACTTCAGCTTCAAGAGCCCCAGATCCTTTGCGCCGAACCCGGCCTGCGCGGCCGTCACCTGGCGGGCGTTGGTTTCACCGATGCTCCAGCCGTTCCAGCCGTTGAGATTGCGGAACTCGGGCGACGGTTGGGCGCAGCGGACGGCATCGGCCGCTTCGGCCTTCGCCGGTTTGGCTGCCAGAAAGCTGGCCACCGCATCGCGCTCCTCGGCCGTCAACGCATCGCCCTGGGCTTTCATGCTGCCGCCCGCAAGCGACTGCAGAATCGCTTCCTTCGGCAGCCTTTGCAGCGCCTCCGGCAGCGGCGCGCGATTCACCGGCGGCTCCTTGTGGCAGACCGCGCATTGCTTGCCGAAGATCGCCGCGCCATCGGGCGGCGGAGCCGCCGCCAGAGCACACGCGAGCACCAGTGGCATCCAAAGCCGGGCGTGGGGCATGATTGAAAGGATACCCGGTTTGGAGGTGACCCTCACATGAACAGACGCCAGGCGATGGAACGCGGCCTGATGGCGGCCGCGCTCGGGCTGCCCACGTTGCAGAAGTTGAAAGCCGCTGCGCTGCCCGATGAAACGCTGTTCCGCCAGAACCAGGAAAAGTACTGGCGCCGGATCCGCGATGAGCAGTTCCTGCTGCCGGAAGAACGCGTCTTCCTCAACAACGGGACCCTCGGCATCACGCCCCGGCCCGTCATCAACGCCATGGTCGACTACGTGAACCGGTCCGCCGGGCTGCTGATGCCAAACCACGAGTATCCGCGCTGGGGTTACGAGACGCTCGATGCCGAGCGCGCCGAATTCGCCGAGTATCTCGGCTGCAAGAAAGAGGAACTGGCCTTCCTCCACAACGCCACGGAGGCGCTCAGCACCATCGCCGCCGGCATCGACCTGAAACCCGGCGACGAAGTGGTCATGACGGACCAGGAGCATCCCAGCGGCCGCAGCCCGTGGTATCAGAAAGCGGAGCGCTACGGAATCAAGGTGCGCGAAGTGAAGATCCCCTTCCCGCCCAAGGATTCCGGCCAACTGGCCGACGTCATGACCTCGGCCATCGGGCCCTCCACCCGCGTTCTCTTCTTCAGCGGCATGCTCAGCCAGAGCGGTGTCATCATGCCCGTGCGCGAGATCTGCGATTTCGCCCGCTCGAAGGGCGTCATCACAGCCGTCGACGGCGCGCACATGAACGGTCAGATGGCGCTCAACATCGGCGAGATGCACTGCGACTACTTCGCCGGCAGCCCGCACAAGTGGCTCTTCGCTCCCGCCGGTTGCGGTCTTCTCTACGCCCGCGATGAGGTGCAGGACAATCTGTGGGCGAACACCGTCACCGGCGCCTGGAACAACAAGAAGGAGCTTCGCGCGGCGCGCTTCCAGATGGTGGGCACCAACAACCGGGCCATTTTTGAAGGCATGATGGCGGGCCTGCGCTTCCACAAGGAGATTGGCCCTCAGCGCATCTTTGAACGCATCCATCAACTGGCGCGAAGCGTGTATGCGCGCGTGGCCGAGATCCCCTATCTTGAACCGCTCTCAAGCCAGGATCACAGGCTCTACGCATGCCTGGTGGCTTTTCGCATCAACAAGCCCGACCTGAAGAAGCTGTGGGCGGAAGCGCGCAAGCGCCGCATCTGGTGCACCGAGGGTCCCGTGATGCGCCTCTCTTCGCACATTCACACGCGGCCCTCCGACATCGACCTCTTCTTCAGGACCATGCGCGAGGTGCTCGGCTGATGCGGCGGCGCGATTTCCTCGCCGTGGCCGGCATGGCCGCTCACGGCGCCCCGGCCATTCCTCACATAGGATGCCAGTCGCGCACCTACGCCCTGCCGTCTCGCGATCGTGCCGCGCTCGACGCGATTCTCGATCAGATCAAGGCCGCGGGCTATGACGGCTTCGAATGCAACTACATCTGCCTCGAAGCCTCATTCAACGATCCGTCGCGGACACGCGACGAACTGGCCCGGCGCGGCTTGCGGCTCGCCGGTCTGCACATGGGCGTGCGGTTCCCGCAGCCCGAAACCTACGAAAAGTCGCGAGCCGATGTGGCACGCGTGGCGGCAGCCGTGCGAAGCTTCGGCGGCGATCACCTCATGCTGAGTGGTGCCGCGGCCGCCAAAAACGCCACGAAAGAAGAACACCTGCGCGCCTTCGACCGCAAGGCAGCCGAGGTCGAGCGCCTGGGCCGCATCTGCCGCGACGCCGGCATCACCCTCGCCGTGCACAATCACACCGAAGAGGCTGAGGATGACTGGGCCGAATACCGCCATCTGCTCGCCCACACCACCGCCGAACGCGTCCGGCTGCTCATCGACATCGGCCACTCGGCGCGCATCGGCCTGGACGCCGCGCCGTTCCTTCGCGAACACAGCAGCCGCATCGCCGCGCTGCACATCAAGGACTACAGCGACCGCACCGGCCGCGAGCGCCGCAAGCTGGGCACCGGCATCGTCCGGCTGGACACCGTGGCCCAGGCGCTGCGCGACACCCAATGGAGCGGCTGGCTCATCGCCGAACTCGAAGGCGAGGCCGAACCCGGTGTGACAGCCGACGCCAACGCCCGTCACGCCCGCGCCTACATCCGCGACACTCTGCGTCTGGGCGCCTGAAGCGCCGCGGGAATACTCGCGCCGTATCGTGGGATCTTCTCCGTGACCAGGAGATCACCCCATGCTAAGACTCGAAGGCAGAAACACACTCATCACCGGCGCCTCATCGGGCATCGGCCAGGCCATCGCCGTCAGGATGGCGCGCGATGGCGCCACGGTAGCCATCAACTATCGTGGCGGCGGCGGCGAGATGGCGGCGGAGACGCTGCGCATGGTGCGCGACGCCTCGCCGCTGCAAGGCTGCCGGCACATGACTGTCCAGGCCGACATTTCGCGGGAAGGCGAAGTGCAAAGCATGTTCCAGTCCAGGCCGTGCTGGCCGAACTGGGAACCGTGGACGTTCTGGTGAACAATGCAGGCATCCAGAAGCCCGCGGCCAGCCACGATGTCGAGGTGGGCGATTTCGACCGCGTGCTCGACGTCAACCTGCGCGGCGCCTTTCTCTGCGCCCGTGAAGCCATCCGCCACTTTCTGGCACGCGGCAAGGGCGGCGTGGTGCTCAACAACTCCAGCGTCCACGAGATCATTCCGAAACCGAAGTACCTGCCCTACTCGGTGAGCAAGGGCGGCCTTGAGAATCTCACCAAGTCCCTCGCTCTGGAATACGCCTCGCACGGCATCCGCGTCAACGCCGTGGGACCGGGGGCCGTCGTAACACCCATCAACAAGGCGTGGATCGACAACGCGAAGGCGCGCGGTGAGGTGGAAAGCCACATCCCCATGGGCCGCGCGGCGCAGGCCGAAGAGATCGCCAACGTCTTCGCGTTCCTGGCGTCGGATGAGGCCTCCTACATCACCGGCCAGACGATCTTCGCCTGCGGCGGCCTTACCCTCTACCCCGAGTTCCGCGTCGCATGGTCGTCCGGTGAATAGCGCACTCCAGATTGCCTCTTCGGTGGTGTGGCTGCTGGCGCTCTACGCCGCCGCCGGCATCGTGTTCGCCCTCTGGTTCGCCTTCCGCCGCGGCGCGGAACGTCTGGACCAGGCCGCGCGCGGCTCAAGCCTCGGCTTCCGTTGCGCGATCATCCCCGGCGCCGTCGCGCTGTGGCCGCTTCTTCTGAATAGGGTGCGGCGGCCATGATTCAACCACTCCGCCGGGCGCACCGCATCGTCTGGCGGCTGCTGCCCTTGATTCTCGCCGCGATTGTCGCGGCCGGCCTCTGGTGGCGCCAGGACCCGGCTCCACCAAACCCCGCGTTTCGCTGGGAGACAAACCGTTGAGCCTCGTCCATCAGGCGGTCCTGTGGAACCGCCAGAAGAAACTCTACGACCTGACCGTCGCCGCCATCTGCCTGGTCTATCTGGCGCTGTTTGTGGCCGGCGGGGCGGCGCTGTTTCCCGCCGCCACGATCGAAACACTCGTCATTCGCGGCTTCGGCACGCTGGCGTTCCTGCTGTTGCATCTCATCCTGGCCATCGGTCCCCTTTGCCGCCTCAATCCACGCTTCCTGCCGCTGCTCTACAACCGCCGCCATCTGGGCGTCGTGATGTTCTTCGCTGCCCTTATCCACGGAACCTTCGCCACAATTCAATTCCATGGCTTCGGCCATGACAACCCGCTCGCCAGCCTGCTTGCGAGCGGTCTTCCCGGAAACGTGCCGTTCGAACAGTTCGGGCTGGCCGCAATCGTCATTCTCTTCCTCATGGCAGCCACCAGCCACGATTTCTGGCTGCACGCCCTCACGCCCCGCATCTGGAAATCACTGCACATGGCTGTCTACGGAGCCTACGCCCTGGTGGTGGCGCATGTCGCCTTCGGCTCCGCGCAGGCCGAAACAAGCCCTCTGCTCGCCACGCCCCTCCTCGTGGGTCTGCTCGCCATCACGACCCTGCACATGGCGGCGGCCCGGCGCGAATCGGCGGCTGATGAAGCAAGTCCGCAACAGACCCTCGACGGCTTCGTGCCCGTGTGCCCCATGGATGATATCGCCGAAGGCCGGGCCAAAGTGGTCAGCATCGGCGGAGAACGCATCGCGATCTTTCGCCACCAGGGACACTTCTCCGCGCTCTCCAACGTCTGCCGCCACCAGAACGGACCCTTGGGCGAAGGCCGCATCATCAACGGCTGCGTCACCTGTCCCTGGCACGGCTATCAATACCACCCCGCCACCGGCATATCGCCGCCGCCCTTCAAGGACCGTGTGCCCACCTATCGCACGCGCGTCGAACAGGGCCGCGTCTATGTGCACCCGGAGCCTTGCAAGCCTCATGACTGACGATTTCTACGTCGGCTATCAGCCCCAGGCATCACGATCCATGCGCCGTTGGATGGCTTTCACCTGGCTCGTGATCGGTGCTGGCGCGGCCTTCATTGGCATCGCTCTCACGGCCGGCCAGACACCGCCCGCGCCTGCCCGCTTCGAGTTCGGCCGCTCCACGGAATTTGAGGGCGCTGTCGAACTCTGGCCATACCCGATGCTTCGCGTCGCCGGCGCCCGCCTGCTGCTCGTCCTTTCGGGTAAGTACGGCGCGGACGAAGCCGTGCGGCCGTTCGCCGGCCGTCAGGTCACGCTTCGCGGGTCGCTCATTGAACGCGAGGGCATCCGCATGGTCGAAATCGAGCCCGCTTCCCTCACCGAACGCGGCCCGGCGCTGCCGGACACCGCGGACCTTGATCTCGGCGCCTTCTCCCTCACCGGCGAAGTGGTGGACACCAAGTGCTACCTCGGCGTGATGAACCCGGGCCAGGGAGTGCCGCATCGCGGCTGTGCCCAAGCCTGCCTGCGCGGTGGCATTCCCGCCGCTCTCCTGGTGCGCGACAGCGCCGGCGTCGCGCGGCTGGTGCTGTTGGCCGGCGCGGAAGGCCGGCCGCTCTCACGGCAGGTTGCGCATCTCACGGCGCAGCCCGCCACGTTCCAGGGCCGGCTTTTGAAATCGGGCGGCTGGTTCACGCTGCGCACCGGTCTTCCCGCCACAGCCGGGAATACCGCGCACCGCCTGGGTGATCCATCGCCGTGGCTACTCTCAACCTCAAAGCGGCGCTCGACCAACTGATCCCGTTTCGCCTGCCCCCTTTCGCGTCACGGCTGGCTGCCCGCGCGCTCGCGCTGGATGAAGCGTCGGACACCTATGAGACCCTGCGCGCCATGCCAGGGCCGGAACCGTTGACCCACAAGCTGCTGCGGCTGCTGAACGTCACCTGCGCGGTGGAACCCGTAAGCCTGCGGAACATCCCGCGCTCAGGCGCGCTGCTCATCGTGGCCAACCATCCGTTCGGCATTCTCGAAAGCGCCGTTCTCGCGCAACTGATCGGCGAGCGCCGCTCAGACGTCAAATTCCTGGCCAACGGCATTCTCACACTCATCCCGGAGCTTGCCTCCACCGTGATCCCGGTCGATCCAGGATGCCAGACCCAATCGAGCGCCTCCGGCATGCGCGCCGCGCTACGCCACCTGGAACAAGGCGGCGCCCTGGTGGTGTTCCCCGCCGGCGAAGTCGCGCATCTGCGCGGCGCCAACGTCCGGGAAGGAGACTGGAATCCCGCCATCGCGCGCCTGGCCCGTCTTGCCGCGCGATCCACGGAACTCAACGTGGTTCCCATTCACGTGGCGGGCCGCAACAGCGCTCTGTTTCAGGCCGCGGGCTTGATCCATCCGGCGGCTCGCACCGCGCTGCTGGCGCGCGAGTTATTGAACAAGCGCAACGCGCAGGTTGAGGTTCGCATCGGCAAGGCCATCGGCTCCGCGAAGCTGGCCGGCTTTGCCAGCCACAACCAATGCATTGCCTACCTGCGCTGGCGCACGCATCTGTTGGCTTCGCGCCAGACGTTCAAGCCTCAGACCCGCCGCCCGCTCCTTGGCCGCACGGCGCGCGCGCCTCAATCCGAGCCCATCGCCGAACCCACGCCCCCGGAAGCCATCGCGGCGGAGATTGCGGCCTTGCCCGCGGAAGCGCGGCTCGCCGAATCAAACGGACTCCAGGTCTATCTGGTCCATGGACCCTCCCTGCCAGCCACCATGCGCGAGATCGCCCGCCTGCGCGAGATCACCTTTCGCGCGGAAGGCGAAGGCACCGGCCGCGCGCTCGATACGGACCGCTTCGACGCCCACTACCTCCAACTCTTTCTCTGGAACCCGGAGCGTCGCGAGATCGCCGGCGGCTACCGTCTGGCCGGAACCGATGTCGTGCGGCCCATCTACACCGGAACTCTCTTCCACTACCACCCCTCGTTTCTGCGCGCCATCGGACCCGCCCTGGAACTCGGCCGCTCCTTCGTGCGCCAGGAGTATCAGAAAGGGTTCACGCCGCTGCTGTTGCTGTGGAAAGGCATCGGCAAGTACGTCGCGTGCAACCCGCGGTACCGCGTGCTCTTCGGCCCGGTCAGCATCAGCAACCAGTATCAGGCGATGTCCCGCGAACTGATCATTTCGTATCTGGAGCGTCATGCGCAGCTCGACAGCCTGATCAGCGCCGTGCGCCCGCGCCATGCGCCCCGGCGGTTGGATGCTTGGGGTGGAGCCTGTCAAACACGCGAAGCCTGCCAAACAGGCGAAGCCTGTCAATCCTTAGACGATCTCTCCGGCATCCTGGCCGACGTGGACCCGGCAAAACCCGGCGTCCCCGTGCTCTTGCGTCAATACCTAAAGCTGGGCGGCCGCCTGCTGGGCTTCAACGTCGACCCGGAATTTGCCGGCGCCCTCGATGGATTAATCCTCGTTGACCTCATGCGCACCGGCCGTCCGCTGCTGGAACGGTACCTGGGCAAGCAGGAGGCCGCCCAATTCCTCAACTACCAGGAGAAACATCATGGACCATTTCAGGACCTTCAACCTCGTTAGCTGGCTGCTGCGCGCCACCGTGGCCGTCATTCTTCTGCAGACGCTGTTCTTCAAGTTCACCGGCGCCCGCGAATCCGTCTACATCTTCTCCACTCTGGGCGCCGAGCCCTGGGGCCGCATCGGCTCAGGCATTGTGGAACTCGTCGCCGCCGTGCTCATTCTGCTTCCGGCCACCACAGTCTATGGCGCCGCACTCTCACTCGGCGTGATCACCGGCGCCATCCTGAGCCATCTCACCAGGCTGGGCATCGCGATTCCAGCCGTGGATGACCATGGCGAACTGTTCGCCCTGGCTGTGGCCGTCTTCCTGGCTTCGGGCGCCGTGCTCTTCCTGCATCGCGCGGAGTTGCCCGTGCTCGGCCGCCTGTTCGAGCGTCAGAACTTCGGGTCGCGATAAACCACACGGCCGCCCAGCACCGTCATCAGCACACGAGCCTCCAGAATCTCGCGCTCCGGCACCGCCAGAATGTCTTTCGACAGCACAATCAGATCGGCCAGGCGACCCGGTTCGAGCGTTCCCTTCTCCTGTTCTTCAAACGCGGCGTAGGCGCCGCCCACGGTCCAACTGTGCAGCGCCTCGGCGCGTGACAGGCGCTCATCGGGACGCCAGCCGCCGGCCGGCTGCCCGGTGTGATCCTGGCGCGTGATGGCGGCGTGGAACCCCCACAGCGGGTTCGGATCTTCCACCGGAAAGTCGCTGCCGTTGGCCAGCGGAATGCCATACTTCAACATGCGCCGCCAGGCGTAGGCGCCGCTCACCCGGTCGGGACCCAGACGCCTCTCCGCCCACCGCATATCGCTGGTGGCATGCGTGGCTTGCATCGAGGCAACAATGGAGTTGGCGCGAAACAGGTCAAAGTCCGGCAGCGACACCACCTGCGCGTGTTCAATGCGAAACCGCTTGCCGTTGCCGCCGCCCAGCACGGCCGCGTAAGCTTCAAGCACCGTGCGATTGGCGCGGTCGCCGATGGCGTGCGTGTTCACCTGAAAACCCTTGGCCACGGCGGCGCGGGCCACGCGCTCAACGGCGGCGCGGTCCAGAATCAGCAAGCCGCTGTTCGATTTCTCATCCGAGTACGGCTGCCAGAACGCGGCGCCGCCCGAACCCATGGCGCCGTCCGCCACCAGCTTGATGGAGCGCACCGTAAGCTGCGGCGATACCTCAATCCCTCGCGTCAGATACTCGCGCCACAGATCGCCCTCACCGCCGATCATCGCGTAGACTCGCACCGGCAGTTCGCCCGCCGCGATCAGCGCGCGATACGCCCGAAGCTCAGCGGCTCCGATGCCCGCGTCATGCACGCTCGTCAGCCCCAGGCGGGCGCACTCGCGCGCCGCACGGCGCAGCCGCGCGCGCACCTCATCATCGCTGGGGGCGGGAATGTGGCGTGAAACCAGCGCCTGCGCGCGATCGATGAGAACACCGGTGGGCTCACCGCGCGAGTCGCGAATGATCTTGCCGCCGTGCGGATCAGCCGTTGCGGCCGTGATGCCCGCCACGTCGAGCGCGCGCCGGTTCACCCACGCCGCATGGCCGTCCACACGCGACAGGAACACCGGATGGTCGGGCGCGGCCGCGGTCAGAATCTCCGCGGTGGGCAGAGCGCCGCCCCAATTGGTCTGGTCCCAGTTCCGCCCGCGAATCCACTGGCCCTTGGGCAGCGCCGCCCCTCTCTTCGCTACCGCGCTCGCCACTTCTTGTACCGTTCGAACATGGCGGAAGTCGAAGCTTTCCAGCATGTCGCCCAGGCCCCGCATGTGCACGTGCGAGTCGATCAGGCCCGGAAGCACCGCGCGCCCCGCGGCATCAATCCGCTTGGTCGACGTTCCGATGAGCTTGCGTGCCGCATCGCCCAACGCGACCACGCGGCCATCCCGCAACACCACCATGGAGACCGGCGCCGCGCCCGGCTTGGCGTAGACGCGCGCGTTCTCAATCACCAGGGTTGCGTCCTGCGCGTGGGCAGCCAGTGCCAACAGGACTACAATGGTCAACATGGACGACAGTATGGCACAGGCCCCCGCCGTCGCCTTTTCAGAGCCGCCGGCCTGGAAGTCGTATTCAGGGGCCATCGCCGCGGTGTTGCTTGCGCTTCTGTTTGCCGTCGCCGGCATCTGGAAGTTGACCGATCCGCTGGAGGCATCCATCCGGCTGATGCAGGCCAAGGCGCCCGGCTTCCTCATCCAGCCGTTCACTCTGGCGTTGGGCATTGGCGAAACCTTCGCCGCCGTTCTGCTCGTCATCCCGCGTCTGCGCCGCTGGGGCGCCTGGATCACGGCTTTGATGCTGGTGGCGTTCATGGCGCACGTCGGCTTCTATTACGAAGCTCTCCGCGGGCAGGAGTGCAGTTGTTTTCCGTGGGTGAAGCGGGCGGTAGGGCCGGGCTTCTTCATTGGCGACGCGGTGATGCTGGCGCTGGCAGCTCTTGCCGCGCTGTGGTCGCGGCCGCCGGAAGGCGTGCGCACGGCGGGCGTGATTCTCGCCAGCACCACGGTCTTCGCGCTGGTCTCTTACGGCGTGGCGCTCGCCCGGCAGACCGGGGATCCTGCGCCTGAAAGCATCACCGTCGCTGGAGAGGAGCGCAACCTGAAGAACGGCCGCGCCTTCCTCTTCTTCTTTGACCCGGAGTGCATGCACTGCTACCACGCCGCGCAGAAGATGTCGAAACTCAACTGGCTGGGCAATCCGGTCATCGGCGTGCCCGTAACCCAGAAGCACTTCGCCGCCGGGTTCCTCACCGCCACGGGCTTGCAGGCCGGCATCACCAACGACTTTGAGAAAGTGAAGGATCAGTTCGGCTACACCGCCTACCCCTATGGCGTGGCCGTCGAGAACGGCCGGCAGGTGGCGCGGTTCACACGCTGGGACGACGCCGAGCCCTACGGCGAATTGAAGAAACTCGGCTTCACGGAGTAACCGCCGCTTCGTGCGACTTCAGCGAGCGCACCGGCGAGAACACCAGCCACAAGACAGCCAGCGTCACACCCGCTGCGCACAACGCCATCGTCGCTCTGGTTCCCACGGCAGCCGCGATGAATCCGCTCGCCAGCGATCCCGCGGGTAGCAGCCCCTTCGCGATCATCTCCATCGACGCATTCACCCGGCCCAGCAACGCCGGTGGCGTCACGGCCTGCCGCAGCGTCATTTCGTGGATGTAGAACACGGGAAAGCCGATGTCGCCCAGAAGCTGCGAAAGGCCCATGAAGACGGCCGCGCCCACCGGCTCTGCCGGCGCCAGCGGAATCAGCCAGGTGGCAAGGGCAGGCGTCAAGGTGCTCAGAATCAGCACCGTGCCCAGCGGCATCCAGCGCACCAGCCGCTGCGCGATCAGCGAACCGCAGAGATTCGACACGCCGCCCAGCATCACCACCACGCCGATCACCGCCGGCCGCATGTTGAGCTCACGCACGCAATAAAGAATGTAGAGCGCCATGAAAAAGCCGAAGAAGAACATCGACGTGGCGGTCCGCAGAGCGAGTGGCCGCAGGATGGCGTGGCCGGCCACGAACCGCATGCCCGCCACAGCGTCGCGCCAGGTCAACTCGGGCGGCGCCGCGCCGGTGTGGACCGGCTGCGGCTTACGGATCCAGGCAATCGAGACCGCCGACAGAACGAACGACACAGCGTCCAGCAGAATCGCCCGCGGCGCGCCCAGCATCTGGATCAGGAAGCCGGTCAGCCCCGGACCCACCATCTCCGCCGTGGCATTGCTCGCCATCAGCTTCGCGTTGGCACCCAGCAGTTCCTCGCGCCGCACCAGCACCGGCACGTGCGCCTGATAAGCCACATCGAAGAACAGCGTCAGCACCCCGGCCGCAACAGCCACGGCAAAGAGCCACTCGTAACTCAGCCTTCCGGTGGCCGCGGCCCACGGCACCGTGGCCAGCACGGCCGCGCGGCCCAGATCCGTGCCGATCATGATCGGGCGGTGGCGATACCGGTCCGCCACCATGCCCGCCACGGGGCCAAGCAGCAGCGCCATGAATCCCTGCACGGCGGAAAGCACGCCCATCTCCGCGGTGCTGACGCCCAACAGCGCGACGGCGGTATACGGCAGGCCCTCACGCGAAACGCGGGAACCGATCTGGGAGATGGTCTGCCCGGCCCAGAGCTTCCGGAAGTCCCGATTCATTCTCCAAGACTTGGCGCTGAGAAAGAAGACGCGGCGTTGAGAAAGCGGTCAATGTCAGCCATCGCGTGATACACCGAGACCGAGACGCGCATCTGGTTCCACTGCACCTTCACGTCGATGCCCGCACGCTTCATCTTCGCGGCCAGTTCCGCCGGCTTCTCAACCACAAAGGATGAGATGGGCGTGGGCGTGCCGGCGGGCGTCATTCCCGGGTAACCCAGCACGGGCAGTTCGCGGCGCAGCTTTTCCACCATCGGCTTGACCCGGGCCTGAATCCGGTCCACGCCAAGTTCATGGATGAAGCGGAGGTTTTCGGCATGGCCGGCGGCCACCACGTTCGCGATGTTGCCCACCTCATAGTGCGCCCCGGCCCCGTCGCGCTGCTGGAAAGAGCAGGGGCGTTCGCCGGGCGGATCATGCGGGAACATATGGTAGCGAGGGTTGCTGAACTGCCGGTCGCCGTATTGGAAACGCTTCGCCACGCGGCCCTGCAGGTCCTGCCGGACATACAAGAACCCCAGCCCCCTGTCACCCATCAGGAACTTGTAGCCGGAGCAGGCGCAGAAGTCGATGCCAAGCGCCTTCACGTCGATGGGCACCGCGCCCGCGGCCTGAATCACGTCCGTGTAGAGGAACGCGCCGTGGGCATGGGCCAGATCGGAGAGCGCCTTGGCGTCGGCGCGCACACCGTTCAGGAAGGACACAAGCGAGCAGGCAACGAGGCGCGTCTTCTTGTCCACCACGCGAGCCACATCCTCCACAGGCACATGCCAATCCCGCATCTTCACCACGCGCACATCCAGGCCCTGGCGCTGCATGGAACGGTACATGTAGATGGCGCTCTCATAGTGCAGTTCGTCGGTCACCACGTTCCAGGGGCCGCCGGGCACAATGCCCAGAGCCATGTTCGTGATGTTCTCGCCCATCAGCGTGCTCTGAACGAAGGCCACTTCGGAAGGCTGGGCATTGATCAGACGCGCGAAGCCCTGGCGAGCCTCCTCCTGCATACCACTGGCCGCCCGTTCGCGTCCATCGCCCGGGCCCAGCAGCTTGTATTCCAGGTAGCGCTGCATGGCGGCAATGGCCGCGCGGCGCATCGGGTGCCAGCCGGCGGGGTTCATGAAGAGCTGGCGCTCATTCCACGGGAACTCCTGGCGAATCTTCGCCCAGTCGGGCTCGGCCGATTGTGCCGGCGCGGCCAGTGCCGCCGCGCCCGCCAGGAAGGTTCTACGATCGGTTGCCATGGTGCCTAGTATCATACCCGTTGGACTCCGTATGCGAACACTGACCGCGGTTGCCCTTCTCGCCCTTCTCGCCCTTCTCGCGCCGCCGTGCGGGGCGCAGAGCCAGCGCCGCGCCTTCTCCCGCATCATGACCGGCGAACCCTACACGCTGGAATGCTACCTGCCGCAGATCACCAACGGACCGAACTTTCCGGCGTGGTCGCCGGACGGGCGCGAGATCGCCTTCGCTATGCGAGGGTCGGTGTGGCGCATGAACCTGCAGGATCGCGTGGCGCGTGAGATCACATCGGACCAGGGCTACGCATCAATGCCCGCGTGGTCGCCCGACGGCCGCTACATCGTCTACACGTCGGACCTCAATGAGACCATTCATCTCAAACTGCTGGACCTCGACACCGGCGAGACCCGGCAGCTCACCCACGGCAACTCCATCAACGTGGAGCCTGAGTGGTCGCCCGACGGCGGGCGCCTGGCGTTCGTCTCCACGCATCCGAACGGAAACTACAACCTCCACGTGATGCCGCTGCGAGCCGGTGTGCAGGGCACTGTCACCGCATTGACCAGCGATTTCGAACTGAAGCCGCCCACGGTCTACTACGGCAAGTGGGCGCTCCACATCCATCCCACCTGGACCCGCGACGGGCGCGAACTCATCCTGGTGTCGAACCGCGACAACCGCCATGGCTCCGGCGGCCTCTACCGGATGCTCGCGCAGCCCGGCGCTCCCCTGCGGCGGTTCCACTATGAGGAGACCACCTGGAAGGCCCGCCCCACACTTTCGCCCGACGGGGCAAAGCTGGTCTACAGCAGCTATCTGGGCGGGCAGTGGCAGCAGCTTTGGGCCATGCCCCCCACAGGCGGCGACGCCTTCCCGCTCACCTATGGCGAGTTCGACCGCACCTCGCCACGCTGGTCGCCCGACGGCAATCGCATCGCGTTCATCTCCAATCAGGATGGGGACACCAGCCTCTGGCTGTGGCACTGGTTTGGCGGGCGCATGGAACGCGTGGTCCCAAAGCGCGTCGAGTACAAGCGGCCCATGGGACGTCTGGCCGTGCGCATTGTGGACGCGGCCACGGGGCTGCCCATGCGGTCCCGTGTGCACTTGAACGCCGCGGATGGCCGCGCCTACGCTCCACCCGAGAGCTGGTTCCGCGCCGACTGGCTGATGTTCGACCACATGGACAGGAGCGAGTACCACTACTTCCACTCACCCGGCATGTTCGAAGTGGACCTGCCGCCGGGCGCTGTCAAACTGGGCGTCTCGCGCGGCTTCGAGTACATTCCGCAACAGGCGGAAGCGGTGGTCCGGCAAGGCGAGACAAGCCGGGTGACGGTGCGCCTCGCAAGACTCAACAATTTCCCGGCGCGCGGCTGGTGGGATGGCGACAACCACTTCCACATGAACTACGCCGGGGTCTACTTCAACACACCAAAGCGGCTGATGGAGCAGGCGGAGGCCGAGGACATCCACGTGCTCAACAACCTCATCTGCAACAAGGAGCAGCGCATTCCCGACGTGGCGCACTTCACCGGCAAGCCGGACCCGGTTTCCTCGCTCACCCGCGTGCTCTTCCACAGCCAGGAGTATCATCCGCCGTTCTGGGAGCACGCCGCGTTCCTCAACCTGAAGCAGCATCTGGTCATGCCTGACTATGTGGGCTATCAGAACACGGTGGTGGGCAGTCTGCACCCGTCGAACACGGTGCCGTTCCAGGTGGCGCGCGATCAGGGTGGATTGGCGGGGTATGCGCACGGCGCGGGATCGCACTTTCCCGTGGATCTGGCTTTGGGCAATGTGGACTTCGTGGAGGTGAACACGCTGGCCGGCATGGAGCCTTTGTACCGTGCATGGAATCTGGGCTATCGCGTGGTGGCTTCGGCCGGCGAGGATGCGTTTCCCAACTTCTACCGCAGCTACATTCTGGGTTCGAACCGGGTCTATGTACGGACCGGGCCGAAGCTCGATTACGAGCGCTGGATGGCGGACTTTCGCGCCGGGCGCTCCTTTGTGACGGCGGGTCCGCTGATGCTGGTGAGTGTGGACGGCAAGCAGCCGGGCGACGAGATTCAGTTGCCCAAAGGGATTCACCGGCTGCGGGTGAAAGTGGAGGTGGCATCCATCAACGGCATCGAGTCCATTGAGATCCTGCGCAACGGCAAGTTGGCGGGCACGTGGAAGGGCGATGGGCGCCGGGCGGTGTTCACGCAAGAGGTGGAGGTGACGGAGAGCGGCTGGATCTCGGCGCAGGTGCGGGCGCGGTATGGGCGCGACCCCATCCGCCGGCCGTTCCCGTTCGCGGCGGCAATGCCCGTGTGGGTGACGGTGGGCGGCGAAAAGCCGCGATCACCCGAAGATGCCCGGCACTTCGTCGCCTGGATGGACAGGACGCGGGAGCGGGCCATGGCCACCGGCGAGTTCAACAACGAAACGGAGCGGTCCGAGACGCGGGCGCTCTACGCAAAGGCGCGCGCGCTGATGATGGAGAAGACACAATGAGCATCGGTGTAGCGGCTCTACTGCTGCTGACGCAGCAGCCCACCGCGGCGGACATGCCGCAGGAGATGGTGTGGGTGGATCGCACAGGCAAAGTGCTGGGGCGCGTGGGTGCCCGGCAACAGGCCATCTACTTTCCCGAAGTATCGCCGGACGGCACGAAGATTGCGGTCTCGGCCCGCGATGGGGCGGCGGCGGATCGCGATATCTGGATTCACGACACGGCGGCGGGGACAAAGGAAGTGCTGGAGGTTTCACCGGGCAACGACAACTTTCCGGTGTGGCGTCCCGATGGCCGCGAGATCATCTTCACCAGCAGCCGGCTGGGCAACTACGAGATCTACCGCAAGCCGGTGGCCCCGGCGGGCGAAGCGGTGTTGATCCACAAGCAGCCGGAGTCGCAGTTTCCACGCTCCTGGTCACCCACGGGGCGCTGGCTGCTGTTCACCAACGCCACCGGCGCGGGGCGTGAAACGCTGCTGTGGCGGATTGGTGAGGATGAGCCGATACCGCTCTTCGCCCACATGCGAGGCTGGACGGAGGCGGCCCGGTTTTCGCCGGACGGGCTGTACATCGCCTATGTCTCGAATGTGGAGGGGCCGTTCGAGGTGTACGTCTCGCCCACGCGCGAGCCACGGAGACGCTGGAAGGTATCGCGAACGTTGGGCGCAGGCTGGGCAGGCGGTGGCTGGCAGCCGCGCTGGAGCCGCGACGGCACGGAACTGTTCTACGTGCTGGGAGAGAGCGCCCTGATGCGAGTGAAGGTGCAGACCGGGGACGAATTCCGCGTCGAACCGGCCGAGCGCCTGTTCGCACTGACGGCAACGAAGGGCAACTTTCCCGATGAGGCCCCGTGGCTGCCAAAGTATGACGTGGCGCCGGATGGGCAGCGATTCGTCTTTGTGCGCAAGGCGCAGTGACTTACTCGGTGTTATCCTGAGTGCCTGTGGCGCTTCCCGAGACTCTCATCCGTGCGTTGAAGGAGCGGCGCGTCGTGCCGTTCGCGGGCGCCGGCGTGTCGCTGTCGGTGAAGGATGGCCTGTTTCCGGCCTGGAGCAAGCTGCTTGCCGACGCGGCGGATCGCGTTCGCCGCGAGGGCAAGGAGAAAGAGGCGAAGGTCATTGAAGCCCTGACTGGGGTGGAAGACTATCTGGAAGCCGCCGACCGGGCACGGGCTGCCTTGGCTGGCGCGTGGGTCGCGTTCCTGAAGGAACGGTTCGATCCACTTCGGCCAACGAATGCTGATCTCGCACTGCCCAACGCGCTCTGGAATCTTGGCAGCAAGCTGATCATCACCACCAACTACGACCGTGTGCTTGAGTGGGCGCGGCCCAATGTGCGCCGGTTGCTACCCTCCGACAAGGCGAGCTTTCCGAGCATCCTGGGGGGATCGATCGAGCGAGAAACCGTCTGGCACCTCCACGGCTTCATCGACCACCCTGACGACATCATCCTTACGTTCGATTCGTACGAGAAGCTCTATCGGAATCGGGGCTACGATGCGGCATTCACGGCACTGACTCAGCAACTGGTGACGCGGCATTTTCTTTTCGTCGGAGCGGCTGTCGAGGACGCGATTCAGGCGCAGTTCAAGTGGGTGAGCGACTTGTTCGGCGGCGTAGGCGGGCCGCACTACGCGTTGGTGCTCAAAGGGCAGGAAGGGCAGTTCAAAGGCGTCGAGACTATCGCGGTCGACACCTACGGAAAACCGCTCCTGGCTGTGCTTCGCGAGATGGCGTCGCATGTCGGAACCGGAGCAGATGTCCGCCACGAGGTTGAGCGTCCAGATCGCGACACGCTGATCTCGCGTGTCGGCGATGTCTATCGGGTGCGCGGTTGGATGGTCGAGCCGTTCAGCCGTCCCGGCGTCGATTACCTTCGCGTCACCACCAAGCACGGCGAGTGCTTCCCGGTGGGGGTGGGACCGGCGTCTTCCCTCGCAGCGTTCGAGCAGCGAGTGGTGCGGATGGACTATGACCACTCGCCCGCCGTCTTCGTTCATGACGGCTCGGGACCCCCGGCCAACGCAGTTCCGGGAGTTCGTGTCCAGAGCTTCACTGGACTCCAGGACGCGCTGATCGACTTCCGCCCGTACCTCGATAAGCTGGAGCGGCGCCTGGACGATGCTCGCTATCCGAGCGATCTGTTCATCCCGCAGGAGATCAGCTACTGGCTGGGACGGGAGAGGCGTGTCGAAACCGATGCGCTTGAGGCTGTCTGGGAGCGGGTCACCGCTCCGAAGGGTGGCTTCACGGTCGTGCTCGGAGATTTCGGCACGGGCAAGAGTTTCCTGCTGCGCCAAGTCGCCCGTCGCTTGATGGAGGAAAAGCGGATCACCCCGCTCCTGATCGACTTGCGGCGTCTCAACCGGCAGGATTCGCTACATGGTCTTCTTGCCACCCACCTGGCGCAGGAGGAACAGAAGGACTTCGCCCTTGGTGAGCTCGAGTACATGATTCGCGAGGGGCGCGTCGCGCTGCTGTTCGACGGCTACGACGAGCTTGAGCTTCGTGTGGGTTACGAGGGCGCCGCGGAGCACTTCGAGACCATCTGCGCCGCGGCGGGAGGGAACGCCCGCGTGGTGGTCACCAGCCGGACTCAGCACTTCAAGTCCGACGATCAGGTGCTCCAGCAGCTTGGACGCCGGGCGGAGACGGAACAAGCCCTGCTGATGACGCTGGAGAAGTTCGACCGGGTGAGAAGCAAGGCCTGCGCACGCAGCAGCTTTGGGACGCGGTGGAGCTTGTGGCTCTCAAGATCTGGAATGGCCAGGAGGACGTTGGCATTGGAGAGCTCGCGGAGGCCGGCCAGACTCTCAAGGTGACCGCGCTTGGTGCGGAGGTGGCCGCGCAACAGATTGGTTCCCGGTCTCTGCTGGTTCGCGAGGGCGAGCGTTTCCGATTCATCCATTTCTCCGTGGCGGAGTGGCTGGTGGCGCGGGCGGCTGCCCGGGACTTGCGGGCGCACGGAGCCCTGCTGGGTCAGCGGGAGATCTCAGCTCTGATGGCCCGGTTTGTCCTTGCGTGCGCCGGGCGGCAGAGTGTGGCCGCGTGGGTTGGTGATGTGCTCCGGTCCGAGGATGCTTCCGGTGTGGCCAAGGGCAACGCTCTGCTACTTCAGAAAGAAGGAGCTGTCACCGAGACCGCTCTGGATCTGGCACGTCAGGACTTGCGCGGACGGGATTTCGCGCGGCAGTCGCTGCGGCGGGCCAACCTGGCTCAGGCCAACCTGGAGGGCGTGGTTGCGGTAGAGGCGGACTTTACCGGCGCGAGTCTCGTTGAAGCCTGCTTTGCCGAAGCCGATCTCCGGAAGGCCAAGTTTACAGGCGCCGACGCACGGGGCACGGATTTCACCCTGGCGCGTCTGGAGGGCGCGGATCTCAGCGGCCTCCGAACCGATGAGACGACCCGGTGGGCTGGCGCGAGGCTTGTGGGAACCGCTCGCGCCGAAGGCGGCCATCAGCCGGAACCGATGGTGACGCGGGGAGGTGAAGTCCAGTCGATCACCTTTAGCCCCGACGGGTTTTGGATCGCTCAGGCTGAGGGCAACGTCATTACCATCCGGAGCGCCCGGACCGGCCACCGTATCCGCACGCTCGAGGGCCACACGCATGGGGTCCTGAGCGTGGCGTTTGACGCGCAGGGGCGCACGCTCGCCAGCGGGTCCTCTGACAACACCGTGAAGCTGTGGGACGCCCCAAGCGGGAAGCTCCTGCGCACGCTCCTGGACCACGCGAATGGGGTGATAGGCGTGGCGTTTGGCGGACAGGGACGCACACTCGCGAGCGGGTCCATGGACAATACCGTGAAGCTCTGGGACACTCCCAGCGGGAAGCTCCTGCGCACGCTCGAGGGCCACACGAGTGGGGTCCTGAGCGTCGCGTTTGACGCGCAAGGGCTCACGCTCGCGAGCGGGTCCTCTGACAACACCGTGAAGCTGTGGGACGCCCCCAGCGGGAAGCTCCTGCGCACGATCGAGGGCCACGGGATTTTGGTCCTGAGCGTGGCGCTTGACGCGCAAGGGCGCATGGTCGCCAGCGGGTCCTATGACAACACCGTGAAGCTGTGGGACGCCACCAGCGGGAAGCTCCGGCGCACACTCGAGGGCCACACGGATTCGGTCCGGAGCGTAGCGTTTGACGCGGAGGGGCGCACGCTCGCCAGCGGGTCCTCTGACAACACCGTGAAGCTGTGGGACTCTTCCAGCGGGAAGCTCCTGCGCACGCTCGAGGGCCACACGAATTGGGTCTGGAGCGTGGCGTTTGACGCGCAGGGGCGCACGCTCGCCAGCGGGTCCTCTGACAACACCGTGAAGCTGTGGCACGCCACCAGCGGGAAGCTCCTGCGCACGCTCGAGGGCCACAAGAATGGGGTCCTGAGCGTGGCGTTTGACGCGCAGGGGCGCATGCTCGCCAGCGGGTCCTCTGACAAAACCGTGAAGCTGTGGGACGCCCCCAGCGGGAAGCTCCTGCGCACGCTTGAGGGCCACAAGAATTCCGTACGCAGCGTGGCGTTTGACGCGCAGGGGCGCACGCTCGCCAGCGGGTCCTCTGACAAAACCGTGAAGCTGTGGGACGCCACCAGCGGGAAGCTCCTGGGCACGCTCGAGGGCCACAAGGGTTATGTCCGGAGCGTGGCGTTTGACGCGCAGGGGCGCACGCTCGCCAGCGGGTCCCATGACAACACCGTGAAGCTGTGGGACGCCCCCAACGGGAAGCTCCTGCGCACGCTCCAGGGCCATACGGATTGGGTCCTGAGCGTGACGTTTGACGCGCAGGCAAGCACGCTCGCCAGCGGGTCCAAGGACAACACGGTGAAGCTGTGGGACGCCCCCAGCGGGAAGCTCCTGCGCACGCTCGAGGGCCACACGTATTCGGTCCTGAGCGTGGCGTTTGACGCGCAGGGGCGCACGCTCGCCAGCGGGTCCTCTGATAAAACCGTGAAGCTTTGGGACGCCCACAGCGGGAAGCTCCTGCGCACGCTCGAGGGCCACACGAATTCGGTCCTGAGCGTGGCGTTTGACGCGCAGGGGCTCGCCAGCGGGTCCTCTGACAAAACTGTGAAGCTTTGGGACGCCCACAGCGGGAAGCTCCTTCGCACGCTCGAAGGCCACAGCGACTCCGTGTGGGCAGTCGCGTTCCATCCAGGCGGGCAGATCGTGATCAGCAGTTCCGAAGACGGGACGATTCGTTACTGGGACCGGGAGACGGGCGCGTGTCTCGCGATCCTCTTCGCCTCGGAATCCGGCTGGGTTGCCTTCCGTCCGAACGGGAAGTACAAGTGGGGCGGCGACCTCAAGGGGCGCTTCTGGCACGCCATCGGCCTTGCCCGCTACGAAGTGGGCGAACTGGATGAGTACTACCCCGATCTCGCCATCCCGGAAGACGCTCCCCTGTGCGAGGGTGTCTACTTGCCGTCGAATAAGGCGAAAGCCACGACGTTGACGCCTGCCGTGAGAGCGAGAAACTGGTGGCCGTTCACTTCATAGCTGATGGGCTGGCCGGAGATCTGCCGCCCGGTATTGAAGTGCCACAACGCCTTGCCGGTCTTGGCGTCGAGCGCTGTCAGGAAGCCCTGATCGTCGCCCACGAAGATGAGGCCGCCGGCCGTCGAGAGCACACCGGCCCCGTAGCGGCGCGAGTTGATCTGCTTGTACTCCCATTGCAGCTTGCCCTTCAGATCAAGCGCACGGACGTACATCTGCCATGGTTCCTCGGGGCTCTCGATGTAGCCCGTGGCCATGTAGGCATTGCCTCCGGGGCGGAAGGTGTCGCGTGACTTGGTGTTGATGCCGCAGCCTTCCTGGGCAACCAGGTAGAACCAGCCGGTATCGGGGTTGTAGGCGGGCGACATCCAGTTGGTGGCTCCCGAGGTGGCGGGGCAGGTCTTGGTGCCCTGGAAGGAGGGGATGACGCCGGGCACGCGAATGGGGCGGCCCTTGGGGTCGAGGCCCTTGGCCCAGTTCTGCTGCACGAACGGCGAACCGTGGAGGAACTCGCCGGTCACACGGTCCAGCACGTAGTAGAAGCCGTTGCGGTCCCCATGCAGCATGAGCTTGCGCGGGCGGCCGTTGAAGGGAGCGTCCACAAGGACGGGGATCTCAACCGAATCCCAGTCATGAACATCGTGCGGGGTGAATTGGAAGTACCAGCGCAACTTCCCTGTGTTGGCATCGAGTGCGACGACGCTTTCGGTGAAGAGGTTATCGCCCTTGCGAACGTCGCCGTCGAAGTCCGGCGCGGGGTTGCCGATGCCCCAGTAGAGCAGGTTCAGTTCGGGGTCATAGCTGCCGGTGAGCCAGGTGTCGCCGCCGGCGGTCTTCCAGGAGTCGCCGGCCCAGGTCTCATTGCCGGGTTCGCCGGGGCGCGGGATGGAGTGCCAGCGCCAGAGGCGTTCACCGGTGGTGGCGTCATAGGCATCCAGGAAGCCGTTCAAGCCGTGATCGCCCGGAGCGATGCCCATGATCACCTTGTCTTTGATGACAAGCGGAGCGGCGGGCGACCAGTAGCCATCGGAAGCCTTGGCGATCTCCACTTCCCACAACAGACTGCCGTTGCGCGCGTCGAGCGCCACTAGATGCGCGTCGGGCGTACCCATGTAAACGCGATGACCGTAGACGGCGACGCCCCGGTTGGGCCCTTTCTGGAGCGCGGGCTGGCGGCGGTACTCCCAGATGAGGCGGCCGGTGGCCGCATCGAGCGCATGCACCTCATTGGGTTGCGAGACGTACATCACGCCATCGACGACGATGGGCACGCTTTCCAGGCGCCGGGCGCCGTCGACGTGGTAGATCCATTTCGCCGAAAGCTGATGGGCGTTGGCCGTGGTGACCTGCTTCAACAGGCTGTGGCGCTGGGCATGATACTGGCCCGAGTAGTGGAGCCAGTTCTTCGGGTCCGCCCGCAGCAGGTGGTCATAGGTGACCTGGCTCTGAGCGAGGGCCGCGGCGGCCACGGCAAGGCATAGGGTTTTCATTCGGCTCTCCTGCGCGACTGGGTGCTGAGGTAGGCAAGGACGCCGGTGAGTTCGGCCGGGGTGAGTTTCTTGCCGTAGTCGGCTGGCATGAGGGACTGCTTTTCGTACTCGACGGACGCGGCCTGAGAGCGGTCGATCAAATGGAGTTTGTCGTCGGTACCCAGAACCTGGAGCGAGAAGTTGTTCTCGTTCTTGATGACTCCGCGCACGCGCCGGCCGTCGCGCAGCGTGACGCGCACGGGCTGGAAGCCGCGCGGAGGAACGGGTTTGGCGACCGTTAGGGCAGCGCGCAGGTCCTCGTACTTGCGTTCGGCGGCGATATTCGAAAGATCGGGGCCGATGATGCCGCCGCGCCCGCCGATCATGTGGCAGGCGGCGCAGTTGCCTTTGCCGGCAAAGACCTCGCGGCCCAGGGCGGCGTCGCCGGGCGCGGCGAAGTCGATGGCGGTGGCGCGGATGGAGCGGATGTAGCCGACGATTTCGCGGACCTGGCTATCGGGCAGCGGCGAAGCGGGCATGAGCGTGCCGGCGATGCCGGCCTTGATGGCGTCGAAGAGCTCGGCTTCGGTGCGGCGGAGGTAGCGGCGCTGGGCGCCGAGCGCGGGGGCGCGGTCGCCGGCGGCGCCGTCGAGTCCGTGGCAGGCGGTGCAGTTGGCGTTGTAGAGTTTGCGGCCCGCTTCGGCGTTGGGCGCGGCGGCCACCTGGGTGCTGAAGATCACGCGGCCGAAGCTCTCGGGCGTGTGGAAGCTCTTGGACGGCGGGGCGATGGGCGCCCAGGTGCTGTTCTGGCGGTTGGTGATGCCGCCGGTTCGCTGCAGGTTGAGGCGCCACTCATCGCCATCGCGCGGGGGCATGTGGGCGGCGTCGCGGGCGAAGTTGCGCAGTGGAATGGCGAGCTCGACGATCCACTCGCGGTCATCGGAGGATTCGTCCTTGCGGGCGCGGCCGTGGTAGGTGGTGCGGTACTGAACGCCTTCCGGTTCCCAGGTGGGCGGGCCGGTCCACCAGTCGGTGCGGCAGCGGTTGAGCATGGTGCCGATGACGTTGATCTCGAAGGTGTAGTAGTTGCGGACCTTGGCGGGGTTGGGGCTGATGAAGATCTCGACGCAGTCATCGCGGGATACCGGCCCGTGGCGTTCGGTGACCTGAGCGGAGATGTGACGGTCCTGGCAGCGCCAGCTGACGTAGAGGTTGTCGTCGTCCCAGAGCATGCGGGCATCGGTCTGCTCGCGGTCGCCGGATTCAAACCAGTTGAAGATGAAATCGCCCACGGGCGTGGCATCGCGCCAGGCCGGTTCATCGAGCCGGGCATCGAGGGTGATGCGGGACGGCGCGCGTTCGATGCGATAGGGACTGACCTGGGCGGCGAGCGGAAAAGCGGCAGCGAGAACGACGAGGATCCACATGGGGAAGGTCCATGATAGTGCATTGGCATGGCGTTGTGATGCCGGGGTGGGGAGCGGTTGGCTACACTGGTACTTATGCCAGTCGTTGAAGGTTGCAAGTATGAGGTGGAACTGACCATCCCCGTTGAGGAGATCACCCGGGAGACCGAGGCCGCCGAGCAGAAGATCCAGAAGCAGGTCCACATGCCGGGATTCCGCCCGGGCAAGGCTCCGATGAGCGTGGTGCGGACGCGGTTCCAGCAGGACATTCAGAAGCAGGTGCTGGACCATGTGATTCCGAAAGCCCTGGACGCGAAGGCGGAAGAGGACAAGGTGCGGATGGTGAGCCGGGCCAATGTCACCGATCTGCATTTTCACGCGGGTGAACCGCTGCGGTTCAAGGCGGAGTTCGAGATTGCGCCCTCGTTCGAACTGGGTGACTATCGCGGGATGGAAGTGGAGTATAAGGAACCCGAGGTGGCCGATGCCGAGATTGACGAACGGCTGAACGGGCTGCGGGAGAGCAAGGCCGAGTACGTGAACGAGGATCCGCGGCCGGTGGGCGCGGGCGATCACGTGGTGGTGTCGATCCGGAGCGTGGCGGGCGTGGAAGGCGACGCGGTGCAGAGCGACGGCCTTGCCCTGGAACTGGGCAGCCCCGACACGATGCCCGAGTTCACGGAGAATCTGACGGGCCTGACGCCGGGCGACGAGAAGGAATTCGACGTGACCTACCCGGAGGATTACGGACAGAAGAAGCTGGCGGGCCGGAAGGTGACATTCCACGCGGTGCTGAAGCAGCTGCGGCGGAAGGAGCTGCCGGAGCTGGACGACGATTTCGCGCAGTCGATCCGGGGCGATCTGCAGACGCTGGGCGAGTTGCGCGAAGAGATTCGGCGGAGCCTGTTCCGCGAGGCCGAGAACAGCGCGCAGCAGAAGGCGAAGACGGCGCTGGTGGACAAGCTGATCGACGCGCACTCCTTCGCGGTGCCCGAAGTTTGGGTGGACCAGCAGATCCGGAGCAACCTGGAAGAGTACCTGAGCGCGATGGCGATGCAGGGCATGGATGTGTCGAAGATGGACATCCAGTGGGATAAGGTCCGGGAGTCGACGAAGGACCGGGCGGCGCGGGAAGTGCGCGGGTCGCTGATTCTGGAGCGGGTTGCCGAGCGTGAGTCGATCGGGGTGATGAACGATGAGATCGACCGGGAGATTCAGCGGGTGTCGCGGCAGACGCGGCAGCCGATGCCGGTGATTCGCGACCAGTGGCAGAAGGATGGAACGATGGGGCGGCTGGTTTCGCGGATCAAGACCGAGAAGACGCTCGCGTTCCTGTTCGACAACGCGCGCAAAGTGGCGGCGGCGGAGTAGATCTCACCGCCGGCGGGCGGCTTCCCATCCTTTATAAATATCCCGCTTGGGATGTCCTGTCTCAAGCGCGGCCTGACGCGCGGCGGCGGTGGGCGGCTGGCCTTGCGCGGCGAGTTCGGTCATGCGTTCGATGGCCTCATCGAGCGTGCGGGCGGGGGCATCCGGCGGCTTCTCGATGAGCAGGACGATCTCACCGCGCACTTCCGCGCGGGCTTCCAACGTTTCCAGAAGCTGGGCGGCCGAACCGGCGAGGAACTCCTCGTGCAGTTTGGTGAGTTCGCGGGCGATGGTGATGCGGCGTTCGGGCAGAAGCGCCGCCAGGTCGGCCAGGGTTTCAAGCAGGCGGTGGGGCGCTTCGTAGAAGATCAGGGTGCAGGGGAGGGCGCGCGCGGACTCGATGGTGGTGCGGCGCTGGTTGGTCTTGGAGGGCAGGAAGCCGCCGAAGTAGAAGGCATCGCTGGGGACGCCGGCGGCGGAGAGCGCGGCGATGAGGGCTGAGGCGCCGGGGATGGGCGTGACGGTGTGACCGGCCTGGCGCGCGGCGCGGGCGAGCGCGAAACCGGGGTCCGAGACGAGGGGCGTACCGGCATCGCTGACGAGGGCGAGATGGGCGCCGGCGTCGAGACGCTGGAGAACCTGGGCGATGCGGGCGGCCTCGTTGTGTTCATGGAGGCTGGCGAGCGGGGTCCGGATGGAGAAGTGGTGGAGAAGCCTGCCTGTGTGACGGGTGTCTTCGCAGTAGATGGTCTCGACGGACTTCAGGGTGTCAATTGCTCGCAGGGAGATGTCGTTGAGATTGCCGATTGGCGTGGCAACAATATAAAGGGTTCCGGCCACCTGTTCGATGGTAGCTTAGTAGCGCGTCGAGGTGAACTTGAGTTCAACAGTTGAGACCGGTTACGATAGTCCGACGCCTTCGAACCTGGAGGAACGGTTGGAAGACGTACTTGCAGAGAGCGGGACGCTCGAAGGGGAACGGGACAAGGCGCCCGGAGAAGCGGTCAGCGGCGCGACGAGCTACACGTGGGAGCCCACGGGTCTGGGTGTACGTGTGGTGATGGACTTCGATGCCCTGGACAGGACGCTGGCAGAGGCGCTGCAGGGGTTCGGGGCGGTGCCGAAGCGGGGCGCGGAAGTGGGCGGTATCCTGCTGGGATCATTCGAGTTGGATGCTGCGAAGGCAGTGCGGATCCGGGATGTGGAGCCGGTTCCCTGCGAGTACCGGTTTGGGCCTTCATACCTGCTATCCGATGTGGACTTAACGTACGCTGGATTCATCGCCAAAATAGATGGCCGCGCCTAGTTGTTGCGCTTCGGCTCGAATCGCGGGGTATTCGTGCTTCCGCCAATACTCCACCCGCGCCGGATCCTGCTCGGTGGCCCGGAACA
>VFZY01000018.1 GCA_016870915.1 Acidobacteriota bacterium | reverse complement strand
TCGAACTCTGATTGGCTACACTCTGTCATAGGGGAAAGCCGCTCCTCTCTTCGCACAACTTTTACTAGAAAAATCAGTTATGCCAGAGAATGCGGCTTTCCGCTACACTTCCCGTGAGAAAAACGGGCTAGCGCACCGGCAACGGCTCAGGCTCGGCGGAGCCGTCGGCGCGGGAGTCCGAGGCGCCCTGGTTCACACCGGTTTTTCGATTGTGGAGCACCGCCGCGCCGCGGCCCATGGCGGATGAGTGCGCGTCGCGGATCTCCAGTTCGTGGCCCAGCGCGGAGAGGCGCCGCAGGGTCTCGAGCCCCACGCGCGATTCGATGGAGGCGTCGCAGCCCGACGGCCCTTTCTTCGTGAATCGAGGAGCTTCAAGGGCCGCCTGGATGTTCATGCCGAAGTCGGCCACGTGGGAGACGAACTGCGCGTGCGCGAGCGGCTGATTGGGTCCACCCATGATGCCGAAGCCGATCCGCTCATCGCCGCGCTCCATAAACGCCGGAATGATGGTGTGGAAGGGGCGCTTGCGGGGCGCCAGCGTGCGCGGCAGGCCGGCATCCAGTTCAAACCCGGTGCCGCCGCGATTGTGCAGCAGGAATCCCATGCCCTCCACTGTGACACCGGACCCGAAGCCCGCCGAGATGCTCTGGATCCACGATGCTATGTTGCCTTCGCGGTCGACCACGGCGAGATAGGTGGTGTCGCTGCCCATGGGCTGGCCGGGCCCGGCATCGCAGTTGGCCTTGGCGGGATCGATCAATCGAGCGCGTTCCTGCGCGTATTCCCGCGAGAGCATGCCGGCCACGGGAATCTTGTGAAACTTCGGATCGCCGATGCGCGGACGAAGGTCGGCGTAGGCAAGCTTCATCGCCTCAATCTTCTTGTGAAGCTCCTCGGCGCTATGCGGGCCCTGGGGAGCGGCCGGAAACTGCTCGAGAACATTGAGCATCTGGAGCGCCGCGATCCCCTGGCCGTTGGGCGGCAACTCGTAAACCCGCCAGCCGCGGTAGGTACTGTGGATGGGTTCCGCCCATTCGCTTGAAAACTCCGCAAGGTCGGCGGCCGACATGGTTCCGCCCAGCTTCGCCGAAGTGGCGAGAATGGCCTGGGCGATGGCCCCGCGGTAGAATTCGTCGCGTCCATTCGCGCGGGCCACCAGACGCATGGCGCGCCCCAGATCGGGGTTGCGAAAGACCGCCGAGACCGCGGGTGCGGCGCCGCCCGGAAGAAACACGCGGCGGCTCTCTTGGTGTGCATCAAGCTGCTGCCGGTTGCGCTGCCAGGCCGCCTGGAGGATCTCTGGAACCGGATAGCCCTCTTCGGCATAGTGGACCGCCGCTCCGAAGAGCTGTTCCCATCGCAGCCGCCCGAACTTGCCGTGCATCTTCGCCCATCCGTCCACCGCGCCCGGCACGGTGACGGCGTGGATGCCCTGTTGCGGCATCTTGTCCATCTTGAGGCCCCGCAGATACTCCACGGTGAGGCCGGCGGGAGCCCAGCCGCTGGCGTTCAAGCCCCAGAGCTTGCCGGTCTTGGCTTCCCAGTAGAGGACGAAGAGGTCGCCACCGATGCCGCACATCATGGGTTCGGTGACACCCAATACGGCGTTCGCGGCGATGGCCGCATCCACCGCCGAGCCGCCGGCGGCAAGAATCTGCGCCCCGGCCTGCGAGGCGAGCGTGTGGCTGGTGGCGGCGATGCCGTGCCGCGTCATGACGACGGAGCGGGCGTAGCCGCGATCCTGTCCGTGAACAATGGGGCCCATGGTGGTGGTTACCAGTGTGAGAATGGCGAGGCGATGCTGCATGGAGGCCTCCCCATTATGCCGCGGTGGAGCTACTTCTTGCGCGTCCCCCCGCCCCCGGCCGGGGCCGCAAAACCGTCCCAGCGCGGGTCGCCGCCGCGAGCGCCCGGGGCCATCTTATCCCACGGTTCGCGAGAGAGGCCGTTCAGATCGTAGACCACGCGGCCACCGCGCAGGGTCATCTCGCAACTCAGCTTGCGGTCCCCGTCGAGGCGTCCGCCGTTCTGATCGACGAAGCCGAAGCGCCCGCGCTCCAGGCGAAGCACGGCCACATCAGCGATGGCGCCCGCCGACAGATGCCCCAGTTCCTCATGTTGAACCTCCCGCGCCGGATTCCAGGTGGAACGCAGGATCACGTCGTCCAGTGTCATGCCCAGCGCCATGATCTTGCTCATCACGTTGAGCATGTCTTTCATGCCGGCGTTCATGCTGGAGATATGCAGATCCGTTGAGATGGAGTTGGGATAAAAGCCCTCCTTGAACGCCTGCACGGCGGTCTGGAAGACAAAGCTGCCGCCGCCGTGACCGACGTCGAAGATGACACCGCGCTTCTGCGCCGGAAGGATGGCGGGGTTCACACGGCCGTCGATCAGTTCGCCGCGAGCGCCGCCATAGCAGTGCGTGAAGATATCGCCGGGACGAAATTTGGAGGTGATGAGTTCAGCAAGCGACCGTTCCGGATACGCCCGGCCGAAATCGACCATCACAGGAATCTTCGCCGCGCGGCCTGCTTCAAGCGCCTGATCCACCGGCTTCCATTCCGGTCCGCCGAAGTGCGCGGTCTTGATGCCGACGATGACGCCCTTGTGCTTGAGCGCCATTTCCCCGGTGGGCCTGGCATCCATGTCGCTCATGTCCTGTTCGAAATGGCCGCCGCGCATGCCATGGCCGACGACGTTGAGGAAGGCGAGAATGCGGGTGCGGGAACGGTCGATGACCCGGTTCTTGAAGTCCTCGAAATTGCGCCAGCCGGAACTGCCGGCGTCGGCGACGGTGGTGACGCCGGTGCGGTAGGTGAAGCCGTCGGGATAGACGCTGTTGTCGCCGGCGTAGGAGCCGCGCTCACCGGTGCCGGCGTAGACATGAACGTGGATGTCGATGAGGCCGGGTGTGACGTAGAGTCCTGAGACATCCACGGTCTTGAGGGCGCGGGAGGAGGCGACGTTGGCGGCCACCAGGGCGATGCGGCCGTTCTTGATAGCGACGTCACGAAGGGCGCTGAGGCGGTTCTTGCCGTCGATGACATGGCCGCCCTTGAGAAGGAGGTCGAACTCCTGGGCGAGGGCTGTGGAGGCGCCGAGGAACAGTGGGAGGGTGGTGAGTACAACGGAGAGCTTCATGATGAAACGATTCCGCCCAAGTATACAGGGAATGGCATGCACGGGGGCCGCGCGCCCGCCAACTACAATCGGAGAATGCCTCGCAAGAACACCGGTTCCTGGCACATTGGGGTGGCGGCGGAAGCCATCGCGGCCGCGCAGTTTGCCCGGCTCGGTTACGACGTTTCAGTGCAATACGGTGCGAACCAGCCGGAGTACGATCTTATCGTGGTGCGGGAAGACCACCTGATGAAGGTCTCAGTGAAAGGCAGCCAGGACGGCTCTTGGGGCCTGACGCAGTCCTTCGTCCGTAACGCGGACTATCATCAAGCCATAGAAGTCTGGCTCGAGAGACATAGCCGGAACACCGTGCTCTGTTTCGTTCAATTCAAGGACGTAAGACCCGACCAGATGCCTCGGCTCTACCTGGCCCGCGCGGCCGACGTGGCTCAGATGCTTCGCGCCGCCGCCAAAGGGCGCGGTGACACCATACTCTACGAGCACCACACTTGGGGACCTCGCGCCGCCGGAGCGGGTACAACCGAGAGAATTCCTGATGAGTGGCGGTTCTCAGCCGAGCGCATCGACCACTTGCTGCGGTCTTCAACGTAGCGTGGCGCCACCCTAGCGGGTGAGCCAGACAATCCCCGTTACGCCCAAGCCAATTCGGAACCGTGGTGGCAAGACCCCACCACGCCGGGCAGTTTCGCGGAACCAGAGCGAAGCCTTGTGCGTTCAATTAGGCATGTCACTCCTGCTGTGTGTCGCCGCACTCGTTCAGCAGCCTGTTTTCGGGACCACTGTCGTCATCCCCTCAGGGCTGAAGGGCGACGTCTACCATCTGCCGAACTCCACCAGTTCGCTCGCCGAACTGGCGGGGCGCAAGCCCGTGGGGTCCATCTATGCAACCTCCCTCAACGTCCCACCCCAGGACTTCTCGTTCGGCTTCCCCGGCGTGACGGACCGCTTCGAATGGTTCGCCATCGACTACTCAGGGAAGTTCTGGATCGACAAGCCCGGGCTCTACCGGTTTCGCCTGATCTCGGACGACGCCGCGATGCTCTACATCGACGGGCAGTTGGTGATCGACAACGACGGCGTGCATTCGCCCGAAGTCAGGCGTGGCAGCATCCGGTTGAAGGGCGGTATTCACGCGATCCGGGTGCCCTATTTTCAGGGTCCCAGGACGACGGTCGCCCTGGTGCTTGAGGTTGCCGGACCCGGCGAAGAGCGTCCCCGGGTGTTCAGCACCGATGAGTTCAAGCCACCGGGAAATCCGGACGAGTAAAAGTTCCCGGGCGAAGCTACGGCGGAAGCCTCCGACCAAGATCTGGACCGGACCATTCCAATCCGGATTGAAGCGGACTCCAGAAACCGGCGAGGCCGCGGCCGGCGGTAAACTACTTCAAGCTCAGCCCGCCATCCACAGCCAGCACCTGTCCCGTGATGAACCTGGTTGCGTTCAGGAAATAGGAAACCGCCTCGGCAACCTCCTCGCCCGTGCCCGCGCGGCGTGCCGGTGTGGCCTGAATGAGGCGGCTCACGCTCTGCTCTTCTTCCGCGCCGAATGGAATCACACCCGGCGCCACACTGTTCACGCTCACGCTGGGCGCCCAGGCGGCCGCCAGAGCCCGGGTGAGATGAATGACACCGGCCTTTGACGCGCAGTAGTGGGCATGCGACCCCCAGGCTTTCAAGCCGCCGAGCGAGCTGATGTTGACGATGCGCCCACCCTCGGCCGCCAGCATGATCCGCGCGGCCTGCTGGCAGGAAAAGAACACGGCCTTCAGGTTGACATCGTGAATCTCATCCCACTGGTCTTCCGTGATCTCAAGCGGATCGATTCGCGTGAAGCGGGCCGCATTGTTCACCACACCGTCGAGCCGGCCCATCCGGCTGTGGACCTCGCTGTAGAGGCGCGTTATCTCCGGCACTCGCGAAAGATCGGCCTGAAACACCAGGGACCCGGGACACTCTTCCGCCAGCGCCCGCGCTTCGGCGACTGAGGTCTGGCAGTGGATGGCCACGCGCCATCCTTCGCCCGCAAGACGCCGGGCGATGGCACGCCCCATGCGCCGCGCCGCACCCGTCACTAGAACTGCGCGATCCATCGGATGCACAATAGCATTGATCGCCATGCCAAAGCTTGCCCTGCTGTTTGACGCCGAGTCGCCCCATGTGGACAACTACCTGGAAGCCGCCGCCAGCGCGCGGCGCGTGGATGAGATTGCCGTTGCGGGACCCTTTGCCGCCACCCGCTACCCGAAGTTCCAAACGGCCGGCGGCACACCCTGGCGGCACTTCGCGAATGAACGCGAATTGCTGGAGCGCTTCCGGCCACAAGTGAGCGTGGTGTCGTACCCGGCCGACCGCTCGCCGGGCTTTGTTCGCATGGCGCTTGAGGCGGGCACGCACGTGATCGCCGAGAAACCCGCGTGCGTCAGGGCAGCCGATTTCGCGCCGCTCGCACGGATGGCCGACTCGAAGCATCTCTTCCTGATGCTGGCGGTGGCGAACCGCGTGCTACCGCTCATCCGCCGGGCACGCACGCTGGTTCAAGACGGAGCGATAGGAACGCCCTACGCCGCGCACCTGTTTCTGGTGGCCGACCAGACACGGTTGAAGTCCCCGGACTATGGACGGAGTTGGGTGGCCCGTAAGGAGCGGGCGTTCGGCGGGTTCCTCAGTTGGGTGGGCATTCACTATCTGGATCTGTTGACGTACCTGACGGAAAGCAGCTTCACCCACGCCAGCGCCATCACGCGCAACGCCAACCGGCTGCCGCACACCGCGGAAGACTCGGTGGCGGCAACGCTTGTGATGCGGAATGGCCTGATCGCCAGCCTGCACGACGGGTATTACGTCGACAAGGGCTATCAGAGCGGAGTGAGCCTGTGGGGCAGCAACGGCTGGCTGCGGTTCGATGTGCATGGCACCCAAAGCGGCGCGGGGCGTACCCTTGATTGGATGACATACGGCAAGCCCGGCGCGGAGCGCGAGACGTTCCAGGCAGACAACAGCAACGCCTATGCTCTGTTCGTGCAGGAGGCGATTGACGCCGACGCGCGCAACGCCAGTCCGATGCTCAAGGCGGGCCACAGCCTGCACCTGCTGCGCACGCTGGATGCGGCGTACCGTTCAGCCGCCTCGGGGCGGCTTGAGAGCATCGGTTGACTAGTCCTCGAACGGGATTTCGAAGTAGAACAGTTCCTTGTTGGTGCCGGCTTCCACGATGCCGGTGAGGTAGAGTTTGGAATCAACGCGGTTCTGCGTCTGGAAGTAGAAAAAGCCGTGCGCTTCCTCGCCGGGCCCCAGCATCTTTGCCGCGAATGCACGGCCCTCGATCTCGAAGGCGGCGAGCGGATTCTTCTTCTTCCGGCGCGGCAGTGGAATCGGCCGGGTTGACGGCAGCTTAGGCTTGTCGGGACCCACAAGGTACGCCACGTCTGCAGCCGGGGTGGCCTCAATGCGGTTCCGCCCCCAGTGATACTCCAAGCGCATACCGTCCAGCTTCAGGGCCTGCGGACGATCATTGCGGATGATCACCAGCACCGGCAGGACACCGAAGCGATAAGGCGACACCTTGCCGAAAGCCGTGGCCGCTTCCTCGTCACGATCGAAGGCCTGCACAGCCACTGTCACGCCATCCAACTTGACCTTACCCTTGAAAGACTCCAGCGCCGCGGGGCGGAAGGGCTGGGCTTCCTTTCCCTTGTCCTGTGCGGCGCCTTGATCCTGTACGGCCAGGAATGCTGCCGCTATACTGAAAAACGCAAAAGCGAACGGGCCGGTCTTGCGCACGTTGATCTATCTCCTTTATCGCGTCCTGCAGTGGGTGGCGTTCCCACTGGTCTTAGTGTACGTTCTCTGGCGCGTGGCCCGGCGCCGCGGCTACGCGGATGGGCTCGGCGAGCGCTTTGGCGCCTTTGCCTTTAACGGGACGCCCGCGGGCGGCGTCTGGTTGCACGCGGTTTCCGTGGGCGAGGCGGTGGCGGCCACGGCCCTGGTGAAGGCGCTGCGCGAACGCTGGCCCGGCACTCCGCTTTGGGTTTCGGTGGGCACGGTGGCGGGACGCGAGATGGCCGTGCAGAGACTGGCAGCCCAGGTGGACGGCATCTTCTACGCCCCGTTCGACTACTGCTTCGCCATTCGAAGGCACCTGCGGTGCTTACGCCCGGCGGTGGTGGTGGTTCTTGAGACCGAAATCTGGCCGAACTTCTTCCGCGAGGTGAAGCGGACCGGCGCGGCGCTCATTCTGGCCAACGGCCGGATCTCCGATCGCGCCATGGGGCGATACCGGCGGCTGCGATGGTTCTTCGCACCGGTCTTGAGCCAGGTTGACCGCCTGCTGGCTGAAAGCGAGTTCAACCGTGAGCGGTTCATCGAAATCGGCGCGCCCGCGGCGTTGACCGGCGTTTGCGGCAATCTCAAGTACGACTTCACGCCGGCCGGTCCGGAGGATGTGGCGGCTGTGGTGCGCGGCCTGCTGGAGCGGCTTGAGCAGCCGCCGGTGTGGATTGCCGCCAGCACCATGCCGCCGCTGGGCGATGGCGATGTGGATGAAGACGACGTTGTGATCGAGGCGTTTCGCCGGCTTGGGGGCAGGCATCGCGACGTGTTGCTGGTCCTTGTACCGCGCCGGCCGGAACGTTTCGACATAGCGGCGGGCAAACTGGAAGCGGCGGGCATTCCTTACCTGCGCCGCAGCGGCTTGCAGCCCGGCGCCAGGCTCCGGTTGCCGGGCGTGCTGCTGGTGGACACCATCGGCGAATTGAGCGGCCTGTTTTCGATTGCCGACGTGGTCTTCATGGGGGGCACGCTCGCGCGGCGCGGGGGGCACAACATTCTGGAGCCGGCGGCGGCGGCACGGCCGGTGATCATCGGCCCGCACATGGAGAACTTCGCGATGATCGCGCAGGAGTTCCGCGAACGCGGCGCGGTGCATGAAATTGCTAATGGCGAGGGCTTGGCAGCGGCCGTGGACGCCCTGCTTCGCGATGGGGGAGCGCGGGCCCGGCTGGGGCTGCTGGCGCTGGAACTGGCGGAGGCGCGGCGGGGAGCGGCGGATCGCATTGTGGAGGCGGTTGTCGAGTTGGAATCGCGCACGCTACGGGTGGGGTCGCCTTTGCAGGCCTTAACGCCCTTGACGTGGCTCTGGCGCGGGTTGGTTTGGCTGGACCGCTCCCTGAAGACACCGGCAACACTGCGTACACCGGTGGTGAGTGTGGGCGGACTGGCGATGGGGGGCTCCGGCAAGACTCCCGTAGCGCTCTGGCTGGCCCGTGGACTGGCGGAACGCAAGCTTCGCCCGGCCGTGCTGACGCGGGGCTATGGGCGCGGATCGAGGAAAGTGCTGGCGTTGGCCCCCGGTGCTCGAATGAGCCCGCGGGATACCGGGGATGAGCCCCAGTTGTTCTTGCGCTCGGGGGTCTGCATCACGGGCATCGGGGCACACCGTGCGGCGGCCGGCCGGCTGGTGGAACGGGACTTCCGGCCCGATGTGATGATCCTCGATGACGGCTTCCAGCACTGGGCGCTGGAACGCCGGTGCGACATCGTTGTGCTGGATGCGATGGACCCGTTCGGGGGTGGCCTTTTTCCGGCGGGAAGGGGTCGCGAGACCGCCGCCGCACTGGCCAGGGCCCACGCCATTGTGATCATGCGGGCGCCCGCGGGCCGGCAGTGCGAAGCGTTGCGGCGCGAGATCCGGCGGCACAACACGCGGGCAGCCATTCATCTGGCGCGGCTGACGCCGAAGGCGTGGGTGCTGGGTGCAACCGGCCGGCAGGCTCCGCTGGGAAGCCTTGAAGGCACGGCGTTCTGCGGCCTGGGCAACCCGGCCGCTTTCCGGCAGTCCGTGCGGGGTGAACGGGTAAAACAGTTCACCATCTTCCCGGATCATCACGCTTATCGCCCTGAAGAGGTGGCCGTGCTGCCCGGCCCGGCGCTGATGACCACCGAGAAGGACTGGGTGAAGCTGGAGCCGTTCCGGCTGCCGAAGCCGGTCTACTGGCTTTCGTATGAGTTGGAGGTGGAAGGGGGCGCGGAGTTGATCCAGCAGGTTGCTCGTGCCGCCGGGAGGTAGCGAGCGGATGAAACCGGGCGGCAGGCTGGTATCCTGGAAGAGACCCCAATTTCACACGTAATGGCACGCATTTCCCCTTTCAGACCCTATCGCTACACCGCCTCCGCCGGTTCTCTGGATAACCTAGTCACGCAGCCCTATGACAAGATCTATCCAGACATGCGAAAGCGCTACCTGTCGCTGAGCCCGCACAATCTGGTGCGGGTGATTCTTGGCGAAAAACAGGAGGGCGACAACGAATCGAATAACGTCTACACCCGCGCCGCCGGGCACTTCAACCAGTGGATCGCGGAAGGCATCCTGGCTCGCGACGCCGAGCCCGGCTATTTTGCCTACTTCCAGGAGTTCACCCTGCCCGACGGCGGCGAGCGACTTACCCGCAAGGGCTTCATTGGCCTGGGCGGTGTGGAGGAGTATTCCGCCAACATCGTGCACCGCCATGAGTTGACGCTGGCGGGCCCAAAGAAGGATCGCATGGAGGTGCTGAAGCACACCCACGCGCACTTCGGACAGATCTTCATGCTCTACCCGGACCATGAGGGCGCGATCGACCGCATTCTGGACGCCGCGGCCGCCGGTGAGCCGGTGTGCGTGGTGAACGACGAATACGGCGCCACGCATCGCTTGTGGAAGATCACGGGCGCGGCTGCCGCGGAAATCACGGCGCTGATGGCGGACAAGAAACTGCTGATCGCCGATGGGCACCATCGCTACGAAACGTCGCTGGCGTTCCACCACGCAAACCCCGGCATGGCGGGCGCGGCGTTCACCATGATGACCTTCGTCAACATGTACTCGCCGGGCCTGAAGATTCTGGGCACGCACCGGCTGGTGAAGAATCTGCCCGACTTCGACGGACGCGAGTTCCTCAAAGCCGCCTCCGCCGATTTCAGGGTGCAGGCGTTTGAGAACGACGCTGCGATGAAGGCCGCCTGGGCGGGGATGCACAAGGACGTCATCCGGATCGGTGTGGTGATTTCGGGCGAGAGCAAGGCATACCTGCTTGAGTGCGATCGTGAGAACGAATTGGACGTCAAGGTGCTGCACGGTGTGATCCTGCGCGAACATCTTGGGATCAGCGACGAAGCCGTGCGGGACGAGCGGCACCTGAAGTATGTGCGTGGCGCGGACCCGGCCATCGCCGATGTGCGGAACGGCAACTATCAGGTGGGTTTCCTGCTCAATCCGCCATCGGTGGATCAGACGGCCGATATCTCGTTCGGCGGCGGGGTGATGCCCCAGAAGTCGACCGATTTTTATCCGAAGCTGCTTTCGGGCATGGCCATCTACAAGGTGGACGAAGGGGCTCCTCAGAGCTAAACGCGGCGTGGGCCCGGCTTGTCTCAGCGCGCTCGTTTGGGTGGGGATGTGCTCCGCGCAGTCCTCGCCTGGCACCGTATCCGGCGCCGTATCGGTCACGACGGGGGAGCCCGCTAAACCGGCTCCCGCGGAGCCTGTAAAACCGGCCGCGACCGCGGGGCGCCCGCGCATGCAATCGGGCGGGATGCGCAATGAGAACGTCGCTGTCAACCTCATCGACAACAACGCGATCAAGGAGTTGAACCAGCGGCTGGGCGCGATGATCTCACTGCTGGCTGAGCCGCGTTCCGAGGCAGGGCTCTATGCTTCGCAGTTCGGCCGCACGGGCGGCGGCTATACATTAGGGGCCCTGAGCCGGCCTTCCACCTGGCACGGCGAGATGCAGCACCAGCATCAGAACAGTGTGTTCAATGCGCGGACGTTCTTCCAATCGGGCCCGGTGAAGCCGTCCCGCAGGAACATCGTGAGTGCGCAGGGGGCGGGCGCGCTGGGCCCCGCGACGTGGCTCACCGTGGGTGGAACCATGCGCCGCATCCGGGGCATGGTGAACGGCAACGTGCTGGTGCCCCTGGCCGGCGAGCGCACGGCATTGACGAATGACCCGCAACTGCGCCCGCTGATCGAACGCTTCCTCAACGCCTATCCCAGGGAATTGCCCAATCGTCCCGATTTCGACGCCCGCGCGCTCAACACCAATGCGCCGCAGGTGATCGATGGCGTGGAGGGGTTGCTGCGATTGGACCAGGATCTGGGCGGTCTGGGCCGGCTGAGCGTCTCGCACCAACTGACCCGGGAGAGCACCGATGCGTTCCAACTGGTGGCCGGGCAGAACCCCGACGCCGCGCTGCACTCGCATCGGGGCCAGATCACCTGGCGCCGGGATTTTGGACCGAGGACCTCGGCCACCACCGGGTTTCTCTTCAACCGTACCCGGTCGGTGTTCGACGCCGAGCCGAACGCCATGCCGTTCCGCGTGCGGGTGGGGTATCAGATTGAGGAGTTGGGTCCGGACGGCGAGTTCCCGTTAAACCGCGCCCTGACGTCGTTCCGCTATGGTGGTTCCGTCACCCATCGCGCCGGTGGAAGTCATCAGTTGATCGTGGGCGGCGACTTCACTCGCTACCGCCACAATGGGATCGAGACGGCCAACAGCCGGGGATTTTTCAGTTTCACGAACAACTTTGGCCGTGGCGCCATCGAGAACCTTCGTCTTGGCACGCCATCGTTCTACGAGACCACGCTCGGTGAGCTGAATCGCGGCTTCCGGCGCTGGGCCGCCAACGCATTTCTGGGCGACCGGTGGACCATCGCACGGCGGGTATCGCTCTACTATGGAGTGCGCTACAACCTGGTCACAGCCCCCACCGAGGTGAACGGGTATCACCCGCCGCCGTACGGGGCAGATCTCAACAACGTCAGCCCGCGTTGGGGCCTGGCGGTGGATTTGGGCCGAGGCTGGATGCTGCGGCAGACGTATACGGTGTCATTCGATGAGATCCCGCCGGTGACGTATCAGCAGGTTCGTTTCAATTTGCCGCACGTGCGGAACGTGCAGATTCAGAACCCGTCGTTGCTGAATCCTTTAGGCGGGCTCAGCCTGCAATCGGCAGGACGCAGTTCGCCCACCATCATGGCCGGGGATTTGGTGTCTCCCTACGAGCACCACGGCGGGCTGTCGCTTGAGCGGAAGCTGGCGGGAGGCGCGATGCTGCGCCTGGGCTACGTGGCCAGCCGCGGTCTGAAGGCCATGAACACCTTCATCACGAACCGGGGCGGGCATGTGCCGGGGATTCGCGAAACGCTGGATACGGTGGACGCGCGCCGGGCGGATCCACGATTCTACGAAGTGCGCTATGTGGTGAATGGCGGCCTTTCGACGTTCAACGCCGGCCAGGCGTCGCTGGATGTGCCGAATTGGCGCGGATTGCGCGGGAATGTCAGCTATACGTTCGGCAAGTCGATCGACGAGGGGTCCGATTACACCTCGACGGCCGCCAATCGCGATATGACGCGGGCAAGGGCCCAGTCCGAACCGGATTCGTTCAACGACCGCAAGGGCCTGAGCAATTTCGATTCGACGCATTCAATCTCGGGCAGCTACTCCTACGATCTGCCCCGGCTGGCGCCGGCCGCGAGTTGGATTGGGCGGTGGGTGGCCAATGGCTGGCAACTGGCGGGGTCTGCCTTGGCCAAGACGGGTACGCCATTGACGCTGTTCATTGGCAGTGACGCACCCGGCTTCGGCAACGTGGACGGTGGCTCGAGCGATCGGCCGCATATCCTGGACCCGTCCATCCTGGGCAAGACCATCCGGCATCCCGACGTGGCGCCCGTCATCCTGCGCCGGGACCGGTTCGGCTACCTCCGCCCTGGCGAGGACCGGGGCAGCCTGGGCCGCAATACCCTGCGAAAAGCCAGAATCGCCAACTGGAACGCCGCCCTCTCACGGCAGTTCGATTGGGGTCAGGCGCGCGAATGGCGGCTTCAGTTCCGGGCCGAGGTCTACAATCTCACCAACACGCCGCAGTTCGATGAGCCGCAGCGGAATCTGACGTCGCCCGCCTTCGGCAAAATCACCAATGCGCTCAACGATGGGCGGGTCTTCCAGTTCGGTCTCCGGCTGATGCTGTAACCTGCTATCCTGGCCGAACAATCCGGCCGTGCGAAGCGGCCACATCATGGAACAACGCCGCGAACAACGCCGCCTGCTTTCGCTCGATATCTTCCGGGGGTTCATCCTCGCATCGATGATCCTGGTGAACAACTCAGGCGGCTGGCCCGACGCTTACCCGCAGTTGCTGCACGCCCAGTGGAACGGCTGGACCTTCACCGACATCGTCTTCCCTTCCTTTGTCTGGATCGCCGGGCTTTCCATGACGTTGTCCTTTGCGCGGCGGACGGCCGAGGGCGCCGGTCGCGGAGCATTGTTGGGGCATACTCTGCGCCGCGCGGGGCTGATCTTTCTGATCGGGCTGGTACTGAACGGGCTGCCGCACTTGCCGTGGTCCACGTGGCGCATTCCGGGCGTGCTGCAGAGGATCGCCATTTGCTACGCCGTGGGCGCCGCCATCTTTCTTTACACACGCTGGCGCGGGCAGGCCTGGGCCGCGGCCGGGTGTCTGGGGCTGTACGTTGTGTTGATGCAGTACGCGCCGGTCCCCGGGCAAGGCGCGGGCCATTGGGATCCGGAGAGCAACTTTGGAGCTTACGTCGACCGGCTGCTTCTGGGCGGACACCTTTACGAGAATACGGTCACCTGGGATCCGGAGGGCCTGGTGACCACCCTGCCAGCCATCACCACCCTGCTGTTGGGCGTGCTGGCCGGACACCTGGTGCGGGCCGGGCTCACCCCCGCGGCCGCGTCAGCCTGGCTGATGACCACCGGACAGGGACTGATTTTCCTTGGACTTGCGTGGAATCCCTGGATTCCCATCAACAAGAACCTCTGGACGCCGTCGTTCGCGCTCTTCATGGCGGGAATTTCGAGCACCCTGTTCGGGATCTGCCACTGGGTGGTGGATGGCGCCGGATGGACGCGCTGGGGACGTTTCTTCGTGGCGTTCGGCGTGAACTCCATTGCCGGCTACGTAGCTTCGGAGTTGATTGAAAAGGCGATGGGTTATACCGGACTGCGGCAACCTGTATACGGTGTGGCGGTGCAGTTTCTTTCACCACGGAACGCGGCGCTGCTGTACGCGCTGCTGAATGTGGGCGCGGTTTATCTGTTAGCCGCCAAGCTTCATCGGGACCAGGTCTTCATCCGGTTGTAAACAGAGTCCAGGAACGGAAAGGACGCGGCAGGGCCGTATGGTAGAATGAGGGCGGATCGGATCCCGTCGGCGAATTCCATTTTTGGTAACCAGAACGGGCGCTCGCTCGTCCAATTCGTAGCAACCCTGAGAACTCCGAGGCGCGGGGGGTTAAAAGGGAGAGTAGTGGACTGATGGACAACACGGCATATCAACCCCAAGGAACACCCCCGGGATACCCCCCGGCGGGCTCGGCTGAAGACGCACTGGCCCGGTCCCTGGCAGGCTACGAGTCCGAACCCTGGCTGCGCGGATTCATCCGCCAGATCAAGGAAACCTTCAACCCGCCCAAGCTTCCGCCACTCGAGGTCACTTCAAAGCCGGTGGCGGTGAAGAGCATCTGGGGTAGCTATGCCGGCAATGAGACCAAGGCCGGCACCACGTCCATGGTGATCCATATCACAGTGGCGGTGCTGCTGTTGACGGTCTTTTCGTCGAAGGACGTCCAGAATATCACGAAGCTGGCGCTGGACAAGGCTGTGGATCTGGCTCCCTACATCCCGAAAAACGCGCCCTCTCAGAAGCAGATGGGCGGCGGTGGCGGTGGTGGCGACCGGTCGCCGTTGCAGGCCGCCAAGGGCCGCCTGCCTCGCGTGGCCACCAAGCAATTTGTTCCGCCCGCGCAGGTGATCAACAATCCCGCGCCCAAGCTGATCATGGAGCCCACCCTGATCATTCAGCCCGACGCCAATCTGCCGCAGGTGAATCTGGCGCAGTTTGGCGATCCGCTGGCCAAAATCGGTCCGCCTTCGAACGGCACCGGGTCTGGCGCCGGCATCGGATCGGGATCGGGTGGCGGCATCGGTTCCGGCCGCGGCGGCGGATTCGGCCCCGGGGAAGGCGGCGGTGTCGGCGGCGGTGTTTACCGGGTCGGCGGTGGCGTATCGGCCCCGCAGGTGATCTTCAAAGTGGAACCCGAGTATTCCGAAGAGGCCCGCAAAGCCAAGTTCCAGGGCACCGTGGTGCTTTTCGTGGTGGTGGATGACAAGGGAAATCCGCGCGATCTCCGCGTGATCCGGCCGCTTGGCTTGGGGTTGGACGAAAAGGCCATCGAAGCCGTGCAGAAATGGCGCTTCCGGCCGGGCATGAAAGATGGGCGGCCGGTCGCTGTGCAGGCCACCATCGAAGTGAACTTCCGGTTACTGTAGGCGGTTGCGGCAGGCGGCTGCCGTAGCCGTTTACTTCCTGGTGGCCGTGAAGGTCCCCTCGCCCAGCCCGGGGATAACAAGTGTTCCCTTCATCTTGGTGGAACCCTCCAGCTTGCCCTTGTAGGTCACCTCCACCTTTTCACCGCCCGGTTCCACCTGAAAGGCAAACACGATGTCGTCGCCTTTCACGGTGCCCGCCACCTTGGCGTCACCCAGCGCGCCGCTATAGGTGCCGGTGATCTTCTCACCTTCCTGTTTGAAGACGAAGGTGGGCGATCCGCTGCCCGCGGAAGTCTCCACCTGCGCGATCCAGGTACCCGTGACGTCGGCCGCGTGCAGGCCGAGAGAAAGTGCGAAAGCGATCAGGAGCTTCCTCATACCCCCAGGGTATCAGAGCACGCGCGCCGCCCGAAGCGCCAATGGCACGCACGCGACAGGTGAACGCCAGGAGCGCGTCGGCGCCGCTCCAAACGTCCAAAAACACGTGGCTCAAGAGAAAGCCGGAGCGAGTCCGTCTTGCGCGTGTTCCTCAGAATGCAAGGCGCAGGGCGAACTGAACATTCCGTGAGTCGCGTGACGAGGTGATGGTGCCGAACGTTCCGCTCTGGTTCCGGCCATTCGCGCCGGCCACGAATCCGCCGTTCGGGATCCCCAGATTGACGTGGTTCATCACGTTGAACGCTTCCGCGCGGAACTGCACATTGAACCGCTCGTTGATCTTCGTGTTCTTGAGCAGCGAAAGGTCCCAGTTCACGGTTCCCGGTCCACGCACGTCGGGCAGCACCCGGCCTACATTGCCGAAGCTGAAGTTGGCCGGGTTCTCGAATTGATTCGTGTCAAACCAGCGCAGAGCACTGCGCCCACCCTCAAGCCGGGCCGAGGTGCCGGTGGAGTTCGGGCGGTTCGCCAGGAAGTTGCTGGCGCCTGTCACCAGCAGCGGCAAGCCGGTCTGCATGATTCCGATAGTGTTCACCTGCCAACCGCCGATGATACGGTTGAGCGCCCCGGCGCCGCGCCCGAACGGCAGTTCGTAGACCAGGCTGAGCACAGCGCGCTTCGATACATCGGTGGGGTCCACGGACCGCTCCAGCCGCCGGTTGAACTTGCCGTCCTGATAGCCAATCTGATTCACCTGCTCGACGGCTCCGAAGTTGACCGGATTCGCCAGGCTATCAGAGATGATCTTTCCACCGGTGAATGAGAGCAGCATGGTGAGTCCCCGGGCCATGCGCTTTTCCGCGCTCAGCAGCATGAGATGTGAATTGTAGGCACCCAGCCGCGGATTCCGGATGGCGATGCCGGAGTAGTACGGAAATGGCCGCAGGGACTGCAAACGCGAAATGGTCGCGCCGCCCAGTGCCCCCGGCACCATGCCGCGGTACGGGTTCGGCACCTGTTGATTCAGGGCCAGGCCCTGGGCCAGATGTTCGTTGGGCAACTGGTTGAAGTCATAGCTGCCGGCCGTGAAGCCGCTGCCCACGTTGCCGGAATACGAGGCCTCAACCAGCCACGCGCCCGGCAGCTGATGCTGCACTGAGAGCGACATCTGCTGCGACCGCGGGATGCTCCCATCGCGCTCATCAATGGCCACGCCCTGTCCCAGGAACGGCTGTGCGCCCAGTTCCCGGCCACGCGGGGGCACGGGCGCGAACGGCAACCCGATCCTCAGATCAAACGCAGGCAGGTTGGGATTCGCCTGCGGGTACGCCGTGGATGTCTGCGCGAACCCGGCGGCGTTACCGTAGTTTTCGCGCCACATCTGCGAAGGATAAATCACGCCAAACCCGCCGCGAACGACAGTCTTCTGATTCCCATGCACATCCCAGGCAAAGCCGAACCGGGGTCCGAAGTTACCGAAGTCGTTGGCCCGGAAGGCTCGCGGCTGGCCACCCACGCCCGCGTAGACGGTGCAGCCCGAAAGACCGTTCGGCAGCCGGCAGTTCAGGTCGAAGTTCGTCGTGCCATCGCGATTCTCGACAGACTGCGCCTGGAAGTCATAGCGAAGGCCAAGATTCAGCGTCAGACGACGTGTCACCTTCCAGTCATCCTGAAAGAAACCGCTCAGGCTGTGGCTGCGCTGCGATTCGCCCAGGTGTGTGGTGGCGGTGGCCGATGTCACGGCCCCCAGCAGAAACGACGCATACGCCGAGCCGGTTCCGGCCGGCGCGGTCGGGTTGCCGGTGAGGCCCGCCGCGAAGTTGTATGCTCCCGATGGTGCCGAACGTTGCAGGTTGTTGCCCTGAAGAGTTCGGAAGTCGATGCCCATCTTGAACGAATGCGCGCCGGTGATTTTGGTGATGGTATCCAGGAACTGCCAATTGATGCTGCCGCGCAAGCCGGCGGTTCCGGTATTGAAACCCGGCAAGCCGTTATTGATTGCCGGGAACGTATCGGCCGGAACCACCGAAGGCAGCCCCAGTTTCTGGGGCCAGCCGCCTCCGAAACTCCGCACAACGAACGGGAAGTAGCCGCGCGTGGCGCCCACGCGGAACTCGTTGATCAGTGTCGGCGTGAAGGTGTGGGTGTCGGAGATGACGATGTTCCAATTCTTCAGATTGTCGTCGCGCTTCGAGATCACTTCGCTCGGGTAAATGGTTGCCCCGCTCGCGCCGTTGTCCGTGGTGTGGTTGAAGAACGAGTAGCGGGCAAAGATCGAGTTGCGGTCGCTGAACCGGTGGTCGCCCTTGAGCGTGTACTGTTGCATGTAGCGCTGCTCACTGCCGAAGCGGCCATAGTTGTTCGCATTGGTAAACGCGTTGGTGGGGGTACGATTCGGCAGCGGATAGAATTCGTTGATCTTGAGCGCCACCGGGTCCAGACGGTTAGTGGGGATCAGATTGCCCGGGAAAAGCATGCGCACCGGCTGCCCGGCCGGGTTCACCGCCGTGCTCGCCGGATCAAAGACGGGGATCAACTGGCCGGTGGCCGTCAGAAGGTCATTGAAGTTGCCACCCCGTTGCTGCGCCGTGGGGAAGGTGCCGATCTGCTGCGTGGACCGCCGGAAGTAGTACCGCTCCCAATTGCCGAACAGGAACGTCCGGTCCCGCACCAGCGGGCCGCCAGCCGACCCCCCAAACTGGTTGTACCGGAACGGGGGCTTCGTCGTGGCGAACGCATTGCGAGCGTCCACCTTGTCGTTCCGAAGAAAATGATAGACCGTGCCGTGAAGCTGATTGGTGCCGGACTTGGTCACCATGTTGATCACCCCGCCCGCGCTAAAGCCGAACTCGGCGGAAAGCGACCCGGACTGCACCTTGAACTCTTCCACCGCGTCCACACCCGGGTTGATAGCCACTTCGCCGATGTAGCTTTGGATGTTGTTGGCGCCATCCAGCAACTGGCCATTCATCGAGTTCGGGCCGCCATTGATCGAGATCGACGAAAGCTGAATCCCACGATCGGCGAATCCGGAGTTGGTGGGTCCGGCGTTCGACTTCACCGCCGGCGTCAGCAAGGTCAGAGCCAGCGCGTTGCGGCCGTTCAGCGGCAGTTCCACGATGCGGCGGTTCTCCACCACTTTGCCCACGGATCCGCCGCTTGTATCCACCAGCGCGATCTCCGCCTTCACCTCAATCGCTTCCGCCACCTGCCCCACGTCCAGCCGCGCGTCGGCCTGCAAACGCTGGTCCACCTGAAGCGTCAGGCCGGAGATCACCGCTTTCCGGAACCCCGATTTTTCAATGCTCACCGAATACTGGCCAACATTCAGGTTCGTGGCGGCGTAGAGGCCCTCGCCGTTCGTCTCGGTTACCGTCGCAACGTTCGTGCCGGTGTTCACAATGCGCACCGATGCCCCGGCGACGGCCGCACCCGATCCATCCGTCACCAGCCCCTGCACCGTCCCGCGGCCCTGCTGGGCCAGCATGGGCAGCGCGCACAGCACCGTGAATACAAGTAGCCTCATCGCCTCAACTCCTGTTCTGGAAAAAGTGGTACTACCCTGATCAACCCGCGTCACAGACGCTTTAGCTTGATGGTCTGCTTCGTGTTCCCGCGAAACTGCACATCACCGCCGTTACCGGCATTCGTGGAAGCCACGCGCTCGCGCGTCAGTTCCAACTCGCCGTCCTTCAACACACCCTCATACCTGTAGCGTGTGTCGTTGATCTGATTGCCGGCCTGTTCCTGCACCACCAGAACAAAGCTCAGCTTCTCCCCGGAGACGCGCCCCTCCACCATAGGCGTGCTGCGGTAATCGCCGTACAGTTTTCCGGTGAGTTTCTCGCCCGCCTGCGCGAACTGAAACGCGATGTCGAACATTTCGTTGTTGCGCCCAGGCACCTGCCCGGCCCAGATCCCCGTGAGATCCGCCGCACCCAACCGCGCCGCCGCCAGTAGTGCGCACAACCACTTCATGCCTTCAACACACCCACCAGAGGACCCGTGCTGTCCGCGAACCGCTCCACCGGAGCGCCAAACGCATCCAGCATCGACACATACAAGTTTGCCAAAGGCTCATCTTCAGCAAACACCAGGTGCTGGCCCGTGGCAAGCCGCCCGCCGCCACCGCCCGCCACCAGAATGGGGAGCTTGTGCGGATCGTGCTTGTTTCCGTCGCTCAACGCCGACGCAAACAGGATCATCGACTGATCCAGCACAGTCCCCTCCCCTTCCTTCATCGACTTCAGCCGCTCCGCCAGATACGCATACTGCGCCACATGCCAACGGTTGATCAACTGGTATTGCCGCAGTTTGTCCGCATCGTTCTGATGGTGCGACACATCGTGATGCCCCGCCGTCACGCCTTCCAGAAAACGGAAGCTCACATTGCTCACCGCGTTGCCGAACATGAACGTCGCCACGCGCGTCGTGTCCGTCTGGAACGCCACCGCGATCATGTCCATCATCAACTTCGTGTGCTCGGCATGATCCGCGGGCCGCTCCGGCGGCGCCTGATCCATGCTCATCGGCGCCCGCGCCTTCCAGACCCGCTTCGACCCCGCCGACGCCCTCTGCACCCGCTCCTCAATCGACCGCATGTTCGACAGATACTCATCCAGCCGGATCTTATCCGCCGCCCCCACGTTCGACCGCATCCGCCGCGCATCGTCCATCACCCGGTCCAGCAGCAGCGCATCCATCTTCGCCGCGTTCCCCACCGGGCCCGCCGCCGCCCGGAACAGCCGCTCATACACCGAACGCGGATTCAACTCGCGCGCCAAAGGCGCCGTCGGCGTGCTCCACGCAATGTGGGAGCCGTAAACGCGCGTGTACCCCACCACCGCATCCACACCAATCGCCACGGGCGTCACGCCCAATTCCAGCGACGGCAGCGGCGTCTCACCCACCACCCGCCGCGCCATCAACTGATCCACGGAAACGCCATTGGCGATATCGGCGCCAGGCGTTTTCTTGATCGTCGTGCACGTCAGAATCGCCGCTTCCTTCACATAGTGGCCATCGCCGCCCTTGGAATTGGCGTTCCACAGATTGCTCAGAACCAGCAACTGATCCTTCACGCCCGCCAGCGGTTCCAGCGTCGGCGACAGGGCATAGTCCCGCCCCGTGCCCTTCGGCGTCCAGTTCGGCACATTCACGCCATTCGGCATGTAAAGCGCCGCCATGCGCAGCGGCTTCGTCTGAGGCCCAACCCTGGCCGGCGGAGCCGCCCGCAACGATTCGAGCCACGGCAGGCCCAGGGCAACACCTGCGCCATGAAGAAGCTTCCGTCGGGTGACTGTTGTGTGCATGAAAATCTCTCGATTGTTGCTGCCCTCGATTGTATCATCCGGGCGGCAAATCCCCTCTCCACCGGACCTTCTACGGTGCCGTTTTCACCCGCCCGCCAGACTCCGCCTGCGCCGACTGAAGCCGGAACGGCTCACTCAGCACGATCTCCTCCACCAGCGTCTGCGCGCGATACCCGTTCGCCCGCAGCCGTTCCACAATCCGGTCCACCGTGCACGAGTCCCGCAGCGACAACCCGCGCCCCAGCGCGTACCCCAGCATCTTCGACACCAGATTGCGCACAAACAACTCCTTGCGATCCATCAGCACTTTCCGCAGCCCCGCCGGCCCCTCGAACACGGCGCCATCCGCCAGTTCACCCCGAGTATCCACCGGCTTCCCGGACTCCTGATCGCGCCAGGCGCCCACCACGTCATAGTTCTCCAGCGCGAACCCCAGTCCGTCGATCCGTGCATGGCACCCCGCGCACGCCGGATTCGCCCGATGCTGCGCCAGCCGTTCCCGCATCGTGCGCGGTGCCGAACCGTTGTGCGCCTCCTCCAGCGCCGGCACGTTCGGCGGCGGCGGTGGCGGCGGCGTTCCCAGAATCGCATCCAGAATGAAAGCGCCCCGCAGTACCGGGCTGGTGCGATAAGGATACGAAGCCACGGCCAGCACAGCCGGCATCCCCAGCAACCCGCCGCGATTCGAACCCTCCGGCAATTCCACCCACTGAGGCTGCTTCCGCGCATTGTTGTTCAGCGGCAGTTTCAGCCCGAAATGCTTCTCCAGATTGCTGGTGGCGATGGTATGCCGCGAATCGAGAAAACTGAGCACCGCCAGATCCCGCACCAGCACCTCGCGAAAGAACAGGATAGGCTGAAACCGGATGTCGCCACGCAGTTCCTCGTCGGCGGCATAGCCCGGAAACAGCTTAGCGTCCGGAGCTTTCTCCCCAGCCAACTCCCGCGTGTGCAACCACTGTCCGGTAAAGCTCTGCGCAAAGCCCAGCGACCGGTCATTGCGCAGCATCCTTCGAACCACGTACCGCAGCACCTCCGGTTCCTGCAAACGGCCCGCCGCCGCCAAATCGAACAGAAATTCGTCCGGCATGCTGGCCCACAGGAAGTACGAAATGCGCGACGCCAGCGCATACGGGTCCAGCGCCACCGCCTCGGCGCCCCGGTTCGCCGGTTCCACCCGGAACAGAAACTGTGGCGAGACCAGCGCGCTGCGCAGCGCAAACAACACCGCGCCCTGAAAATCCAACCCCTGCCGCCGCGCCGCCCCGAACAACGCGACATACTGCGCCACCACATCCGCGGCAACGGGACGCCGGAAAGCCCTGGGCAGGACCGTCTCAAAGATCCGCCGCGCGGCCTGATCCTGCGTCACGCCCGCACCCGGCCGCGCCACGAAGATCCTCTCACGAGGCTTGTACTCGCGGCCCGCGAAGTCCGTCACGAACTTCGCCATGTCCATGTACTTTTCGGCATGCAGGGGCGACAGAAACAGCGTCTCCGCCGCGTTGTCGAAACCCTCGCCGCCGGCGCCGTCACCCGGCAGCCCGCTCGCCAGATCCAGATGAATGTCGAACAGATCGCGAATCGTGTTGGCGTACTCTTCACGATTGAGACGCCGTGTCACCGCGGGGCCCGGCCCCACGCCGCCAGCGCACGCGGCCCCGCGCAACGCCCCTTCGGCCCAACGCGCAAACTCCTCGCGCGCCTCAAGCGCCGGCGCCGGCGAGCCCTTCGGCGGCATCTCACCCGCATGCACGCGCCGCACCGCCGACGCCCACTTCCCGGCTTCCCGCGTCAGACTGGCCGCGTCACCCAGGCGCTCCAACACGAAGCCGCCCACGGCAGTCTTCCCCGTGTGGCACGCTTTGCAGTAGGTTCCAAGAAATCCCCGCGCGGCCTCGAAATCGTAAGCGGCGAGAGGCGCCGCCGCGCAGGCCAGCGCAAAAAACAGTCGCATCCGGGTCTAAGCGTCCTTGATGTTCACCCACGTATGCACGTGAGGCATGCCGCGGAAATACCACATCATCGTTGGGCTCTCCACCTGCCACACATCCCACACTCCATCGCCGCCAACGTCCATGTTCTTATAGAACGACAGCGACATCGCATCCGCGCCGCCATTCTTCCGGATCAGCTTCATCGCCTCGTCGGCATCCTTCTTCCGGAACGGCATCAGCAGATCGGTCAGAACCTGTTCCACCAGCTTCTTCTGATCCTTCGACATCCCGGCCACCGGCAATCCCACCAGGTCCGCCTTCGGCCGCAACTCCACGGTGGCCGTTGCACGTTCAGCCCGCGGCGCCCGGCTGATCAGTGCCTGCTCGCGCTGCTTGCCGTCCAGAGCCTGAAACACTTCATTCGCCCGCTTGGCCTGATACCAGTAAACATTGCCCGGGTGATCCGGCTTCTCATTATCCGTGCCCGCGGCATGGCCGTAGAAGATCGGCCCGCCGAACGCGTACCCATCCACCGAATCACCGTCGCAGCGCACCGTGCAGTGGCGGCCCGTCAGAACAAATTCGAACTTGCCCGTGCCCGGCGCGCCAAACAGCGCAATCGAGTACGCTCCCAGCCCGCCCGCATCTTCCTTGATGTGCTTCATCACGTTGGGCACGAACTCCGGATTGTGCAGCCCGCGGAAGATCTCCTCGATCATCGCCTGCTGCTCCGGCGTGTAGAAGTCGCGAATGCGCTGTGGCGTGATGAACCAGTTGTTGTCCACCTTCGAACGCAGTGGATCGGCAAAGTCGAAACAGACGGCCGTGCGCTGCGCGGCCGTCAGGCTCTTGTAGAGGGAAGCCACCACGGTCTCCGGCGGCTGCCCCGCGCTGGCGGCGGGAGCGGCGGAGGCCAAACCGGCCAACGCGGCGGTCTTCAGAAAATCGCGGCGATCGAAATCAGGCACGTCGGGCACCTCGTAGCCCGAGTCTAGCGCGCGCCGCCCGCTACTGCAACATCCGGCGATCGCGCCGCAAGAACGCCGGAACATCCAGATCCACGTCGGCGCGGAAATCGGAAACGGGCTCCGGCTCCAACTGCATGCCCGGCGCGAACTCCTCCTCTTCTTCCACCTCCGCGGGCGCCATGGCCACGGGCTCTTCCCGTTCGCTGAAGAACGGAGCCGGCGGCGGTGGCGGCGGCGGCGCATAGGCCTGAGCCACGGCCGCGCGAGCCCGGGGAGCCGTCCCCTGGAACCCCGTCGCGATCACCGTCACCTTCACCTCATCGCCCATCCCTTCATCCACCACCACGCCGAAGTTGATCTGCACCTCGTCGTTCCCGGCCGCCTCCCGAATCAACGTGCAGGCTTCGTTCACGTCATGCAGGCTCACCTCGCTCGACGCCGTGATGTTGATCAGAATGCCGCGCGCCCCCACCACTCCGCCTTCATCCAGCAAGGGAGAATGAATGGCCGCCGTCGCCGCCTCCACCGCCGCGTTCTTTCCACGGGCCCGAGCCGTGCCCATCATCGCCACGCCCATGCCCAGCATGATGGCGCGTACGTCCGCGAAATCGCGATTGATCAGTCCCGGCGTCGTGATGATGTCGCTGATCCCCTGCACCGCCTGCCGCAGCACGTCATCCGCCACCCGGAACCCTTCACGAAAACTCGTCCCCTTCGGCACCAGATCGAGCAGCCTGTTGTTTGGCACCGTGATGATCGCATCCACGCTCGACGCCAGATCGGCGATGCCCTTTTCCGCCTGCCTCATCCGCCGCGATCCCTCAAAGGCAAACGGCTTCGTCACCACGCCCACCGTCAGCGCATTCATCTCCTTCGCCAACGCAGCCACCACCGGCGCCGCACCCGTTCCCGTTCCGCCGCCCATGCCCGCGGTGACAAACACCATGTCGGCGCCTTCCAGCAGTTCAATGATTCGCTCGGTGTCCTCAAGAGCCGCCTGCCGGCCCACTTCGGGGTCGGCGCCCGCTCCCAGGCCGCCCGTCAGCTTGGAACCGATCACCGTCTTATCCGGGACCGGCGATGCGTGCAGTGCCTGCGCGTCCGTGTTGAGCACATGAAACTCAACACCCGCCAGACCGTCACCCAACATGCGAGCCACGGCGTTGCCGCCCCCGCCGCCCACGCCAATCACTTTAATCCGCGTGCCCGCGGTGGACTCTTCCTGCATCTCGAACTTCAGGTCCTGTGGCATCGTAATCACCCTCATCTTGAAAACACCAGACTCATCAGACTCGGCGCCCGGCCGCGCGGCTCGCGCCACTGCTTCAATCGCGCCGAATACATCGCCAATCCCGCGGCCGTGGTCCACGCCGCGCCGTTCACTTCATCCGGCCAATCCGCAATCCCCACCGGCAACCCGATTCGCGCCGGGCAGTTGAGCACGCGCTCCGCCATGTCGCACATCCCGTACAACGTCGCGCCGCCGCCCGTCAGCACCACGCCTTCCAGCAGTGAGCGGTCAAGGCCGAGATTTCGGAAGTACTGGCGGATGTATTCGAACAACTCCTCCGCGCGTGCCTCCAGAATCTCGTTCAACTGCCGGCGCGACGCCTCGCGTTCCGGCCGTCCATCTGGAGCCGGCAATTCAATCAGGCTACTGTCCGCCGTCAAACCCAGAATCGCGCAGCCGAACTCTTCCTTCAACCGCACGGCATCGTCGTAGGGCACTTTCAGGCACCATGCCACATCGCGTGTAAAGTGGTCGCCGCCAATCGGGAAGCTGGTCGACCCAGCCATCGCCTCGCCTTCATACACCACCACCTCGGTTGAGTAGGCGCCAAGGTCGATCAGCGCCACGCCCGAAGCCCGCTCGCGCTCCGTGACGCTTGCATAGGCGGCCGCCAGCGGCTCAAACACCGTGTCCTCCACGGCAAGATGCGCTTCATGCATTGCACTCACCAGGCAGGCATGCTCCTGCAGCGGCGCGGTGACAATGTGAACATTCGCCTCCAGCCGGGAACAACTGGCGCCCCTGGGATTGCGAAAACCCGCCCGTCCATCTACGGTGAAGTCCTGCGGCAATGCATGCAGCAGAATCCGGTCATCTTCTAACTGAACGTTCGTCGCGCGTTCCACCGCATAAGTAATGTCGCCCGTGTCGATCTGCCGCGGCCTCCCGAACTCATACAGCCCCCGCACGCTGCCGCCATCCACGCCAACACCACCCACACCGATCGCCGCCGCATCCACCATCGCGCCGGACACCGCTTCGGCCCGCTGCACCGCGCGCCGGATCGATTCCGCGATGCCGGCCTGATCCGCCACCCGGTCCTTCACCCAACCGTTCGAGCGGTCCTCGCCGTGGCCCAGGTATCGCAGGCGGCCCCCTTCAAGCGCCGCAATGACGCAACGCGTGGCCAGACTGCCCGCATCCACGCCCACGGCCAATAGCGGCATCCGCGCCGCCGTGCGTTTGTTACTCACTACCACTGCCGTCCCCCATCGCCGTGATCCGGTCCTCAATCCGAAGGTCGAACGCGTGCGCCTTCGGCAAGCGCCGCAAAATCTCCGCCTGCCGGCTCAGAAAGCCTTCCAGACGCGTCTTGAACTGCCGGTTGCCCAGCACCAGCACCACGGCCTTTCCACCCGCCATCCGCGTTACCTTCAGATTCTCCGGGTCGCCTGCATCGATCTCCGAAAAGTCCTTGCTCAGTTCGCCGGTATCCTTCAACATCCGAAGCACGTGGTAGATACGCTCCCGGCGGTCGTTCTCCGGCATCTCACGGCGCAGTCCCGTCACCACCGGCAGCGTAAACCGGGCCGATTTCGGCGGCGCCAACAGCACTCCATCGGCATCGATCAGCGCCACCTCAAACGATGGCGGTTCATCCGGCGCCGTCGCCCCCGTGGGCAACTGCGCAAACGCCACCGGCAACCGTTCCGTGATCCGGACATGCACATGATTCGGCCACACCCGCGACACCGTGGCATCCTTCACCCAGTTCACCGCCAGCAACTGCCGCCGCCGCTCCTGGTGCGGTAACAGATAAAGGCTCCGGCTGTAGTCCTTCTCAAACAGCCTTACAATCTGATCCAGGGGAGCATGCGCCACGCCCTCCACCTTCAGGTTAGGGCTCGGCTCGCCGCGCACTTCGCCGGCCGGCACCGTGAACCGCGCATCGCGAACCAGCAACTGCTCCGTCTGCTCCACCGCCAGCATGCCGGCAAACGCCGCCGCGGCAATGAAGGAAGCGATCAGCAGGTACTTCAACCACATCATCGCCGGGTTCGGTTGTGCCGCCTTCGCCGCCCGCCGCGAACCAGTCTGAGAAGCCGCTGTCATCGTTTTCGCAACCTTTCCAGAATCCAGTCCCCCGCCTGCCACACACTGCCCGCGCCCAGCGTCAGCACCGCATCGCCCGCCTCCGCCGATTCGCTCACCAGTTCCGCACCCTTCTCAATCGTCCCCACGTAACGCACGGACTTGTGCCCATACGACCGCATCCGGTCCGCCAGTTCCCGCGACGAAACCCCTTCAATCGGCTTTTCACTCGCCGCATAGATGTCAGCCAGATAAACCGAGTCGGCGTGATGGAATGAACGCGCGAAGTCATCCATCAGGTGCATCGTGCGCGAATACCGGTGCGGCTGGAACAGCGCATGCACACGCTTGAAATCGCATTGCCGGGCTGCCGCCAGCGTAGCCCGCACTTCCGTCGGATGATGCCCGTAGTCGTCGATCACAGTCACACCGGCCGCCTCGCCGCGCTTCTGGAAACGCCGGTCCACACCGCTGAAAGCCGCCAATGCCTGCCGGATGGCTTCAGGTTTCACTTCCAGTTCCAGCGCCACCGCCGCCGCCGCCGTCGCGTTCAACACGTTGTGGCGCCCGGGGACGGGCAGGTGGAACATCCCCAGATCCTCGCCCCGCGATTTCAGCCGGAAGTCATTCGAAAAGTGTCCGGTGCGGATGTCCTGCGCGACAAGATCCGCATTCGGAACCGTGCCATAGGTGATCACCCGCCGCGTCACCCGCGGCAACACCTGCTGCGCGTTCTCATCGTCCAGGCACAACACTACAGCGCCATAGAAGGGCACCTTGTTCACAAAACCCGTGAACGCATCCTTGATCGCATCCAGGCTTGCGTAGTGGTCCAGGTGCTCCCGGTCGATGTTCGTCACCACCGCGATGATCGGCGCCAGCTTCAGGAATGACCCGTCGCTCTCGTCGGACTCCACCACCAGAAAATCGCTCTGCCCAACCCGCGCATTCGTGCCGCCCATCAGGCCCACGCGCCCGCCCACCACCACCGTCGGGTCCAGGCCCGCGTGGCTCAGAATGGCCGCGGTCATCGATGTGGTGGTGGTCTTGCCGTGGCTGCCGGCCACCGCCACGCCGAACTTCAGCCGCATCAGTTCGGCTAACAATTCGCCCCGCGGAATCACCGGAATGCCCGAACGCCGGGCCTGCCGCACCTCCGGGTTCTGCTCATCCACCGCCGAGCTCACCACCAGCACCTTCGCTCCGGCGATGTTCTCCGCCGCATGCCCTTCGGAAATCGTTGCGCCCAGCGACGCCAGCCGCTGCGTGATGGGCGACAGCTTCAGGTCCGACCCGCTGATCCTGTATCCCAGATTCAGCAGCACCTCGGCGATACCGGACATGCCGATGCCGCCAATCCCCGTGAAATGCAGGTGCTGGATCTTCAGGAACATTGTTGAAACATTCTCATCGCAAAATGTTTTTATACCAGTTATCGCGCGCCATCCTCAACCCGCGGCCTCCTCAAGGATCGCGGCCGCCCGCTCCGCCGCCCCCGGCCGGGCCATCCGGCGCGCCGCATCACCCATCGCCGCCAGCATCCCGCCGTCCGCCAGCGCCGCCAGTTCGGCCGCCAGCCGCTCGCCGGTCATCTCGCCGTCAAGCACCAGCCGCGCCGCGCCCGCCGTTCGCATCGCCTCGGCGTTCTTCAACTGGTGACCGTCGGCCGCGAAAGGAAACGGCACCAGAATCGATGGCTTGCCCGCGGCCGCCAGTTCGGAAACCGCGCCCGCGCCAGACCGCGAGACAACCACATCAGCCCGGCCATAAGCCGCCGGCATGTCGTTGATGAACGCCGTCACTTCCCCGCCGATCCCCGTCTGCTCGAAATCGCGCGCCGTGGACTCATACTCCTCCGCGCCCGTCTGATGAATCAACCGGACCGGCACTCCCGCCCGCTCAAGCAGCGGCCAAGCCTGCCGCACCGCGTTGTTCAAAGTCCGGGAGCCCCGGCTCCCGCCCGTGATCAGAACGGTCATTGAGCCGTTCCAGGTCTTCCTCTCCAGCCCGAAGAACTCCGGGCGCACCGGCAACCCCGTCAATTCCGCCACGCCGCGCGGGAAGTAGCGCCCTGCTTCGTCGAACGCAATCAGAGCCCGCCAGGCCGCCTTGCCAATCCACCGGTTCGTCAGGCCCGGCAGGGCGTTGGGCTCCATCAACACCTGCGGCCGCCGCATCAGCCAGGCGGCAATCGCGGGAGGCCCAGCCACATAGCCGCCCATGCTAAACACCGCATCGGCGCCGCGCCGCCTGATCAGCCCCATCGATCGAGCCACACCGGACGGCAACTGCATCGCCGTACGCAGCATCTTCCGCCAGCCCACCCGCTTCAACCCGCCGATCTCGATCCACTCGATCGGAAAACCCTCCCCCGGCACCAGCTTCGCCTCGAACCCCTCGCGCGTTCCAATGAACCATACCGCGTGGCCCCGGGCCCGCAGCACCCGCGCCACCGCCACCGACGGCACCACATGCCCGCCCGTCCCGCCGCCGGTCATCAGGAAGACACGTCCCATGGTTCTGCTAAGCCGAGCGGTCGCTCACGCTCATCATCATTCCCAGCAACACCAGAGTGCACAGCAGCGAACTGCCTCCGTAGCTGATCATCGGTAGCGTAATGCCCTTCGTCGGCGCCATGTCCAGCACCACAATCAGGTTGATCAGCACCTGCACAATGATCGATACCGTTGCCGCCAGCGCAATGTACCGGCCGAAGTCGTCGGGCGCCGTCCAGAACAGGCCCAGGCCCCGCCACAGGATCACCAGGAAGCCGCACAGCAGGGCTCCTGTGCCAATCAGGCCCAGTTCCTCACCCACCACGGCAAAGATGAAGTCCGTGTGCGATTCCGGCAGATACGTGATCTTCTGCACGCCGTGCATCAGCCCCAATCCCGCCACACCGCCCGCCCCAACGGCAATGCGCGATTGCTTGGCCTGATATCCGGGATCCCGCGTGGTCAGGCTGCTCGCCGCGTACTTCTTCAGGTGGCCCTGCGGATCCACAATGCTGATGTATTGGTAATCCGGGTCCAGGTAACCGATCAGCCGGCTCAACCGGTACGGCTTCATCGCGATGCCCACCGCCACCAGCAGCGTCAGCGCGGCGCCCGCGGCCAGAAAGTAGCGCTTGTCCATCCCGGCCACGAAGAACACCGTTGCCGCCGTGATCACCGGAACCAGTGCCGTGCCAAGATCCCCCGCCACCACCGCGCCCGCCAGAACCGCCAGAGCCAGCGCGGCCGGCAGAATCGTACTGCGATGATTGATCACTCCCAGCCGCCGCGTCACGAAATACGCAAGAAAGATGATCAGCGCGGGCTTGGCCAGTTCCGACGGCTGAAACTGCACCGGCCCCAGCCGAAGCCAGCGGTGCGTGCGAGGATCCGTGAAGTAGACCGCCACCAGCAGAACCAGCACCACGCCAAGCGGAGCAAAAGCCCACGCCGGTGTTTGAAACATTTTGTAGTCCAGACGTTTGAACAACATCAGTGCCACGAATGCCGCTACCGCCCAGCCGGCCTGGCGCAGCAGATAATACTCGCTCCGGAACCCCTTCAGTTCCGCGGTCACCGACGAGGCGCTGTACACCATCACCAGGCCGAATCCCACCATCGCGATCACCGTGAAGAACAGTGTCCAGTCCGTTCTCAGCCTCTGCGCCATCGCCTCACCTTTCCCCAACCAGCTTCTTGAACACTTCGCCCCGGTGTTCAAAACTGTTGAATTGATCAAAACTCGCGCACGCCGGCGCCAGCACCACCGTGTCGCCGGGCCGGGCCCCGGCCGCCGCCCGCTCCACCGCCGCCTCAATCGTCCCGCACTCAACCAGCGGCGCCGCGCCATGCAACTGCCCCGCGATCTTGGGAGCCGCCGCGCCGATCAGCAGGGCGGCGCGCGCCTTCGACGCCAGCGGCTCACGCAGAGGCGTGTAGTCGCTGCCCTTGTCCTTGCCGCCCAGGATCACCCACAGCGGCCCGCCCAGCGCCTCAATCGCCTTCAGCGTCGCGTCCACGCTTGTCGCCTTCGAATCGTTGTAGTACTTCACGCCCGCCAGTTCGCGCACAAACTCCAGCCTGTGCTCCACGCCGGGAAACGTGCGCACTCCGGCCTCGATCCCTTCCAGCGCCGCGCCGGCATGAATCGCCGCGCCGGCCGCCGCCATCACGTTCTGCTGATTGTGCCTGCCGCGCAGGGGAATATCCGCCGTCCGCACAATCGCCTTGCCATTAAAGACCACTCTCTCTCGCTCAATCCAGATGCCGCCCCCGGCCGGCCGTTCAAAGTCGAACCAGCACACCTGGGACCGTGCCGCCTCTCCGAATCCCCGGCAATACGGATCGCCGGCGTTCAGCACCGCGAAATCTCCGGCGCGCTGCGTCTCAAACAAACGCCCCTTCGCCGCCGCATAACGCTCCATCGTGTAGTGGCGGTCCAGGTGATTCTGCGTGACATTCAACGCCACGGCCACCCGGGCGCGGAAATCGGCGATCGTTTCAAGCTGGAAGCTCGACAGTTCCAGCACGTTCCACTGATCCTCGCGTGAGGAGCCCACCATGGCCGCCGGCGCCGTGCCAATGTTCCCGCCCACCTGGGAGGCGATGCCGCACTGCTTGAGAATGTGTCCGGTCAACGCCGTTGTCGTAGTCTTGCCGTTGCTGCCCGTGATCCCAATCGACGGGCCTTTCAGCGAATAACCCGCAAGTTCCAACTCGCCAATCACCGCCGTGCCGGCCTCCCGGGCGCGCTCCACCGCGGGCAAGTCCGCGGCCACGCCCGGCGACAGCACAATCACATCCCGGCCCGTGAACGCCGTATCATCCTGAAGGACATACTCCGCGTCGAAAACGCCCAACTGCTCGCGCGGGCGGCTGTCGGTGGCCGTCACCAGGGCTCCATGAGCGCGCAGCAACGCCACCGCGGCCAGGCCGGATTTACCCATGCCCACCACTAGAACGTTCGCGCCTTGAAGCCTCACCATACGCTTACCTCAACTTCAGGGTGGTCAAGGCAAACAATGCCATCACCAGCCCCGCGATCCAGAACCGCGTGATCACCTTCGACTCCTTCCATCCCAGAGCCTCGAAATGATGATGCAGCGGCGCCATCTTGAAAATCCGCTTCCCGCGCAGCTTGTAACTGCCCACCTGCAGAACCACCGACATCAGTTCCACCACGTAGACGCCGCCGATGAACAGCAGCAGTACTTCCTGCTTGATGATCACCGCCACCGTCCCAAGCGCGCCACCCAGCGCCAGCGATCCCACATCGCCCATGAACACTTCCGCCGGATGCGCGTTGTACCACAGGAAGCCCAACGACGCCCCCACCATCGACGCGCAAAAGATGGTGAGTTCCGCCGCGCCAGCTAGGCGCGCGATGTCCAGATACTCCGCGAAGTCGCGATGCCCGCTGATGTATACCAGCACTGTCATCGCGCCCGAGGCGATGATCATCAGCCCGATCGCCAGACCGTCCAGGCCATCGGTCAGATTCACGGCATTCGACGCCCCCGCCACCACAATCACCATGAACAGGTAGAAAGGAGCGAAGCCCAGAAGATAGGTGAACGGACTCTGCATCAGCGAATCGATCAGCAGATCGGGCCGCAGTTGCTTGAAGAACGGAATGTTCATCTCCGTCGAGTAGGCGCCCTTGCCATGCAGAATCAACAGGCAGAATCCCACCGCCATCGCCGCCAGGACCTGCAGCATAAACTTCTGCCGGGCGGTCAGGCCCAGGTTGCGCATCTTCTTGATCTTCGTGTAGTCGTCGTAGAATCCGATGGCTCCGAAGCTCAGCAAACCCAACAGAGCAATCCACACCAGCGCGTTCTTCATGTTCGCCCACAACAGCGTGGGCACTACAATCGAGATCACTATCAGAACGCCGCCCATGGTCGGCGTTCCCGCCTTCGTCTGGTGGGACATCGGGCCGTCCTCACGGATGTGCTGGCCAATCGACATCTCGCGCAGCTTCCGGATCACGTAAGGGCCCAGAAGAATGCTCAGGAACAACGCCGTCATGCTCGCAAACGCCGTCCGGAACGTAATGTAGCCAAACAGCCGGAACGGACCAAAGTACTCCTGAAGCCGTTCAAATAGCAGCCAGTACAGCATCAGCCCTCTCCTCCACGAAACGCCTCCAGCGCCCGTTCTACACGTGTACCGCGCGAACCCTTGAACAGAATCGAATCTCCTTCGCGGGCCATGCCGCGCAAGGCCGCACCGGCCTCCTCGGGTGTGTCAAAAAAGAGCGCGGCGCTCTCTTCCAGTCCTGCTTCCACAGCCGCGTCCACAAGTTGGCGAGCGGCGCCGCGGATCCCAATGAGCACAGAAATCCCGTTCTCGGCGGCGTATCGTCCTACGTCGCGATGCAGGGGCACGGCCCAACGGCCAAGTTCAAGCATCTCTCCCAGCACGGCAATGCGGCGCCGCGCGGGCATGTCCCGCAGCGTGCCGATCATCGCCTTGGCCGCATCCGGGTTTGAGTTATAGCAATCGTTCCAGATCAGGGCGCCTCGGCAGAGGAAACGCTCACCCCGCATCGCCCCGGGCTCCAGGGCGCCTACCGGCTCTCGCAGTGATTCCGCCGGAATCTCGAATACCCGCGCCACCGCCAGCCCCGCCAGAATATTCATCACGCTGTGCCGTCCCGTCAACGCCGTCTCGAATCGCACGCCGTCCACATCGAACACCGTCGAATCGAGCCCGAACACAACATTCTTCGCCATCACATCCGCGGCCGCGCGAATCCCGAACGTGACTGTCCGACCGTCATGCACCCTGGCAAACGCCGCCACCCGCGCATCGTCCGCATTCAGCACCGCCACCCCGTCCCCCGGCAGGCTCTCCACAAGCTCACGTTTGGCAAATGCAACACCTTCGGCGGATTCAAAGTTCTCGATATGCGCCGTGCCCGCGTTTGTCACCACGCCAACCGCCGGTCGCGCGATCTCGCACAGATGCCGAATCTCTCCCGCGTGGTTCATCCCCATCTCAATCACCGCGATCCTTGACTCCATCGCCAACCGCAACAGGGAGAGTGGAACACCCAGATGATTGTTCAGGTTTCCGGCGTTCTTCCCCACACGCAGTTTCGAACCAAGCAACGCGGCAATCGTCTCCTTGGTCGTCGTCTTCCCCGCGCTTCCCGTCACACCGATCACCGTTCCGCCCCACACCTTGCGTGCATGGCGTCCCAACATCTCCAGAGCCCGCGCCGAATCCGTCACCACCAACTGCGTTCCCGGGGCATCTTCCAAACGGCGCTCCACCACCACACCCGCTGCGCCGGCCGCCAGCGCTTCCGCGGCATGAGCGTGGCCGTCCGATCTCTCACCGCGAAGAGCAAAGAACAGATCGCCGGGCTTGAGCGTCCGCGTATCGATGCTCCAACCCGCAATCTCCCCTTCAAACGTTCCTTCGGCGCCCAGCACACGCGCCGCCTCCGGAAGCGGCATCCTCATGCGCGAGGCCTCCCGTATCCAAAGCTCTGCAGGACACGCCGCGCCACCTCACGGTCGTCAAAGGCGATCGTGCGGTCCTTCAGCACCTGGTAGGTCTCATGCCCCTTGCCGGCCAACAGCACGATATCGCCCGGCTCAGCCGCCGTCAGGATACGTTGAATCGCACGTTCGCGGTCAGGCTCGGCGATGTGCGGCGTCTCGAACCGCAGCATGCCCACCATCGCATCGTTCATGATCGAAATCGGGTCCTCGGACCGCGGATTGTCGCTTGTCAGCACCACCAGGTCGCTTGCCTCGCAGGCCGCCGCCGCCATCAACGGCCGCTTTGCGCGGTCGCGATCGCCGCCGCATCCGAACAGTGTCAGCACACGCTTGGGCTTCATTTCGCGAGCTACCGCGATCACGTTCCGCAGTGCGTCGTCGGTATGCGCATAGTCCACCGCCACAAGAAATGGCTGTCCCACGTCGACACGTTCGAAACGGCCCGGAACCGCCACGCAGCGCGCAATGCCGTCGGCGATCACATCGGGGGACAGTCCATGGGAAAGCCCGGTCCCGCACGCTGCCAGGATGTTATAGATGTTGATCCGCCCCGCCAGCCGGGACTCTACATGGAACCTTCCGCCGGGATGGACCACATCGAACGACAATCCGTCAAAGCCGCTTTCCACACCCTCCGCGCGAACGTCAGCGGCGCCACTCAGGCCGTACGTCATCCGCCCCTCTCCCCGGCCCAACTCTCCGGCATGCGCATCGTCCGCATTCACCACGGAGAATCGGGGCGGCGGCGCCGACTGACCCTCGAACAACTTCCGCTTCGCCGCCAGATAGGCTTCCATCGTGTGGTGAAAGTCCAGATGGTCGCGCGTCAGATTGGTGAAAACCGCCGTGTGAAAGCGAAGCCCCTCCACACGCCCAAGCGCCAGCGCATGCGAGGAGACCTCCATCGTCACGTGGCGGCCGCCGTGCTGCTCCAGATCCTTGAACAGACGGTAGAGGTCGGGCGAATCGGGCGTAGTGTTCACCGCCGGCAGACGCTCACCCGCAAGGTGATATTCAATGGTCCCAATCAGCGCGGTCGTATGACCCGCCGCTCGCAGGACGGAGTCGATCAGGTAGCCGCAGGTCGTCTTTCCGTTCGTTCCCGTAATGCCGGTCAGACTCAGACGCCCGGTGATGTCGCCTGACAACGCGCGGCAGGCCAGCGCCATCGCCTTCCGGCCATGCGCCACTTGAATCCACGCGCCTTCCATGCCCGCGGGCGGCGGCATGTCGCTCACCACGGCCATCGCGCCGCGCGCCAATGCGTCGGCGGCGTAGGTCCGTCCGTCGGCCTTCTGCCCCGCGAACGCAAAGAACAGTGCTCCCGGCTCCACGCGCCGCGAGTCGTACTCCGCCGAGCACACCTCCAGCGCCGCCAGGTGGTCCGGCAGACCCCCGGCCAGGAGATCCCGCGCCAGCACTGCGTCCAGTCTCATCCTTCGAACGGCCGCCCGTTATCGCGCAAACTGCACGCGCACAGGTTCTCCGGCCGCAATCACCGTTCCGGCCGCCGGATCCTGGGCCCGCGCGACCCCTTTCCCCGAAAACCGCACCTTCAAACCCAACGCGACAGACTCCTCGAGCACCGCCCGCATGGTCTTCCCGCTAAAATCCGGCACCCGTGGGCCGATCAGCACCGGAGCGTTCGGGTCTGGCGCCGGCGGCGCGGGCTTCGGCCCGATGGGCTCCGTCAGCATAGGCCTTCCCAGTTCCGCGATCGCGACGTCATTGGCCGGCTGCTCCGGCTCCGCGGCGGGTGTCAACTGGTCAGGCAGATCGCGCGGCACGTCCAGGATGCGCAGCGCCGCGCCGGCCACTTCACGAAAGACCGGCGCGGCCACGGCGCCCCCGTACTTCGACGCTCCGTTGAGCGTCACCACCACCACCAAAGCCGGATTGGCCACCGGCGCGAAGCCCATGAATGAGGCGTTGTACTTGTGCGTGTAGTGCTTGGTCTCCTCGTCGTAGATCTGCGCCGAGCCGGTCTTACCCGCCGAACTGTAGCCGTCCAGCCGGGCCGCCCTGCCCGTGCCGCGCAACACCACGCCCTCCATCAGCTGCCGCATCGTGATCGCCGTCTCGGGCTTGATCGCGCGCACCGGCTGCCCCTTGTCCTCCACCAGCGCAACGTTGCGAATCGCACCCGCCGCGGGACCCGCTACCGTGATTCTGGGACGAACCAGCAGGCCGCCGTTCGCCACCACGGCTGCCCCTTGCGCAAGCTGCACCGTGGTCGAGAGAACCTCATGGCCCATGGCCACCGAACCGATGGAACTCTTCGTCCACCGCGACAGCCGGAACACGCGGCCCGAGGACTCCGCCGGAAGCGGCAAACCGGTCTGGTCGCCAAAGCCAAACCGTTTCACGTATTCGTGCAGCCTTTGCTCACCCACCCTCAGCCCCACTTGGATCGCGCCGATATTGCTCGATTTCGCCAGGACGTCGGCCATGCTGAGAGCGGAGTACGGATCGTGGTCGTGAATGATGCGGCCGAAAAGATTGATCACCCCGCGCCCGCAGTTAATCACCGTGTCTGGCGTCAGATTCGTTGTCTCAAGAGCAGCCGCAATCGTGAACACCTTGAAGACACTGCCTGGTTCGAACGGAGCCACAACGGCCAGGTTCCGCCTGCCGGCCATATCATCGGGACCCTGCACCGGCAGGTTGGGATCGAACGTGGGATAGTTGGCCACGGCCAGCAATTCACCGGTGTGAGGATTCATCACAACCAGGCTTCCGGTCTTGCAGTTGTGGTCGATGACCGCTTTGGCAAGTGAACGTTCAGCCACGTGCTGAATGCGCCGGTCAATGGTGAGCCTCACATCCTGGCCGCTCATCATCGCGCTGTCGATCTCGGTGTTGAAGCCGCGCCGCCGCACGTCGGTGGTCATTCGCACAACGCCGGTGTGGCCCTGCAGTTCGTCGTTTAGGCCCTGCTCCAGGCCCGCGTCGCCCTCCTGCTCATGGTTCACGCTGCCCACGACGTGCGCGGCCAGGGACCCGTTCGGATAGTACCGCCGGGCTCCGGGCCGGAACTCCACCCACTCCAGGTTCAAATGCTTCAGGCGGTTGGCCTCTTCCGGATTGACGTGCTTCTTCACCACAAGATAGCCGCGCCCCGCCTTGAATGCGGTCTCCACGCGCCGGGTCAGTTCATCCTGGTCCAGGCCGAGTATCTTGGCCAGAATCTCGGCCGCCACGCCGCGGTCGGGAATTCGCTGCGGATTGACGATCACTGTGTCCACGGGTACGCTCATGGCGAGCGGACGGCCGTTGCGGTCAAAGATGGTGCCTCGTGGCGCCTGCACTTCGACGGTCTTCACCTGCTGCGTGCGCGCCTGCTGCAGAAGGTCCGCGTGATCAAGGATTTGGAGCTGGATCAGGCGCCCGAAAATGAGGGCGAATCCCAGAAGGGAGACCCGCGCGATCCAGCGAACCCGGTTCTGTGTGATGTTCTTCGGATTCATGGCTCACATCCTGTCCCCTGGGGCTGGATCTCGGGGGAGGAAAAACCCAGCCGGAGAGGACTAGTTGCCCGTGCCCGTCTTGTGATAGGCCAGGGAACCCTTTGGCGTTCCCAGATGGATCACCTTTTCGGGCTTCGGATCCGAAAGGCCGTGCCGTTCGGCCCATTGCTCAAGTTGCCTGGGGCTGGTGAGGAGTTCGGCCTCCAGGCGCAGCGCCTGTTGTTCGGCCATTAGCGCCTGCTGCTCCTGCTTCAACTGGTGAACCTGATATCCGGCCAGCAGGCCGTAGGCGCCCGGCAACAGCACACCGATCAACAGCATGGCGGCGATGCTCACAATGCCTATCGCCTTCCAGCCGCGCGCTCGTGCCTCCGGGTCCGCCGCGCGCACCACGCGCGTGTTGTCGATTTTCTTGACGTGAAAATAGACGTCCTCGTTCGGGAATGGCCGCAGAAGGAACGAATCCTCCATGCGGTGCTCCTCCGCCGTGGCCAACGGCTGAGGCGTTCCTCTGCCCATCATGGGCCTTACCGCGGTTGCCATCGCTACTGTCCTCCCCTCAAGCACACATCTCCAGCGCGCGAAACTTTGCGCTGCGCGACGGCGGATTGGATGCAACCTCCAACTCGCCCGGCGGAATGACGTGCTTCGTTAGTACGCGCGCTTCTCCACTGCGCGCCAACGACTGAAATCGCTGCTTCACCTTGCGGTCCTCGAGCGACATGAAACTGATGATCACGATCCGGCCGCCCGGCTTCACCAGCCCGGGCGCGCTCGCAAGGAGCGCATCCAACTCCTCCGGTTCGCTGTTCACAAAAAGCCGCAGAGCCATGAAGGTCTGCGTGGCCGGATGCAACCGGCCGGTTCTGGGCGCGGCCTGCTCCACTACCCCGGCAAGGTGCAGAGTACTTCGAATGGGCCGCGCGCGTACGATTGCTCTGGCTATTTGCCGTGATCTCCTTTCCTCGCCCAACTCGAAGATCAGGTTGGCGAGCTCCCTTTCGGAGAAGAAATTGACGATGGACGACGCCGGTTCGCCCGACGACCGATCCATCCGCATATCCAGCGGGCCGTCGGACTGGAGAGAGAACCCCCTCTCGGCGGCCGTCAGTTGATACCGGCTCACGCCCAGATCCGCCAGAAGCCCATCCACCCTGTCCACGCCCGCGGCACGCAGCCGCGCGGGCAGCGTGGAGAACGGCCCCGCAGTGAAACTGATCCGCGCTTCGTGCGCGGCCGTTTTCACGCGCGCCATCGCCAACGACTCCGGATCCCGGTCGTTCGACCACACATGGCCCGATGCCAGACGCGCCGCGATCGCCCCGGTATGCCCGCCCAGGCCCGCCGTCGCGTCCAGGTACACACCATCTGGCCGCACCGCCAGGTACTCCAGCGTTTCGTTCAGCATCACCGGTACGTGCATACGCCACGGCTACTTCAGTCCCTTCGTTTGCAGCAGCCTCACTTTTTCGGAGGCCCGTTCCTGGGCCGCGGCAAGCATCTCGTCATACACGGACTGGCTGTAGATGTTGATCCGGCCCCGGAACGTGTTCACCATCACCTGCTCGCCTTCGATCCCTAAAGCCCGCCGTAGTTCCGGCGGCACCAGGACCCTGCCTTGGCCGTCCAGTTCGGCGTCCGCGCCCCAATGGCTCACCAGAAAGTTCACGGATTCGGAGACCTCGCTGTCCTCCCCCGCCTGGTCAAACAGCAATTCGTTTTGACGCCAGATCGAAATCGGGTAAATTTGAGCTATGCGGCCATCCAGGCTGGTCACGAAGACTTCGGTCTGCCCAAAACTTTTCAGGTACTCATGGAACTTCACCGGAAGCTTCAAGCGCCCCTTCTCGTCGACACGAGCCGGGTAGGTCCCGCGCGGGGCCTCCAGAGGGGTCGAATTGGTGCCGGCTTCCATTAAGTCCACTTTCAGGCCACTTTTTGGCCACTAGCAAATTCTGACACACCTTCAATCGGCATTTCAAGCCCCTTTTTCCTGATTTTTGAACGAGGTACGGGGCCGAAGGCCCGAGTTTCGCCTTAGATTCGCCCAAAAGCTACCCTATTCCCGCTCTGGGACACGACCGCGTGCTAATCTGAGGACGTGGGTGGCGTGTCTCTCTACGACTTGGACCCCGGTCAGGACTGTCCGGAGATCGTGCGGGCGATCGTTGAGATCCCCAAAAACTCGACAAACAAGTACGAATACGACGGGAAATTGGGTTTGTTTCGCCTCGACCGGGCGCTCTACTCACCCATGCACTACCCGGGCGACTACGGCTTCATACCTGGCACGCTGGCCGAGGACGGCGACCCGCTCGATATCCTGGTGCTGGTCCAGGAACCCAGCTTCACCGGCTGCCTCCTCGAGGCCCGGCCCGTGGGCGTCCTGCACATGGTGGACGAGGCCGAAGGGGACCAGAAGATCCTCGCCGTCCCCATCCGCAACCCCCGCTACGATCAGATCCACACCATGGACCAGATCTTCCCCCACGTCCGGCGCGAGTTGGAGCACTTCTTCACCATCTATAAGGAACTGCAGGGCTCAACCCCCCGGATGGACGGCTGGGGCGGCCCACCCGAAGCCCGGCGGATGATCCTCGATTGCGTCCAGCGCTACCAGGACACCCGGGCCGCCCGCGACCTCATGATGGTGCCCGTTCGCGGATAGCGGCCTGACTATACGGGTCGGGTTGTTCATCATGGTAGTTACATCCAGCGGTTTTTTCGGCGAAGGCCGGGGGATCAGACATGTACTTCAGCTGGGTTGAAGCTTTGGCTGCTTGCACTCTATGTGTGGCAGGTGTAAGATTTTCCCATGAGATCGCAGGCGAAGAAGCGCCCTACTCCAAGAGAACTCTGGTTGAATGCCCACAAATCCAGAAAACCGTGGAAGTGTCTCTGGTGTGGCTGTATGGTGAAGTGGGACGCAGTGTCCCAGCACCAACGCACAGTTCATCCAGACAAGGTTCAGAAACCGCCGATCCGTGCGATACGCACCCACGTTATCAAAGCGAAAGGTAGTAGCCCCGAACGAGCGGTCAAATCGAGACGTCAGGAGTGGTTTGAAAATCACATGCTCCAGGGGGGCCTATGCAAGGGCCGTCCATGACGAGACCCTGATGAGACCCGATGAGACCCGATGAGAGTCAGGGGATTGGGCGAGTGTGATAAAGTGGCGCGCATATGCGTGCTCTGTTCTTTCTTCTGGCTGCGCTCCCGCTCGCGGCGGCCGATCCTGAGATCCGGATTCAGCGGCCGATGACGCCCCCCGCCTGGGCTTTACTGGAGCGGGAGCTGCTGCGATCGAGTTCCGCCGCCTGCGAACGCTTTGGCGGCAAGTACCTGGACTCGCGCGGTTACCTGCTGCACACGCCGCGCTGGGGGACTCTCGACGGGCCGGACGATGCCATCGAGACCTTCTACAATTGGACGCTGCTTTATGCCATGGGTGGATCGAATGGCGTGCTCGACCTGTACAAGAAGGCCCTGGAAGGCCACTTGCAGCAGTACAAGGAACTTCGAACCACCAAGACCAAGCTGGCCGAGGATGGCGCCTACTACAAGGAGTTCATCACCCAGTCCGACTGGTTCCATACGGGCGAGGGCATCCGGGCTTTCATGTTCCTGGGCTTGGCCGACCCGGCCGCGCCGCACCTTGTCGCCCGGATGAAGCGGTTCGCGGCCATGTACATGGGCGAGGACCCCGAGGCGCCGAATTACGACCCGGTCCACAAGGTGATCAAGAGCATCTGGACCGGCAGCAAGGGCCCCATGTTGCACAAGGCCACCACCTATGACTGGGTGGGCGATCCGGTGCCCGGCAGCTTCCACCTTCTCCACGGAACTCAGGGACGCGGCCGCCTGGTCAATCTCTTCAGCGTCTACGACAAGATGCTCGCCCACTGCGCCGAGTACCTGGACAGCGTGGGCGACCATCCGCTTAACCTGGCCTCCACAGGTCTGGCGCTGAACGCCTACGCGCTTACGGGCGAGGCCAAGTACAAACGCTGGATTCTCGACTACGTGGGTGCCTGGAGGCAGCGCACCGAGGCGAACGGCGGGAACATTCCCACCAACATCGGCCTGGACGGCAAGGTGGGCGGCGAATACGGAGGCCGCTGGTACAAGGGCACCTACGGTTGGAACTTCACCATCTATGACGGGGAGATTGAGCAGACGGCGCTCAGAAACACGTTCTCGGCCGGTTCCTGGCCGGGTTTCGGGAATGCCTACCTGGTTTCGGGCGACCAGGGTTTCGTGGCCACGCTCCGGAAGCAGATGGACAACCTGTATGCCCAGAAGAAGGTCCAGAACGGCAAGACGCTGATTCCGCAGGGTTTTGGCGACCCGCGGGGCCACAAGATGACCGGCCGTGAAGAGTGGTATGAATGGACCGAAAACCTCCACACCAACCGCCTCACAGAGAACTACATCTGGGGCATGGACCGAGGCGACCTCAAGAATCTGCCGGTTGAGGGGTGGCTGGGATTTCTCGAAGGAACGAACCCGGGCTATCCGGAACAGGCGCTGCGCCGGCAACTGGAGTGGGTGCGTCAACAGGTGCAGGAGATGGACGAGGACGATACCACGACCGATACCCGGCTGGCCGACTACCTGATGGGATTCAACCCGGCGGCCACCGAGGAACTGGCAAAGCTGACCATGGGGGCGTACCTGAGCGGCAACATCTGGAGCCTGCATGCCCGGCTCCGGTACTTTGACCCGGTGCGGCGCCGGGCCGGGCTGCCTCCGGACGTGGCGGCGCTGGTGGAAAAGCTGGAAACGAACCTGGCGGTGGTTACGCTGGTGAACACGAATCAGGCGCAGGCCCGGGAGGTGCTGGTACAGATGGGCGGATACGGGGAGCACGAACTGACCGGGGTGAAGCTGGACCGCGGCACCCTGGCGCCGGCGGGCGGCCGGGTGTTGCGGGTCCAGTTGGCTCCCGGAGCGGGCGGCCGGCTAGAGCTGGGGATGAAGCGGTACGCCAACGAGGTGACGCTGCGGCAGCCGTGGTAATGGAAAAGGCCCGCGACCGGTGAAGGTTGCGGGCCTTTGTTAATCGGGCGACATCCTACTCTCCCACACACTCGCGCGTGCAGTACCATCGGGGCTGCAGGGCTTAACTTCCGTGTTCGGGATGGGAACGGGTGGGACCCCTGCGCTACAATCACCCAAAGCTGTAAAAACTCTTGGTGAATCCTGGCGGATTGTTTACATGACGGGCAACCACTGCTGCAACGCAAGCAGTCAGAATTTGCAGTTAAATTTTATGGTCAAGCCAATGGGGCTATTAGTAACGGTAAGCTCCACACATTGCTGCGCTTCCACATCCGTCCTATCAACGTGGTCGTCTTCCACGGCCCTTCATACCTTACGGTAGGGAGATCTCATCTTGGGAAAGGTTTCGCGCTTATATGCATTCAGCGCTTATCCTAACCGAACTTCGCTACCCAGCGGTGCTCCTGGAGGAACAACTGGATCACAAGAGGTTCGTTCAGCCGGGTCCTCTCGTACTACGGCCAAGCTCCCGCAAATCTCCTGCGCCCACCACAGATAGGGACCGAACTGTCTCGCGACGTTCTGAACCCAGCTCACGTACCGCTTTAATAGGCGAACAGCCTAACCCTTGGGAGCTTCTACACCCCCGGGATGCGATGAGCCGACATCGAGGTGCCAAACCGGAGCGTCGATGTGAACTCTTGACTCCGATCAGCCTGTTATCCCCGGCGTACCTTTTATCCGTTGAGCGATGGCCCTTCCATACAGAACCACCGGATCACTATGTCCCGCTTTCGCGCCTGCTTGACTTGTAGGTCTCGCAGTCAACCTGGTTTATGCCATTGCACTCGACCGCTGATTTCCAAACAGCGTGAACCAAGCTTCGAGCGCCTCCGTTACATTTTAGGAGGCGACCGCCCCAGTCAAACTACCCGCCTACCACTGTCCCTCTCCCGGATGACGGGAGGAGGTTAGAATCACAGTACGATCAGGGTGGTATCTCACCATTGGCTCCCCCGAATCCAAGAATCCGGGTTCAAAGCCTCCCACCTATCCTGCGCAGAACGCACCATAATTCAGTGATAAGGTATAGTAAAGGTGCACGGGGTCTTTCCGTCTAGTGGCGGGCATCCGGCGTCTTCACCGGAACCACAAGTTCGCCGGGCGGCCTGTCGAGACAGTTCTCAGATCGTTACGCCATTCGTGCAGGTCGGAACTTACCCGACAAGGAATTTCGCTACCTTAGGACCGTTATAGTTACGGCCGCCGTTCACCGGGGCTTCAATTCAGAGCTTCGCTTGCGCTAACCCCTCCTTTTAACCTTCCGGCACCGGGCAGGCGTCAGCCCCTATACGTCGTATTTTTGACTTTGCAGAGACCTGTGTTTTTGTTAAACAGTCGCCTGAGACTCTTCACTGCGGCCCATTACTGGGCACTCCTTCTCCCTAAGTTACGGAGCTATATTGCCTAGTTCCTGGACAGACCATCACCCGAGCGCCTTAGAATACTCATCTCGTCCACCTGTGTCGGTTTGTGGTACGGATACTTCATTGCTCCTTAGCGGCTTTTCCTGGCAGACGGCCGGGCGGACTTTCCTATCCCAGCCTCCCCGTCGCTCCGGTTTGTAACCATTTCGCCCCGGAGTTCAGGAGCTGCGTCCCCGCATCGTGATAACGCTCTGAAGCAGTCACGGAATATTAACCGTGTGTCCATCAGCTACGCCTTTCGGCCTCACCTTAGGATCCGACTAACCCTGAGCGGATTAACCTTTCTCAGGAAACCTTAGACTTTCGGCGACCAGGGTTCTCACCTGGTTTGTCGCTACTTATGCTGGCAGAGTCCCTTCTTGGCCCTCCAGGCGTCCTTTCGATCACCCTTCAATGGACCAGGAATGCTCTCCTACCACGCGCATTGCTGCGCATCCACAACTTCGGTACCATGCTTAAGCCCCGATGGATTGTCGGCGCCGGGCTGCTCGACCAGTGAGCTATTACGCTTTCTTTAAAGGATGGCTGCTTCTAAGCCAACCTCCTGGCTGTCTGAGCTTCCCGACTTCCTTTCCCACTTAGCATGAATTTGGGGACCTTAGTTGGTGGTCTGGGCTCTTCCCCTTTCGACAACGAAGCTTAGCCCCCGCTGTCTGACTCCCGCGCTACTCGTTCACGGCATTCGAAGTTTGGTTGAATTCGGTAATCTGGGAAGACCCCTAGTTCAATCAGTTCTCTACCACCGTGACGGACCACGCGAGGCTAGCCCTAAAGCTATTTCGGAGAGAACGAGCTATCACGGAATTTGATTAGCCTTTCACCCCTACCCTCAGCTCATCCAAGCTGTTTTCAACCAACACTAGTTCGGACCTCCATCCGCTGTTACACGGACTTCATCCTGGCCAAGGGTAGATCATCCCGCTTCGCGTCTAATCCCAGCGACTGTACGCCCTATTCAGACTCGCTTTCGCTTCGGCTCGCTTTCGCTTAACCTTGCCACTGAGACTAACTAGCCAGCTCATTATTCAATAGGCACGAGGTCAGACTTTGCCTTGCGGCCATAGTCCTCCCACTGCTTGTAAGCATGCGGTTTCAGGTACTATTTAACTCCCCTCGCAGGGGTTCTTTTCACCTTTCCCTCACGGTACTAGTTCACTATCGGTCGCGAATGAGTATTTAGCCTTACCGGATGGTCCCGGTGGATTCCCGCAGGGTTTCTCGTGTCCCGCGGTACTTAGGAGCCACTGAAAAGAGGATTGCATTTTTGCCTACAGGGCTGTCACCTTCTATGGCCGGCCTTTCCAGACCGTTCAACTAATGCTTTCCTTCCCTTGTTTAACCAGGAGATCTGACCGCCTTGAACAGCGGCCCTGCCTCCTGATTATTGTGGTCCTGCAACCCCGCTCTCTCCTTTCGAATCGAACGGTTTAGGCTGTTCCGAGTTCGCTCGCCACTACTATCGGAATCACGGTTGTTTTCTCTTCCTCTGGGTACTAAGATGGTTCACTTCCCCAGGTTCGCCTCGTATCCCTATGAATTCAGAATACGATCACCCGCGTCAACGGGTTGGGTTCCCCCATTCGGAAATCCCCGGATCAAAGATTGCTTGCATCTCCCCGAGGCTTATCGCAGCTGGCCACGTCCTTCATCGCCTATTCGCGCCAAGGCATCCACACGCATGCCCTTAGTAGCTTGACCATAAAATTAACTCCAAACTCTGACCGACTCCCGTTTCCAACAGCCAAACAGCAGCCATTGGTATATCAAGCGGAAACCGTCCCGAGCGAAGCCAACTTCACGCCACAACTTCAAGACATTCTTACTTGCGCTCTTCTCCACGCGTATACGTTTTGCACGCGCAGATTTGCAACTTGCAGTTGCCCGTCATGTATTCAATTGTCAAAGAACTCAACCCTGCCCTACGGATTCACATCCGAAAGACTTCGGGAGTGGATCTTTTCGATGCCCAAATCCCCTCGTGAGGACCGGGCTGGAAAAGAGCCGCTTCCGCCTTCTTGTCGCCTTGGCATACCGCCTTGGCATCGGATGGTGGGCCTGGGTAGACTCGAACTACCGACCTCACCCTTATCAGGGGTGCGCTCTAACCACCTGAGCTACAGGCCCAGTTTGTACCGCGATTCTGGTGGAGCTGAGCGGGATCGAACCGCTGACCTCCTGAATGCAAATCAGGCGCTCTCCCAGCTGAGCTACAGCCCCTGGAACTTTCCCAGGCCAACCCACCAATCACTGGCGGGTGGTCCGGTCAAGATCTGTAATCGAGGCCGATTGGACGCCCATCCGGCACCAGGCCGAATGGATTTTGTTTTCGTTTGCCTTCTTCGGGCCGGAAACTCCAAGTGGAGAATCGAACCGAGCTGTGGACTGGATAGGCTGCCCACTACTTTGAGTGCCGGCTGAAATTTCAGCCTGCTTTCGTGAGCTCCAGCCACTTTCTCTCTTAGAAAGGAGGTGATCCAGCCGCAGGTTCTCCTACGGCTACCTTGTTACGACTTCACCCCAATTATGAGTCATACCTTGGGCCGCTGCCTCCCTTGCGGGTTAGCGTGCAGACTTCTAGTACAACCCACTTTCGTGATGTGACGGGCGGTGTGTACAAGGCCCGGGAACGTATTCACGGCGCCGTTCTGATGCGCCATTACTAGCGATTCCAGCTTCATGCAGGCGAGTTGCAGCCTGCAATCCGAACTGAGAACGGTTTTTTGCGATTTGCTCCCCCTCGCGGGTTTGCCGCGCTTTGTACCGTCCATTGTAGCACGTGTGTAGCCCTGGACATAAAGGCCATGATGACTTGACGTCATCCCCACCTTCCTCCAACTTATCGCTGGCGGTCTCCTGAGAGTGCATCTTTCGATTAGCAACACAGGACAAGGGTTGCGCTCGTTGCGGGACTTAACCCAACATCTCACGACACGAGCTGACGACAGCCATGCAGCACCTCGACTCCGATCCCTTGCGGGAGGGCCAGTGTTTCCACCGGCTTGCCGAAGCCGTTCGAGCCCAGGTAAGGTTCTTCGCGTTGCGTCGAATTGAACCACATGCTCCACCGCTTGTGCGGGCCCCCGTCAATTCCTTTGAGTTTCAGCCTTGCGACCGTACTCCCCAGGCGGCAAACTTAACGCGTTAGCTCCGGCACAGACAGACTGAACTGCCTACACCAAGTTTGCATCGTTTAGGGCGTGGACTACCAGGGTATCTAATCCTGTTTGCTCCCCACGCTTTCGTGTCTCAGCGTCAGTGGCGGTCCAGGAAGCCGTCTACACCACCGGTGTTCCTCCTGATATCTACGCATTTCACCGCTACACCAGGAATTCCGCTTCCCTCTCCCGCACTCTAGCCTGCCAGTATCCGGCGCACCCTCCCAGTTGAGCCGGGAGATTTCACACCAGACTTAGCAAACCGCCTACACACTCTTTACGCCCAGTAACTCCGAACAACGCTCGCTGCCTACGTATTACCGCGGCTGCTGGCACGTAGTTAGCCGCAGCTTCTTCTCCAGGTACCGTCATTATCGTTCCTGTCGAAAGAGCTTTACACCCCGAAGGGCTTCATCGCTCACGCGGCGTCGCTGCATCAGGGTTTCCCCCATTGTGCAAGATTCCCCACTGCTGCCTCCCGTAGGAGTCTGGCCCGTGTCTCAGTGCCAGTGTGGCCGTGTGCCCTCTCAGGCCGGCTACCGAT
>VFZY01000017.1 GCA_016870915.1 Acidobacteriota bacterium | reverse complement strand
GCAACAGGCTGGCGGCCCTCCTCGAAAAGACGCCCGACGGTGGATTCGCCGAACGCGACGAAGACGTACGCAGGGCCGCGGCCGCGGCGGTCAGCAACATTGACCAGTGGCGCAACGTCTATTCGGGTGAAGAACTTGTTCACCGCCATTTGCAGCACCTCAATATTGGCCCGGTAGCTTTCGAGCCCGACGGAAACTGCCCGCCCGACTTTCTCGTCGACGGTCGAATCGCTGTTGAGGCACGACGGCTGAACAAGAACTTTGGCGACCCGCCGCGGGGTTTGGAGCACGAACTATTTCCCCTGAAGCGTGCGGTGGCTAAGGCATTGAAGGAGGCAGGGCCTGCCCAAGGTTCTACCTGGCGGGTTTCCTATTTCTTTCGCAGGCCGCTTCCCGAATGGTCGGTTGTTACTAGCTAGTGATCTTGCCAGTATGGTTCGCGAATTCCTTTGCCAAATCCAAGATCCGCCCCGTGCAATCAAACGCGTTTGGATTGAATTGCAATTTCATGCCAGCGCCGCGCACTCCGATCTTCTGATTCCTACTTGCTTTAGTGATCGCGATCGGAACGGCTGGGCTCTCCCCGATCTTCGAGACAACCTGCGCCTCTGCATCGACGAAAAGACAAAGAAAGTTGAGGCGTTCCGGCACAAATACCGGGAGTGGTGGCTTATCCTCGTGGAACGGGTCGTGGGTGGCGACTGGCTTGATGAGATCGATGACCTACGATCCGGCCTGACTTCCGCCGGCGCCTTCAACAGAATCCGGCTCATCAATCCGGACAACGCCAAATTGGGCGTTGATGTATACCCCTCGCCTAGCGCTGGGCCGCGCCGGCTCGGCCCATGATGGGCCATGCATCGATGATGCGATCGCCGCGGGCGATGTAGTACTTGTCGTAGACGTTGGTGCTCATGTCGAGGTTGGTTGGATAGAGCTCGATGCGCTCGCCCAGCTTGAGTTCGCGATCGCCGTTGAACTTCACAATCCCGTACTCGGCGCCCTGGTTCTCGATGATCATGCGGGGGTGACCCTTCACCTCGTCCGTGGGCCGGAGCAGGGCTTTGTTGCCGGCGTCGATGGTGACCTGGCCTTTGTGCCTGGCGCTGACCACGGTGGTGAGGACGGTGAGCGAAGACTTGAAGTCCGAATAGCGGTCCCCGGCCTGGTCCTTCGATCCGATTTTCGTGTAGCCGGTGTCCATGAAGATGTAGGACCCCGCCTGGAGTTCCGTCAAATGGCCCGGATCGATGTTGTAGGTACCGGTGCTGCCGCCGGTGAGGATGCCGGGCGTGAGTCCTGACTTCCTGCACATCTCGGCGGTTTCCTTCAACCCGGCGATGTCCTTCATCGACTGCTCGCGGCGCTTTTCCCAGCCCTTGGTGTGCGAGGCGATGCCGGAATACGCCATCAGGCCGCCGAACTTCAGATTCTTTGACTGCTCGATTTTTTGCGCCAGAGCGAAGGCCTCCGCCCCGCCCGCGATGCCGTGGCGGGTGAGCCCGGCGAAGATATCGACCACGACGCGCACCTTGGTGCCTTGCGCCGCGGCGGCCTCATCCAGCATGTCGGCCGTGATGGGGTCATCGGCCACCAGCATGAAATGAGGGTCGCGCCTGGACAGGGCCACGGCGCGCTGAATCTTGTGCTTGCCGGCGGGCTGCATGGTCCACAAGACGCCCTTGATTCCGGCCGCGCTCATCAGTTCGGCTTCGGCGATGGTGGCGGTGGTGACGCCGATGGCGCCGGCGGTCTGCTGGCGTTTGGCGATATCGGCACTCTTGTGGATCTTCACATGCGGCCGCACGGAGATGCCCGCCGCCTTCGAATGGTCCGCCATGTGCCGGACGTTGGCATCGAACATGTCAAGGTCCAGCACCATGCAGGGTGTGGGCAGCTCATCACGGGTCAACTCCCGCGAGAGTTCGCGGCTCTTTGCCGCGGGCGCCGCGCCGCGCGCGATCACCGTCAGCCCCGCGCCCGCAAGCAGGCCGCGCCGTGAAAAAGACATATCCACCTCCCAGGTGATTGGATGCCTCTGAGTATATCGCCGCGCGGGGTTCCGGTTCTACTCCGCCGGATCGTTGAGCGCGGCGCGCATGGCCGTCATCCGCTCCCGGAACCTTTTCAGGCGGGCGGCGTGTTCGGGCCGGGCCGCCAGATTGTTCAACTCCCAGGGGTCGGTCTTTGTGTCGTACAGCTCCTCGGCGGGATGGCGCTCAATGGCGCCCACCAGCCGGGCGGCACCCGCGTCTTCCTTCGCCCGTTCGATCCAGGTGCCGTAGACGGACCGGTGGCTTTCGGGAACGCCTTCGACGATGGTGAAGTGGGTGGTCCACTTGCGGTCCGGATGCAGGTTCAGGATGTACTTGAAGCGCGTGTCACGCAGAGCGCGCTGCGGGAACACGTTCATCTCCCTGTCGCCGGAGTGGCTGGCGTAGATTTCGCGCCGGAACTCCTTTTGGCGGCCAAGCAGGACGTTGAGGAAACTGGATCCGTCGAGGCCGGGCGGCGTCTTCCCGCCGGCTGCGTCCACGAACGTTGGGGTGATGTCGGTGAACGAGATCATGGCTTCGGTTACCGCGCCCGCGCGAATCCGGCCCGGCCAGCGTGCGAGGAAGGGTACGCGGAGGCCGGCATCATAGGTGGTCCACTTGGAGTGCGGCCATTCGGGGCCCTGATCGCTGGTGTAGATGAACAGAGTGTTCTCTTCGAACCCATGGCGCCGCACGGAGGCGAGCACCTCGCCGAGGCGCGCGTCGGTGGTGGTGATGTCCTCAAAGTAGTTCGCCATGGCGCGGCGCGTCACCGGCGTATCGACGGTGATGGGCGGCAGTGGAATTGCGGCGGGGTCATAGCCGCGGTTCTGCTCCCACAGCACATGCGGGCCACTTTCGGCGACGATCAGGCACAGGGGCACCGTTTTGTCCGCTTCAGCGAGCACGCGATCCACCATGGCGGTGTCCAGGCCTTCGGTGCGATAGCGGCGAGCGCGGCCGGCGACGGGCGGAAGCGTGGCCTTGACATACTCGAACCCGAAGACCTCCGGCGGGTTGATGTGGGTCTTGTTGGCGAGCACCACGCGGTAACCCAGCTCTTTCAAATAGTGCGTGATGGACCGGATGCCGGGCCGGCACCCGGTGTGATTTCCCATGAGCCCGTTGCGCGCCGAATGAAGCCCCGTGTAGAGCACGGCTCGCGAGGGTGCGCAGGTGGGCGACGCCGCGAACGCCCGTGTGAAGCGCATCCCCTGGCGCGCCAGGGCATCCAGATTTGGTGTCCGGATCACCGGATGTCCGTAGCATCCGGCCAAGTCCCAGCCATGGTCGTCCGCCAGGAAGAGAACGATGTTGGGGCGCGCGTTCCCGGGCTGCGCAGCGAGCAGACGGGCGCCACTCAGGGTGGTGAAGGCTCTACGGGTCAGCACGGGCCGGCTAGGACTCGGTTTCTTCCACGAACTTCTCGACGGCCATCATGTAGAGCGCCGGTTTTCCGTGGCGATCGCTCTGGAAGAAAACCCTTTGGCTGTTCGGCGAAAACATCGGGTTGATCATCGCCGCCTCGCTCGCCCGGTGCTCGCAGAGAGTGAACTCGCGCCGGGTGACGCGCAGCAGCAGCAGCACATGCGGCGAGGCTTTGCTGCCGCTTGCGCCGACGAAGACGGACGCATCGGAGTTGCAGCCGAACTGTACAAACTGCGTGGTGTTCGCCAGGGCACGATCGGTGTTCGAATCCGGCGTGAATTCACGCAAGTTGTAGAGCTTGCCCTTCTCTTCCGGGAAGTTCAGGTACAGCACAGTGCGGCCGTCGGGCGACCACTGGGCCGGCCCGGTGCGTCCCGGCGCCAGTTTCAACTGGCGGTGCTGGGCTCCATCGAAGTTCACCATCCACACGGTGCCGTCGGCGCGGCGGTAGAGAATGCTGTCGCGCGCCGGCCGCGGGATGGCGGCCGTGACCTCGGCGGGCACATCCACCATGGTGCGGACCATCGGGCGGGCCGTGGCCACCAGCCGGATGCGGGACGCGGAACCGCGCCGCTCCACCACCACGGCATGGATGCCATCGACCGTGACGCTGACGGCTGACGCCAGCCAATCACCTTCGGGCTTGAGCACTTCCCGCAGCCGGCCGCCGCCGGTGCTGAACTGAACCAGGCGCCCGCCATCCAGGCCGTAGAGGAACTTCTCATCGGGGCTCATGGTAATGGCCACTGGATCCAACTGGCCGGCCTCAGTGAGTTGGCGCAGTTCGCCGGACTTGATCTCGAGACGATAAGCCTGCACGGAGCCGCCGCGATCGGAGGTGTGGATCAGAAACCCGCTCCGCTTGCCGATCACGCGGCTGTGGGAGGGCGCCAGGTAGCTGGCGTTCCTGGGGTCGGTGAGCCGGATCACTTCGAACTCGGTGGAGGGATCCTTGTAGCGGCCCAGTTCGGAGGGGAAGACCCCGCGCTCAGCCGCCGGCAGTGCCTGGCTGAGGGAGAAGCCGGGCAGAGCCGCGAGAACCGTTCGGCGCAATACCCGTTCCATGCCCAAATTGTATCAACTCTACCAGCCGCCGCCTTCCCGGATGGCGCTTGCCAAACGCTTGCTCACCACGGCTTTCAGGCCGTTGGACATGCGCAACTGCCACCGTTTGCTTGAAAGCGGGGAGACACTGCGAATGTGGTCCGTGTTGATGATGGCTCCGCGGCGCACGAGGCGAAAAGGCGGCTGGGGGAGGCGGGCCTCCAGTTCCTTCATGCTGAGCGTGGCGCGGTAGCGGCCTTGGACGGCGATGATGTGGACGGTCTCATCCTCGGCGATGAACGCCACGATCTCGCCTGGGGGAATGAGGTGAAGTTCGGCGCCCAGTTTCCCAACTACTTTCTTTAACCCGGACTTCAACTCGGGCGCGGGCCGCGGGACGATGAATCCCCGGGCCTTGTCGATGGCCGCCGCCAGGCGATCCCGGCGCACGGGCTTGAGGAGGTAATCGAGCGCACCGGCTTCGAACGCCTGCAGGGCGTGCTGATCGAAGGCCGTGACGTAGATCACCGCCGGACGGCGTGTGCCGCGCAACCGCCGGGCCACTTCGAGTCCGTCGAGTTCGGGCATCTGCATGTCGAGCAGCACAATGTCGGGGTCGAGAGCGGCGATGCGGGCCAGGGCTTCGGCACCGCTTGCCGCCTCGCCGGCCAGGGTCACACCGGGAATGTCGTCCAACAGTTCGCGCAAGATCTGCCTCGCGATTGGTTCATCGTCAGCGATCAGGACGTTCATGCGTTCACCTTGATTGAGAAACCAACCCGCGTCCGGGCAGCGTCGGAGTCGATCTGCAGATCCGCCTGGGGGCCAAAGCAGAGGCGCAAACGCTGCCGCACATTCGCCAATCCCACACCCTCGCCGGCGGCCGACCGCTGGGCGAAGCCTGGCCCGGTATCCTCCACGGTGACACGCAGCAGTTGGCCATCCGCCAAACTCGCCGACAGACACACGCGGCCGCCTTTGGCGTTGTTCGCGACGCCGTGCTTCACCGCGTTTTCCACCAACGGCTGCACTGACAGTGCGGGGATTTGACAGGGCAGAGCGGCCTCCTCCACATCGATCTCCGTTTCGAGCTTGCTGCCCAGCCGGAGCGCCTCAATTTCAAGATACGCCTTGACGATGGCCACTTCGCGCTCGAGCGGAATCAGGGTGCGGTCCGTGCGCAGGAAATACCGGAAGATCTCCGCCAGATTCAGCACGGTTTGCCGGGCCCCGGCCGCGTCGCGCGGAATGAGTCCGTAGAGGGTGTTGAATGCGTTGAACAGGAAGTGAGGGTGAATCTGGGCTTGCAGGGCCCGGAGTTCGGCTTCCGACATCAGACGCGCGAGTTCAGCTTTGCGAAAGCCGTCGATCTGTTCCACAACCTGCGCTCCCACGCGCGCCAGGGCCGTCAAATCCTCGCTCAGGTACCGCCGCCCGCCCTGCCGGTGCCCAAGCAGCAGGAAATGCGAATCACCCTGCGCAAGGCGAAGCGGCACCACCACTTCCACGCCGGGGGCCGGGCGCAGAGCAGGGAAATAGAGTTCGGCCGCGCCCAGCCGTTTCGCCTGGTCGTCTTCGGCCATGGACACCGGCTGCGCCCGCATGAAGGCGGCCACGCGCCTGGCGGCTTCCGCCAGAAACGCCGGTTCGGATTCAACGGCCACGCCGCGCAGTTCACGCAGAAACGCCTCCAGATCGCTGCGCCGGAACAGGAGTTTGGCCAGCCTCTGTTCCACCACGCCGCGCAGTCCGGCGAACCCGACCAGAAGCAGGCATGCCCCCATCAGCAGGACGCCGAGGGCCAGTGGATCACGCGATGAAGTATCGATCAAGCCCAGCCATGCAGCGGCCATCACCGCGAGAGCGGCCAGCAGGAAGTTCGCCAAGAACCGTATGAAGGCGTCCAACAGGACGAAGCGGTAATCCTGCAGGAGCACGAAGAGCGCCAGGGGCACGCCCGAATGATGCAGCAGCATCTCAAGCGGCCATCCTTCCGCGGTGTGAGCGTCGCCCAGGTGGACGACCGTCAGGGCGAACAGGAACAGCGCCATGGTGCCAATCAAGCGTCCCGTGACCGCCGGCCCGCTTTCGCGCTGCCGCAGCACCAGCAGAGCCGCCGCCGCGGTGAGCACGCCGAACCCGCTGGTGGTTACGGTGAGGGCCAGGGCGTGGGCACTGGGCGTCCCGGTGATGAGTTCGCGCGCGTGCATCAGGACCGCGGCTGCGCTGAGCGCGTAGCCCGCCCGGGTGATCCACGGCAGACGAGCGCCCAAGGCCACGTTCAGCAGAACGGCCGGCAGCAGGCTCAACGGCAGGTAACTCAGGTCCGCGGCGAGCACATCCCGCGGCGCCGCCAGCACCACCAGCGAAAACAGGTTCCACAGGAACGCCAACGCCGCCGCCGCGATGCTCATCCGGTTCCCTGGTCCGAAGGCCGCCGCACGCTGCCGGATCAGCAGGAAAAGGAAGATGCCGAAGATCACGGCGCCGGCCGAGTAGCCCAGCACGTTGACCAGGGTGGCGGCGTGAACGCTCAACGCGCCCGGCTCAGGCATCGGGGTTCCACCTTTCGCCGAACTCGAAGATCTTGAACCGCTGGGCCGGGCGGTGGCCCAGCATGTGATCGAGGAACCCGTCCGCCCAGCCTGGCTCCGCGGGGGTACCCGGCATGGGAGCCACCCAGGCGATGCCGCACTCTTCGGCCAGCGAAGCCGCTTCAGCTGGAGTGAATCCGCCCGCACCGACAGCGCAGAGCATCACGGTGGCCTGATACCTGCGAAGGCGTTCCCCCAGGCCCGTGTAGTAAGGGCCCAGGCCGGTGTGATAGAGGGTCAACCCTTCCAGGCGGATCACGAATCCCAGGCGGGGATACCCCTCCAGACCCGACCAGTCCAGTTCCGGCTTGCGCAGCGCATTGAGCCGGGCCGCGGGCACGCCATAGAGGTTGGCATAGCTGCCGCCTTTGAAGTACTCGATGCGAAGATCGGCATCGATTGCGGCCACGCGCTGCCCCGGCACACCGAGTTGCTCGGCCACACGGACGCTGCCTTTGGGAACGATCATGCGGGCTCGCGCCGAAGCGGCCATCAGTTCGGGGGCGCGGGCCGCGGCCAGAGCTTCCGGCTGGCCCACCAGCACCAGATCGGCGTGAGCGATCCAAGCCGGGTGGAGGTTCCGGCCGGCGGAGGCGAATGGCGGGTCGATGTAGAAGATCATCTCGCGGTGCTTGACCGCGAAGCCGCGCCCGCCCAACCACCACAATGAAGGGGCGGGGCACTCCGCGGATTCGATCTCCGCCAGAAGTTCAAGCCCGTTGCGCTCCGGCATCGTTCACTCCGCCGCCCTGCGCAGACGGTCGTGGATCGCTTCCCAAGCCGGACCATCGGGCGGCTGCTCCAGCGCGATCCAATCCACATCCGGCCGGTCCAGTTCGTGCAGCCTGGCGTACAGAGCCGATGCGTACTCAGCCGCATCCCCGGGCATCTCGCCGGGGCCCACGTACACGCCACGGCCATCCTGGGGCACGGCGCCGTCACGCACCACCAGCAGCCGCGCCGCCGGGCTGTAGTGCTTCTGATGCAAACCGGGCGCGGGGTGCGCCCCTTCGTCGAACTCCTCGATGGCCGCCACGGGCCCGATGACGCGGGCGAGATCCTGGCGGGTGATCATGCCCGGCCGCAGCAGCACCGGCACCTGGCCTGCCAGCGAAACCACGGTGGATTCGATGCCAACGCGCGCCGGGCCCGCATCCAACACCGGCACGGCGTCTCCCAGCGAAGCCCGCACATGGGCCGCCAGCGTGGGCGAAACCGCCGTAAACCGGTTCGCGCTGGGCGCCGCCAGCGGTACGCCGGCCGCTTCCAGCAGGGCCAGCGCCACCGGATGGGAAGGCACTCGCAACCCCACGGTGGGCAACCCGGCGGTCACGATGCCGGGAATGGAGGGGTGCTTGGGCACCACCATCGTGAGGGGACCGGGCCAGAACGCCCGTGCCAGCTTCTCCGCTTTTTCCGGCCACACGGCCGCGAGCGCACGCGCCGCCGCGGCATCCTTCACATGCACGATGAGCGGGCTGGACGCGGGGCGCCCCTTGGTCTCATAGATGCGCGCGACCGCCGCCGCATCCAGCGCGTTCGCGCCCAGCCCGTAGACAGTCTCCGTGGGAAATGCCACCAGACCGCCCGACGCCAGAACGCGCCCGGCCGCCGCGATCTCTTCCGGCCTGGGACCCACTTTAGTCCAGGTCTCCGTCCTTGCTATCGCCGGCCAGCTTGCCGGTTTTCTTCCACACCAGGTAGGCGTGCATGAGCGCGTTCATGTCGCCGTCGAGCACGCGGTCCACGTCGCCGATGGCAAGCCGGGTGCGCAGGTCCTTCACCATGCGGTAGGGCGCCAGGACGTAGCTGCGGATCTGGCTGCCGAAGTTGATGTCCTTCTTGGTGGCCTCCAGCTTCCGGTCCTCTTCACGCTTCTTTTCCATTTCATGCTCGTAGAGCTTGGCCCGAAGCTGCTTCATGGCGCTGGCGCGGTTCTTGTGCTGTGACCGTTCATTCTGGCACTGCACGACGATGTTCGTCGGCAGGTGGGTGATGCGGATGGCTGAATCCGTCCGGTTCACGTGCTGGCCGCCGGCGCCGCTGGCGCGGAAGGTATCGACGCGCAGATCCTCGGGGCGGATATCGATCTTGATCTCGTCGTCGATCTGCGGATAGACGAACACGGAGGCAAAGCTGGTATGCCGCCTGGCGTTGGCGTCAAACGGCGAAATGCGCACCAGCCGGTGCACGCCCACTTCGCTTTGCATCAGCCCGTAGACGTTCTCGCCGTTCAACTCGAAGGTGGCGGACTTGATCCCCGCGCCTTCTCCCTCCAGCCGGTCGGTCACCACCGCTTCCACGTTGTTCCGTTCCGCCCAGCGCAGGTACATGCGCAGGAGCATTTCAGCCCAATCCTGGCTTTCAGTGCCGCCCGCACCCGGGTGAATGGTCACCAGGGCGCCCCGGTGGTCGTGTTCGCCCGAAAGCAGCATCAGCGTTTCGGTGCGGTCAAGCCGGGCGCGGAAGGCGGACATGTCGCGCTCGATGTCGGCCGCGATCTCCTCGCCCTCGCGGGCCAGTTCGAACATCGTGTCCAGGTCGTCGGTCAGCCGCCCGATGGCGCCGTCCTCACTCACCTGCTCTTCCAGGCGCTTCCGGTCCTGCATGACCTTCTGGCTGCGCTCGGGCTGGTTCCAGAAGTCGGCGCCGGCGATCAGTTCTTCGAATTTCTGAATCTGGATTCGCTTGGCGGGGGCGTCAAAGATAGCTCCGCACAGCGTCAGCCTGCTGGCGGAGCGTTGCGTACTCTCGTTCGAGTTCGTCGAGGGTCATAGCGCTATTTTAGCAAGGTCAAGCAGATAGCCCGGTTTTCCCACATTCATCCCCACGGTGACGCCAAACTGTTCCACCGCGCCTTCGGCTTCATGGATATGGCCGCAGAAAAAGTACGCCGGCTGGTTGCGCGCAATGAACTCACCCACGGCGCGGCTGCCAAAGTGCCGCCCCTCGCCCGCACGGTCCAGCAGCGTTCCTTGCGGGGGGCAGTGACACACCAGCACCATCGGCTTCAGCCCCTCGAAAATGTCCAAATGCCGGGCAAGCTGCTCGTCGGTGAACTCGCCTGGCGTCTTGAAGGGGGTGCGATTCGAGTACCCCAGGCCCGCCACCTGAACGCCCGCCAGTTCAACAGCGCGCCCGTGCAGCATCTGGAAACCGAACCGCCCGCAGAAGCCTTCGATCTCCTCCGCCGTCTCATGATTTCCCGGCATCACAAGCACCCGGCCCGCGCGGGGCTTCATCACTTCACCCATCTTGTCCAGCCCGCGGGACCAGCTCACCAGGTCGCCGGCGCAAAGATAGTAATCCGCCTCGGTGGCCATCAACCGTTCCAGGGCCCGCACGTCGGAATGAATATCGGAGAAGACCAGAAGCCTCATATCGCGATTACTACACTACACCGGTCCTGCCCGGTCTTGAGGCCGCGGTTCAGTCCGCCTTTCAATCCGCCGCACCAGGACGAACAGCGACGCCAGAGACAGCAGGGGAAACAGTCCGGCCGCCGCGAAGACGGGTGTGAACGAATAGCGGTCCACCACGCGGCCGGCGGCCAGCATCATCACCATGCTCATGGCGCCGTCCCCGACTCCCGTCATCCCGCTCACCCGGGCAAGATAGCGCTCCGGGAACAGGTCCGTGATGAGACCCATCAGGTTCGCCGCCAGCGCATTGATCCCCAGCGAGGCCACCGAGATCAGAGCCAGCGCGGCACCGGCGCTTCCGGCCAGCGGCACGGCGACTGCCGCCATGCAACAGAGCCCGGCGCCCACGAAGACGGTCTTTCGCGCACGGTCGACGCTCCAGCCAGCGAGGATGAGCCGGCTCGACAGCCAGCCCCCGCCGATGTTTCCGACGCCGCCGGTGAGAAACGGCAGCCACGCCACCGCGGCGATGGTTTCGAACGGCAGCCCCCGCTCGCGCTTCAAGTATTCCGGCAGCCAGTACCAGTAGAAATGCGACACAGGGCCGCCGAACGCCCGCATCAGGACGACGCCCCACACGGCCGGATCGCGCAGCAATCCCCACCACAACGAGCCCCACACGGGCTCCGCGGGCGCCAGGGAGGACGCCGCAACGCCGGGCTCACGATAGAGCAGCAGCCACGGCACAATCCAGATGAGCCCGGCGAGGCTCGGCAGCACGAACGCGGCGGGCCAGCCGTGACGCAGCATGAGCCAGGTGATCAACGGTGGCGCCACGATGGCCGCCATCAGGGACCCGCTGTTGAACACGCCCGCGGCCAGGGCCCGCTCCCGCTGGGGAAACCATCGCCCAATCACCTTCACGCCGCCCGAATAGGTGCCGCACTCCCCCAACCCCAGCAGGAACCGGAAGGCTCCGAATTGCCAGGCGCCTGAGGCCGCCGCGTGCAGCATGTTCGCCGCGCTCCACCAGACGAGTGTCAAGGGGAAGCCGGCCCGGGGTCCACGGCGGTCCATCAGCCACCCCGCGGGCAATTGCCCCAGCGTCATGCCGAGCAGAAAGCAGAACAGAATGGCGCCATACTCGGTGTTTGAGAGGTGCAGGTCCTCGCGCAGCTTCGGAGCAACTAAGGACAACACCTGGCGGTCCAGCACGTTGACGAAGATGGCGAAGAACAGGAGCGCGAGCACCGCCCAGCGCCGACGCACGGGCTCCATGGATGGCAGCGCCACTCCTATGCCCGCTCCACTTTAAGCCAACCCCACGTGTACCGGCCGGGCGGTGGTCTCATCGGTGATCACGAGAGCGCCGGGGTGGCCCTGCACCAATGTGCTTGGATACTCCACCATCACGTCGCCCGCCAGGGTGATCCTGAAAACCGTACGGTGCCTTTCCCCGCCCGCACAGTACAGCCGCAGCCGGCGCGACGCCAGGATGTCCCGCATTCCGAGCGTCACGGCCATGGGCGGAATGGCCGCCGCGCTACCCCCCGCGCAGTTGATGCTCTGAACGAGAATGGAATCGCTGCCCAGCACCACCACGCGCGTCAGGGATTCGCGCAGTTCATCCACCCCGATCCGGCACCAGCGCGACAGGGGCGGCTCATTGAAGGCCACATGGCCGTGATACCCGATGCCCCCGAAGCAGGCATCCACACCGCCCTGCGCGATCGCCTCACTGATCTCATCCGGGCGGAACGGGTGTGGAAAATGCAGATTCTCTTCGAGCGGGCGAAGCTCCTGGCGGAGCCTGCCGTAGAGTTCCCGCCGCATGTATCCTTCAAAGCTCAACGGGTGATCCAGCGGAACCGGGCGCCCCTGCCAGTCGCAGAACTCGTCCATCTGGAACACGGTTACGTTCCGCCAACTGATCCCGCGCCGGTTGCACTCCTCGACCACGGCCGCGTACTGCCGCACCGGACCCACCGGCAGGATCAGGCGCACCGGTCCCGGCCGCTCCAATTCGGCGATGAGCGATTGCGCGAAGTGTTCCAGAACCGCCGCCTGATCCGCCACCACGGCGAAAGGCACCCGCGCCCGGTCCCGCAGGTCCGCCAGGGGCAATGCGATCAGCTCCGCGACGCGGGCGCTGGTCATGCTGGGAAGTCCCTGGCGGTCACCACGCGATTCTCGCGAATGCTGATGTCCGCGCCAAACGCGATCTTGGCCGGCTCCATCGCGGCGTCCGGATTGAGCGAGGGCGGCTTGCGCGTGCGCACGCTCTCAAAGAACTCACGGTAGAGCATCACTTCCGGATCTTCCGGCGGATCCGCGCCCGGCGGAATCTCCTCAGCCGCGCGGGCGCCGCGGAACAGCATCAGCTTTCCTCCGGTGCGCACCAGTGTGCCTTCGCTTCCGGTGACCCGCAGGCTGTTTCCCGCCGCCGGGGAGTAGCAGTGGAACGAATAGCTGAAGCGGACGCCGTTCGCGAATTCCGCCAGGACCGCCGTGGTGTCGCGTGTGTCGCGATCCCGGTAATGCAGCACGCCGCCGGTTGCGCTGACGCGGGTCACCGCCGAATCGGCCAGCGCACACACTTCGGCAAACGCGTGCACGCTGAACTCCAATTCCGTGGACCCGGCTGCTTTTGCCTGCAGCCGCCAGCTTGCGGCCTTGCCGGTTGCCGGGTCCGTGTATTTCCACGACGCCGGGTTCCAGTCACCGCGATTCTCCTGGCAGACGATCATCCGCACAGCCCCCACCAGCCCTTGCCGCACCGCCGCCAGGGTGTCGCGGTCCGGCGCCATGAACTTGCGCTGCATGGACACGCTCACGATGCGGCCCAGCCGCTTTGCCTCCCGCGCGATTTCGCGAGCCTGGATGTAATTGATGCCCATCGGCTTCTCAAGCACGATGTCCTTGCCCGCCCGCAGTGCCGCCATCGCCATTTCGTGGTGCAGATAGCCGGGCGTGACAATCGCCACAGCGGTGACGTTCCGGTCGCGCAACAGTTCCCGGTAATCGGTGTAGGCAGCCGCTTGTTGCGGGAGGCCCTGGTTCACGGCCGCAATCCTGGCGGATTCCAGGTCGCAGAGGGCGGTGATGGCGGCTCCGCTCATGCCCTTCAACGCGCCCCAATGCTGCCGCGACCGCGCGCCCAGCCCGATCACACCCATCCGCACCGGTTCGCCTTGCGCCTGCGCCGCCAACGCCAGCCCGGTGCCCATCAGACTCCGTCGTGTCATTCTTCCACCTTTGTTCCAACTATTCTGGTGATGTGAACCTTCCCAACTGGCCCATGGCCACGGGCCGCGAGATGGAACTATTCCAGCATATTCTGGACGGCTTCGTGTGGGGCGCCTCGCATCCTTTCGTCACGGAGATTGAACAGAAGTTCGCCGCCTTTCAGCACTGTGCTCATGGCGTTTCGGCGGCGAACGGCACCGTCGCGATTGAACTTGCCCTGGCAGCGGCGGGTATTGGTCCCGGCGATGAGGTGATTGTCCCCGCCATCTCGTTCATTGCCACGGCCACGGCCGTTTCCCGCATCGGGGCCATTCCCGTGTTCTGCGATATCGAGGAACTGAGCTTCAACCTGGACCCGGCCCGTGCCGAAGCCGCCATTTCACCGCGTACGCGCGCCATCATCCCCGTTCACTTCGGCGGCCAGATGGCGGAGATGGACGCGTTGCTGGATCTTGCCGCGCGCCACAATCTGGTGCTGATGGAGGATGCCGCGCATGCCCACGGGTCCGAGTGGCGTGGCCGGCGCGCCGGCAGTCTGGGCCTGTGCGGCACGTTCAGCTTCCAGAATTCCAAGGTGATGACAGCGGGCGAAGGCGGGATGGTCACCAGCAATGACCCCGCCCTGGCGGATCTTTCGCGCTCGCTGGCCAACCAGGGCCGCAACGCCGGTGGCGGTTGGTTCCATCACTACCGCCTGGGGACCAACTATCGCATCAACGCTTTCACCGCCGCGGTGCTGCTGGCTCAACTGGAGGCGCTGCCTGCGCAAATCGCACTTCGCAACCGGAATGCGGCGCTGCTTTATGACGAGTTGCGCGATGTTCGGGGCTTGCGCCTCCAACTGGCCCCGCAAGCACCCACCGTCAATTCCTTCTACCTGCTTCTGGGCCGCGTGGATCCGGCGCGGCGCAATGCGTTCTGTTCAACGCTCAATGCTCACGGGGTGCCCGCCGCCGCCTATTACCCCCACACCCTTTACCGGAATCCGCTCTACGAATCGGAGCCATGCCGCGTCACGCCGTGCCCGGTGGCCGAGGCTACGATCACGGACGCTTTCTGGCTTCCTCAGCGGGCGCTGATGGGCGATGAGGCCAGCACCAGGGAGATTGCTGCCTTGGTTCGCCAGGCCCTCGCCTGACCGGCTCGTTTTGGCAGAACTTCGCCTGACAGGCTCATTTGCCTGACGCTCGCCTAAAAGGCTCGACGAAGCTCCCCAAAATACCCATCGGATAGCGTTCAATGCCGGTAAACCCCAGGCGCGCGGGCGCCTTGCCCGGCGGGTTGTAGGCCGTTCCGAACAGCCAGTCCCACACACTCAGGGCGATGCCGAAGTTCTTGTTTTCGGGGCCGGCATCGGGGTGCGTATGGTGCCAGCGGTGCATCTCCGGGGTGTTCAGCACGAAGTTGAACGCCCCCATGCGGATCCGCGTATTCGAATGGGCGAAATGGCCGGCCGCCACACTCACGACGCCCTGCACCAAAAAGGCGGTGCCGCTAAACCCCATCAGCGCCGAGGGCACGTAGAGCAGCCCCGTGTAAACCAGAACCTCCATGGCGTGATACCGCCAATTGCCGATCCAGTCCAGTTCCGTGATGCTATGGTGCACCTTGTGGAACTCCCACAACCAGGGAACCCGGTGCAGCAGATTGTGAATCAGCCATTGCAGGAAATCCCAGGTCACGATGAGCAGCGGAATCTGCCACGCTAGCGGCAGGCCGCCGGCCCAGCCCCGCGCGAACACAGGATCCAGGTGACGGGTGAGGTGCGAAAGCGACCACCCGACAAACACACCCAGGAACTGGCTGTTGAACACCAGATAGAAGAGATCCTGCGCCCACCCGCTGCGCAGGAACCGCCGCCCCTTAAAGGGCCAGACACGCTCCGCCGCCGTGAACAGAACCGACAATCCGACAAGCCAAGGAATCACTGGTCCCAGCCTACTCCAACCGTTCGATGCGCACCAAGGCCACCCGGTTCCGTTCGCGCCGCGCCACGGTGAACCTTCTGCCCTCGTAGTCGAACGAATCGCCCTCGCGTGGAATCGTGCCCACCTGGAAGAGCACGAATCCGGCCAGCGTTTCAAATCCCGCCCCGCCCGGCAACTCGATTCCGTACCGAGTGTCCAGATCCCGAATCGGCGTGGCGCCGTCCAGGTCCAGCGTGCCCGCGCCCAGTACCGGCTCTGTCCGGACGGGGTCATGTTCGTCTTCAATCTCGCCGAATACCTGCTCCAGGGCATCCTCCAGCGTCACAAGACCCGAAATGGACCCGAACTCGTCCACCACCAGAGCCATGTGGGTGTGGCTGGTCCGGAACTGCTCAATCAAATCGGTTACCGGCTTGGTCTCCGGCACCACCAATGGCTTCCGGGCCAGCAGGTCCAGCCGGAACGGCCGCGGCAGCCGGCGGCTCTCCATGGCTTCCCGGTGTTCATGCCAGTACTCCAGAACTTCGCGGTAGTGAAGAATCCCCACGATCCTTTCGGGCGACCCGCGATACACGGGAATTCTGGAATGCTTCTGTTCGGCGAACAGCCGCAGCACCTCATCCAGCCGGGCGTCCACCGCCACGGACACCATGGCGTGGCGCGGCACCATGATCTGCCGCGCCTGCACTTCATCCAACTCCAGAACGTGCTCCAGCGCGCGGGCTTCCAGGGGGCCGATTTGCCCCGCGTTCCGGCTGGCCTCCACGATGTGCTTCAGCTCTTCGGCCGAATGCACGCCCTCCACGCCTTCGCCCCGCAGCCCAAGTGTGCGATTCACCATGGCCGCGCCGCGTTCCACCACAAAGATGAGCGGCGCGAACACGCGGGCCGCCACCAGCATCACCGGAGCCAGCACCACGCTCACGCGCTCCGCCCGTTCCAACCCCAGGCTCTTGGGAACCAGTTCACCCACCACCAGCAGCACCAGGGTCAGCAACAATGTGGCCACTGCGGCCGAGGTCCACTCAGCCCACACCAGAGCCTGTTCGGGCAGGAAGGGCCGCGCCAACCCCAGCAGCATGGAAGAGAGCATCTTCTCGCCGGTCTGGCCCATGGCCAGGGTGGTGGCGGTGACCCCAATCTGGACCACGCTCAGCAGGCGCCCCGGATTCGCCAGCAGCGAAAGCGCCGCTTGAGCTCCCAGGTTCCCATCCGCCGCCAAGGCGCGAAGCCGGCTGCGGCGCACCGAGATGAGTGCCACTTCCGCCGCCACGAACAGCGCATTCACCGCCGGCAGCACGAACACCACCAGCAGGAACGCGCGGTAGCTATAGGTCACAATCGCACCCCCGGGCCCGCGGGCCGAGCGGCCGGGCCGAGCCGCGGTCTCGATACAATTGGATCAAGCCTTGGCGAAGCATGGCTTCGCCATTCGAGATTTGGCGAAGCATGGCTTCGCCATTCAAGACCTGGCGAATCAAAGACCTGGCAAATCAAAGCCTGTTGGATCAAAGCCTCACCGTGAACCGCATTTTCAGATATATTAACGTGGCCTTTCTCGCGCTGATGTCTATCACCGCGGCCCTCGCCTACTGGTTCCTCTACCGGGCACTGCCCCAAACCACCGGATCCGTGGACGCGCCGGTCGCCGCGGCCGCCACAGTCACTCGCGATTCTCTTGGTGTTCCCCATATCCGGGCCGCCACATTGGACGACGTTCTCTTCCTTCAAGGCTACGTCACCGCGCAGGACCGTCTGTGGCAGATGGATGCGCTCCGCCGCAAGGCCGCCGGCGAACTCGCTGAATTCGCGGGGCCACGCGCTCTGGGCGCTGACCAGAAAACCCGCGCCCTGCGCCTTCGCCGCTCCGCCGAGGAGCAATCCGGCAAACTCCCGCCGGCGGACCGGGCTGCCCTGGCCGCCTTCGCGCGCGGCGTCAATCATTTCATCGAAACACACCGCGACGCCCCCCCGGTGGAGTTCAGAATTCTCGGTTATGACCCCCGCCCCTGGACCATCGCCGACTCCATGCTGTGCGGCCTGGAAATGTACCGGTCGCTCACCACCACCCATGACGATGACATCCTCAAGGCGACCATGCTCCAGGGCGTGCCGGACCCGGCCAAGGTCAATTTTCTGTTTCCCCCGCGTTCGGGCGGCGAAACGCAACCGGGTTCGAACGCCTGGGTGGTTGCGGGCCAGCGCACCGCCACCGGCAAGCCCATTCTCGCCAACGATCCGCATCTTCAGTTTGGCTGGCCCTCCACGTGGTACGCGGTTCACCTGACCGCACCCGGTCTTGACGCCGCCGGTGTTGCCCTGCCCGGCCTTCCCGGCGTCATCATTGGCCACAATGATCGTATCGCGTGGGGCGTCACCAACCTCCATTTCGATGTTCAGGATCTGTATCTCGAAAACTTCGACCCAAACACGGGCCGATACCAGTTCCGGAACTCGATCGAACAGGCCCGGCTGGAACGCGAAGTCATCGCGGTGAAAGGCGCCCCGAACCAGGAGATGCGTGTGTGGGTCACGCGTCACGGCCCCGTGGTGCCCGTGGGCGCGCGGCTGGCCGCCCTCCGCTGGACCGCTTACGAGGGTTACCAATACCCGTTCCTGGAACTCAACCAGGCCCGGAACTGGCAGCAGTTCCGCAAGGCCCTGAGCCGCTTCCCCGGCCCCGGCCAGAACTTCGTCTACGCCGATACCGACGGCAACATCGGCTATCAGGCCACCGGGCTGCTGCCCCTGCGCCACTTTGACGGTTCCACGCCCGTGCCCGGCGCGGGCGGGCAGTTCGAATGGGGCGGCTTCATTCCGTTTGAAGATCTGCCCACGGCGTTCAACCCGCCCAACGGCATGATCGTTACGGCCAACCAGAATCCGTTCCCGGCGAACTACAAGCATCCTGTTGCCGGATCGTTCGCACCGCACTACCGCTCCGCGCAGATCCGGGCGCTGCTTGGTGAACGCAACGGCCTCACTCCCCAGGACATGCTGGCGATTCAGAAGGACGTCTATTCGGCCTTCACGCACTTCCTGGCCCGCGAGATCGCCGCTGCCCATACCCGCCGCAAAGTAACCAACCCCAAACTCGCCGAACCCATCCAGCTTCTCAAGGAATGGAACGGCCAGATGGATAAGGACCAGGCGGCGCCCCTGATCGCCACCCTGACGTATCAGCAGCTCCGCAAAGCCGCCGGGGACGCAGCCGCGCCCGGCCGCGGAGCCCTGTACGAACATCAGATGGCCCCGGCCGCCATCGAGCGCCTTCTTCGGGAGCGTCCCGCCGGCTGGTTCAAGGACTACGATCAGGTGATCCTCAAGGCGTTCGCCGACGCCGTCGAAGAGGCCAGCAAGCTGCAGGGCGCCGAAGCCCGGCTGTGGGCCTACGGCGCCTACAACCGCCTTCTGCTCTCTCACCCCGTTCTGGGCGAGGCCCCCTGGGTAGCCAACTGGTTCCGCATTGGGCCCGAACGCATGAGCGGCTCCTCCACCACGGTGAAGCAGACCACCCCGGCGCTGGGCCCATCGATGCGTTTCGTGGCCGACCTGGCGAACTGGGACCACTCGCTGCTCAACCTCACGCTGGGCCAAAGCGGCCAGCCTCTCTCCCGCCACTTTCGCGATCAGTGGACCCGTTATTACGCAGCCGAGAGCTACACCACCCCGTTCCGAAATCCCCAGGGTGACGTGTTAAGATTTGTTCCTTCCGCCAAGCCATGAACTCCACGCTCACGCCGCTCACTTTCCTCGCCCGCAGCGCCCAGGTCTACCGGGATCGCGTGGCCGTCGTTGATGGCGGCCGCCGCTTCACCTACGCGGAGATGGAGGCGCGATGCCATCGCCTGGCCTCTGCCCTCCGCGCCCTGGGAGCCACCGCCGGCGATCGCATTGCCGTGCTTGCACCCAACACACCGATGGCTCTCGAAGTGCATTGGGGCGTGCCTCTGATGGGCGGGGTGTTGGTGATGCTCAATTACCGGCTGCAAGCCCCCGAACTGGCATGGATCGTGAACCACTGCGGCGCGAAGGTCCTCCTGGCCGACCCCCAGTATCGCGACATGATGGAGGAGGTGCGCGGCGACATGCCGCTGGTGGAGCACATCATCAGCGATCACGAGGCGTTCCTTGAGACCGGCTCCGCTCCGCTGCCGGACCCGCACCAGCCCAACGAAGACGACCTGTTCACCATCAACTACACCAGCGGCACCACCGGCTTTCCCAAGGGTGTCATGTTCACGCACCGGGGCGCCTACCTGAACGCGCTTGGCGAGGGTCTGGAACACGGCCTGACGAACGAAACCATCTACCTCTGGACCCTGCCGCTGTTCCACTGCAACGGCTGGTGCTTTCCCTGGGCTGTCACGGCCGTGGGCGGCACACACGTCCTGTTGCGCCAGGTGGACGGCCAGCGCATCGAGGAGCTCATTGAAGGCGAGGCCGTGACGCACCTTTGCGGAGCCCCGGTGGTGATCAACACCATCGCCCAGCACTTCGCCACGCGCGGCAAGAGCCTGCCGCGGTTTCTCAAGATGGTCACCGCGGGCGCTCCGCCTTCGCCGGCCGTCATCCGGGCGGCGTCGGAAATCGGCGCCGATGTCGCCCACGTCTATGGGCTTACCGAAACCTACGGTCCGATGACCATCTGCGCCTGGCGCGCGGAGTGGAACAGCGGCACGCTCGAACAGCGGGCGGTCTGGAAGGCGCGGCAGGGCGTGGGGTATGTCATCGCCGGCACCGATGTCGCGGTCTTCGACCCGGACATGCGCTCCGTGCCAGCCGACGGCGCGACGCTCGGCGAAGTCTGCATGCGCGGCAACAACGTCATGCTGGGCTACTACAACAACCCGGCGGCCACGGCGGAGGCGTTCCGCGGCGGATGGTTCCATTCCGGCGATCTGGCCGTGCTGCACCCGGACGGCTACATCGAACTGCGCGACCGCGCCAAGGATATCGTGATCTCCGGCGGCGAGAATATCTCCTCCATTGAGGTGGAGAAGGCCATCATGGATCACCCCGCGGTGCTGGAAGCCGCCGTGGTGGCTGCCCCGGACGCCAAGTGGGGCGAGGTGCCCGCGGCGTTCGTGGGCCTGAAACCGGGGATGAGCGTCACGGCCGAGGAACTCGCCGCCTTCTGCCGCGAACGAATCGCCCACTTCAAGTGTCCCAAGCGAATCGAGTTCGGGCCGCTGCCCAAGACCGCCACCGGCAAGACCCGCAAGAACGAACTCCGCGAGCGCCTCTGGCAGGGCCACGAAAAGCGCATCCACTAACGCCCCCGGCCCCAAAAAACAGCAATCGCGGGGCGAGGCCCTGGATGGGCTCGCCCCGCGGTTGCTTGAACGCGTGGCCTTGCGCGGCCTAGTTGGTGACGTCGTGCGTGTTGGAGAGATCGCGGACGTTCAGCCAGAGCTTGTACCACTCCTTCTGAGCCTCGGAGCCGGCGTACTTCTTCAGCGAGTCGCGGCTTTCGAACTCCATCACCAGCACGTGGGTGAACTTGCTTTCACCGCCCTGAACGTTGAACGGCGTCAGCCACACACGCTTGATGCCGGGGTACTTGTTAGCCATGGTCTCGATTCCGGCAATGGCCTTCTTGACATCCTCGGGCTTGGCGTCGGGCTTGAACCGCACATTGATGATGTGCATCACGGTGGTGGGCTTTTCCACCGCCGCCAGCGTGCCGGCGGCTCCCATGGTCAAAGCGGCGGCCAGAGCGGCCCGGACGATGATTCTGCGCATTTGTTGATCTCCTTGAGGGTTAAACTCTACTGCCAGTATACCGGGCCTACTCCCCCCGGACCAGATCGTCATAGGTCTCGCGGCGGCGGGCAATACTCCAGGCGCCGCCTTCCACCAGCACCTCAGCCGCGCGGGGACGGGCGTTGTAGTTGGATGACATCACAAAGCCGTAGGCGCCCGCGGTGAAGACCGCGAGCAGGTCCCCGGGCTCGACGGCGGGCAGTTGACGGCCGAGCGCGAGATAGTCACCTGTTTCGCAGACCGGGCCCACGATATCGGCGGTGAGAGTATGGCCGGAGCGCTGGAGGACCGGCCGGATCTCATGATGGGCCTCATAGAGCGTGGGCCGCAGGAGATCGTTCATCGCCGCATCCACCACCACGAACTCTTTCAACTGATTCCGTTTACGCACAATGACCTGGGTGAGCAGGATGCCGGATTCGGCGACGATGGAGCGGCCGGGTTCGACGAAGATGGTGAGATCGAGTCCGGCGAAGCGGCCGCTGAGACGTTCGACAAAATCGCGGATGGAGGGCGTGGAGCCGCCGGGAGAGTAGGCGACGCCCAGCCCTCCGCCCAGGTCCAGATGCCGGATGGGCAGGCCGCGGGCGCGCAGGCGGCCAACGAGATCGATCATGCGTGCGGCGGACTCCATGACGGGGTCCGGTTTCATCAACTGGGACCCGATGTGGCAGCTTACACCCTCCGGTTCCAGGTTTGGCAGGGCATGGGCATGTTCGTACACGCGCTCAATGCCGGCGATATCGATGCCGAACTTGTTTTCCCGCAGCCCGGTGGAGATCTTGGGATGCGTTTCCGGGTTGATGTCGGGGTTGACGCGGAGCGAAACACGGGCCCGCGTGCCGTGAAGCCGGGCCCGGGCGTCAATGAGATCGAGCTCGCTTTCGGATTCGCAGTTGAAGCTGTGAATGCCGCTGGCGAGTGCGTAGTCCACTTCGGAGGCGATCTTGCCAACGCCGGAGAAGACGACGCGGTCCGCCTGCCCGCCCGCGTGGATGACGCGGAAGAGCTCTCCGCCGGAGACGATATCGAACCACGCGCCGGCGGCGGCCAGTTGGCGCAGAACGGCGGTGTTGCTGTTGGCTTTCACGGCGTAGCAGACGTGGTGCGGAATGTCTCCAAAGGCCTCGGAATACTCGCGATAGCGGGCCAGGATTCCACCCGCGGAGTAGACAAAGCAGGGCGTTCCGGCCTGCGCGGCGATTTCGGCGGCCGGCACATCCTCGCAGTGGAGGGCGCCGTTCCGGTATTCGAACGGAGTCTTCACAATGTTTCTTCAGGTCACTTTCATCACGATCACGGTCTGGTCATCGTGGATATCGACGGCGCCGCGGAAGCGATCGAGCGCAGCGTACAGGCCGTGCGAGATTTCGCGCGGCGAGCGGTGGGCGTTGGCAATGAGGTAACCATTGAGCAGCCGGTGTCCGAAATGTTCCTCGCCACCGTTGCCCTGATCCTCAAAGCCGTCCGAGTAGAGGACAATCAGGTCGCCGGGCTGGCACTGGAAGGACACCTCTTCGTAGTCGCGGACTTCGAGCAGACCGAGCGGGATGCCGGCCACGGCCGGCTTGAGAATCCTGCCCTTGCGAACAATGACCGGCGGCGTGGCGCCGGAGTTCGCCATTCGCATCTCGAGCGTGCCCGGATCGAAGAGCATCAGCATCAGCACCACGTATTGGGCGTCCACCCGGCGCTCGATGAGCGTGTCGTTCAGGGTGCGCATCATTTCGGCCGGCTTGCAGCTTGCCGTGCCCAGCGAGCGGAGCACGCCGAAGACCATGGCGCCGTACAGAGCGGCGGCGGCGCCTTTGCCGGACGAATCGCCGAAAGCGATCATGGTGTGGCCGGATTGATGCGCGATAAAGTCGTAGATATCGCCGCTCACCTCGCGGGCGGGGCGCGACCCGGCGCTGATCTTCAGCCGTTCGGTTTCCGGAGGCGTGCGGGGAATGAGAATGCGTTGCAGCTTCCGCGCCGCCTTCAGGTCGTCCTGCATACGCTTTTCCCGGGAGGCGATCTCCTCATAGAGGCGGGCGTTTTCAATGGCGATGGCCACCTGCGGGGCGAGCGTGGTGAGCAAGCGGACATGGTCGTCGGTAAAAAACGCCACGCGGTCGCTTTCCAGGTTCATCACGCCGACGACACGGTCCTTCACCACCAGCGGCACCGCCACTTCGCTCCGGATATCCTCATGGGTGGCGATGTACCGCGAGTCCGCCAGCGTGTCGTCCACCTTGATCACTTCGCGCATGGCGGCGGCGGTGCCGGTGACGCCCTTGCCAAGCGGTATGTTCTGAAGGTCAACACGCTGATCGAACCGGAGGCTGAAGTGGTGGCGCAACACCTGATTGGGGTAATCGACCATCAGAATGGCAAACGAGTCAAAGCTGATCAGGCTGCGCATGATGTTGGCAATGCGGCGCAGCAGTTCATCCAGATTGAGGATGCCGCTCAGTTCGCGCGCCAGTTCGGCCAGGATGTTCAACTGCCGGTTGTTGCGGTTGACGAAGCGATAAAGGCGGGCGTTGTCGATGGAGAAGGCGACTCGTGATGCCAGAAGCTGCAGCAGCGCCAGGTCCTGTTCGGAATAGGCGTTGGGGCGCGTGGATTGAAGGTCGATGACGCCCACCAGCTTGCCGCGAGCGGTCATGGGAACGGCCATTTCGCTGCGCACGGCGTCGAGCGCGTTCAGGTAGCGCGGGTCGGCGCGGACGTCGCCCAGGTTGACGGGCGTACGGGAGGCAGCCACGGCACCGGTGATGCCCTCCCCGGGCTTGATCGCCAGGGTGCGCGCCAGGTCGGGCCGGTGCCCCACCGAATACTGGATGCGCAGTTCCTTGCGCCGCTCGTGGTAGAGCAGGATCGCGAAGAGTTCGTATGGGATGAGGCGCTTGACCAGTTCGCCCACCGAGTCGAGAAGTTTCTCAAGGTCAAGCGTCTCGGAGGTCTTCTCGGAGACTTCGAGAAGGAAGTCGAGCAGTTCCGCACGCTCGCGGAAGCGGAGGGCCGATCGGCGCGGCCCGGCGCCCGGACTGGAGGGCGTTTCCGGCATGGCGTCAGGCCGCGGTGGCCTCAATGATCTTGACGCTGGCACTGGCGCCGATGCGGGAAGCGCCGGCGGCGGCCATGGTCTTAAGATCGTCGAGCGTGCGAATGCCGCCCGATGCCTTGACGCCGAGTTCGGAACCGACGACATGGCGCATTAACGCGATATCGCGGGCCGTGGCTCCGGCGGTGGAAAATCCGGTGGACGTCTTTACGAAGTCCGCCCCGGCCACCTTGGCCAGCGTGCAGGCGATGGCCTTCTGATTGTCGTCGAGCAAGGCGGTTTCAATGATCACCTTGACGATGGCCCCCGCCTTGTGGGCCGCCTCCACCACTTCGGCGATGTCGGAGCGCACGGTTTCATGGTCACCGCTTTTCAAGGCGCCGATGTTGATCACCATGTCGATCTCCTGCGCTCCCTGGCGGCATGCGGCCTCTGTTTCGGCGCGCTTGACCGGGGTTGCCGAGGCGCCCAGCGGGAATCCAACCACGGTGCACACTTTGACCGGCGACCCCTTGAGTTCCGATGCGACAAGCGGAACCCAATACGGATTGACGCACACGCTGGCGAAGTTGAACTGCCGGGCTTCAGCGCACAGCTTGCGGATATCGTCGCGGGTGGCCTCCGGTTTGAGGATGGTGTGATCGATGAGAGCGGCGATGGCCGGGTCGACGCGGGTGAGTTTTTCGCTGGCGGAGACACGGTCGGCCCCGGCGGCGATGATCGCCCTGGTTTTGGCGCCGCAGGTCTGCGGGCACCGCTGGCGGCAGCCAGGGCACACGAGTTCCGGCACACCAAGGCCTTCGGCGTTGGAGTTGAGGGTGCGCTTGTCGAGGCGGGCGAAGATCTCGGCGCCGATCTGTGCCACCAATTGATCGAGCTCAAACGTGTTCATCGCGGCATCTCATTCGCACGGGAGTACTTGTTCTCAATGGCCGTAATCTTGTCGATTCGGGCCTGGTGGCGCCCGCCGCCATAGGGCGTCGAAAGCCATGTCCGGAGCACTTCGGCCGCCTGGGATTCGGTGAGCAACCGGCCTCCCAGCGTCAGCACATTGGCGTGATTATGCTCCCGGCTGTTCCTGGCGGACGCCTTATCGTAACATAGGGCCGCGCGGACCCCGGGCACCTTATTGGCGGCCATCGCGGAGCCGATGCCCGCTCCGTCAACGATGACACCGCGGGTGGCCTGGCCCAGGGCGACGAGTTCGGCAACTTTCAAGGCGATGTCGGGATAATCGGCCGGACCGGGATCATGAACGCCCACATCGCGCACGGTAAGCCCCAGCTCGTGAAAAATGGCTTTCAGGGCTTCCTTCATTGCAAACCCGCCATGATCCGCGCCCAGGGCGACGGTGGCTTCCGGTGGAGCAACGCCCCTGACTTCACCGGGCGGCACTTCGACCAGACGCACGCCCCGCTCCCGGGCCAGATCTCGCGCTGAAGGCGTGACAATGCTGCCCTGCGCGATGCGCAGTTCGCCCGTGCGCGGGATGTCGCATTCCGTGATTACTGGTCTCATGTCATCCGATTGGGGGGTATGATCGTACTTGTCATTGTAATGAAGGCGAGATGCATCCTCCTGTTGCCGGTGGCGGCGATTGTGCTAGCGCACCCCATGGGCAACTTCAGCGTAAGCCATTACGCGCGGTTCGAGCCCGCGGCGAATGGCGTGCACCTGGTCTATTCGCTGGACTTGGCTGAAATCCCCACCTTCGAACTGCTGCGGGGCTGGGGGTTGGAGGGAAACAGTCCCCGGGAGGCTTTAGAAAAGAAGGCTCGCGGCCAGGCGGTGGAGTGGCTGCAGGGAATCCGCGTGACCGCGGCCGGCGCCCCCGTTTCGCCGCGTCTGGAGCATACGGAAATCGCGGTGGCCGATGGGGCCGGCGGCCTGCCGGTGATCCGGGTGACGGCGCATGTTCAACTTCCGGGAGCACCCGGGGTGTGGGACTACGAGGATTCGAACTACAAAGACCGGGCCGGTTGGAAAGAGATTGTGGTGGCGGATGCGCCGGGGGTGCAGTATGCGCGGCGCAGCCATTCCAGCGCGGAGCGCAGCCAGGGGCTCACCAGCTATCCGCAGGATCCGGCCGTGGCGCCGCCCCAGGAGTTGAAGGCGTCGTTTGACTGGAAGGTGGCGCCGGCGGTGAGCCGGAGCGTGGCGCCAACCCGGGCCGACGGGGCAGGCAAACCGCCGGCAGCGGAGGCAGCGCCCGCCGCTCCCAACGCGGGTCCGAGCCAGCCCGCGGCGCCAGAGGTTCCTGGAACCGTCACCCGGAACGACTTCCTGTCGAAGCTTCTGAGCCGGGATGAGATTCCCTTCAACATGGCCGCTCTCGGCGTGCTGGTGGCGTTTGGGCTTGGCGCGATGCACGCGCTTTCACCGGGGCATGGCAAGACGATTGTGGCGGCGTATCTGGTGGGGTCGCGCGGCACGATGCAGCATGCCCTGTTTCTTGGGGCGATGGTGACATTCACGCACACGATCAGTGTGTTCGCCCTGGGATTGGTGACGCTTTTCTTGTCGAACAAGATCGCACCCCAGAAGATTTACCCGATTCTTGGCGCCATTTCCGGGATCTCGATCGTGTTTATCGGCGGCCAGATGCTGGGGCGGCGGTGGCGAGGCCTGCGAGATAGCGGCGCCGGGCATGAGCATGATCACGCGCACGGCGACGGCCACGCGCACCACCATGATCACGGCCACGAGCACGGCCATCACCATGGGCACGGCCACCATCACGGCCATGGCCACCACCACGGGCCCGGCGGGCACAGCCACTACATTGAAGGGGAGGTGACCTTGTCCAGCCTGATCGCCTTGGGTGTGAGCGGCGGTCTGGTACCGTGTCCCTCGGCGCTGGTGCTGCTGCTGAGCGCGATTGCGATTGGCCGCGTTGGCCTGGGGTTGGTCCTGCTGGTGGGTTTCAGCCTGGGGCTGGCGCTGGTGCTGATGGCGATCGGCGCATTGGTGCTCTACGCCAAGCATCTGCTGCCCGAGAGCGGGAGCGTCCGCCGGCATGCGTTCTTCCGGGTGGTCCCGGTGATTTCCGCCGCGGTGATCGTGTGCGTGGGGGTGTTGATGACCGGAGTATCGCTGGGCCTGGTTCCCGCGTTTGCGGGGCTGGGGTAGCGCAAACGGCGTTCAACCGTGCCATAATGGGGCCATCAAATTTCGTGGCTTGCGAGGGCTGATATGACTCGGTTTTGGATGCTTCGTACCGGCGGGTTAGCCATTGCGATTGGCTTGGCTCTTAGTGCGCAGGAACCGCCGGCTGGCGGTGCCGGCCAACCCGGCGCGGGTGGCGCGGGCGGTGGCGGGATTCCTGGTGGAGGCGCCAATGTGCCAGGCGGCGGGGGATTGCCGGGCGGGGGTGGCGGGCGCGGCGGCCAGCAGGGGCAGCAGCAGCCGGGGCTTCCGGGGCAGGACCAGCGCGGGCAGAATCCATTTCCCTCGATGGACATGCAGCGGCCCTTGTTCCTTTCAGGCAAAGTGATGACCTCGGACGGCACTCCGCCGCCGGAATCCGTGACGATCGAGCTTTTGTGCAACGGGAGCAATCCGCGGCCTCAGGCGTACACGGACTCCAAGGGCCGGTTCAGCTTCCAGGTGGGCCAGAATCAGGGCATGATGGCGGACGCCTCGGTGAGCAACAACGACCCGTTTGGCAATGATCCGTTCAACAGCGGCGGCCGCGGGCGGTCTCAGGGTGGACTGGGCGGACAGGGCCGCGGCATCAGTGAGCGCGACCTGATGGGCTGCGAACTGCGCGCCGCTCTGCCGGGCTGGCGTTCCGAGAACGTCAACCTTTCAGGCCGCCGGTTCATGGACAATCCCGACATCGGCACCATCATGCTGAAGCGTCTGGGCAACGTGGAAGGGCTCACCACCAGCGCCACGGCGCTGATGGCTCCCAAGGAGGCCAAGAAGTCCTACGAACGGGCCATGAACAACATGAAGAAGGGCAAGCCGGCCGACATCCAGAAGGATCTCGAAAAGGCCGTCGAACTCTATCCCAAGTACGCCCCGGCATGGTTCGAGCTGGGCCGGATTCATGAACGCGGAAACAACGTGGAGGGCGCCAAGAAGGCTTACACGGAGGCCCTCAGTTCCGATCCCAAGTTCGTCTATCCCTACATGCAGCTCGCGGGGCTTTCGGCTCGGGAGAGCAAGTGGGATGAGGTGGCTGATTCCACCGAACGTCTGATCAAGCTGAACCCTTACGATTTCCCGGCGGCCTATTTCTACAACGCCGTGGCGAATCTGAATCTGAAGAAGCTGGACCTGGCCGAAAAGAGCGCGGCGGCGGGGTTGAAGGCGGATGAGTTCAAGAAGATCCCCAAGCTCAACCATGTCATGGGCGTGATTGCGGCGCAGAAGCAGGACTTCCCCACGGCGGCCGAGTACATGAAGACTTATCTGAAGCTGTCGCCGCTGGCGAGCGATGCAGACTTTGTGAAGAAGCAGCTTGCGGAAGTGGAAGGCCTGGCGGCGGAGAATAAGGCGAAGTAGACGCGCTCACGCGCATCCTAAACGCAACGCGATGCGCTCACGCGCATCTTAACGGAGGTGGATATCCGCTTGTGGAGCGCGCCCGGCAGTGCATGGCGGGCGCAGGATCTGGTGTGGCTGGCTCTCTTCGCGGGCCTGCACCTGGTGAGCCCCACAACCAACCCCGCTGAGACGCAGATTCTGGTTCTGCTGGCTGTGTTTCAATTGCTGGAACCGCGGGTGAGTTGGTTCCGGGCCGGCGCTGGTGCGTACACGGCGATCGCGGTGAAGCTGCTGCTGGGACACCTGCTGATCGGCGTGACGTTCGGCATAGAAAGCAGCTACTACCCCATTCTTCTGCTGCCGGTGGTTTCAGCCGCCACGACACTCGGCTGGGGCGGGACCCTGGTGTTCACTCTGTTCGCCTGCGCCAGCTATCTTTCGTTCCTGCTTTTCGTCGACTTTTCGCAGCTTGAGCTGCCGGCCGTGGAGGCCCGGGAATTGGGCCTGCGCGTGCTGTTTTTCGCCGTGGTGGGCTTTCTCACCCATCAGCTTGCGGAGGCAAACCGCCGCGAGGCCCGCCGGTACCAGCAGACGGCCGAACAACTGGCTGAATCGAACCGGAGCTTGCGGGAGGCGGAGGCCGCTGTGCGGCGTGCCGACCGTCTGGCCGCTCTTGGGCAACTCACCGCGGGGCTGGCCCACGAACTGCGCAATCCGCTGGGTACGCTCAGAAGTTCGGCCGAACTTCTCAAACGCCGTCTTCCGGCGGAGGACGAAGTGGCTCGCGAACTGGCCGGGTTTCTTTCGAGTGAAGTGGACCGCACGAACTCATTGGTGACGCGGTTTCTTGAGTTTGCGCGGCCATTTCATCCAAGGCTTGAGCCCACGGACCTGGCCGAGCTCGCCGACCGGTCGGTTGCGCGCATCGCCGCCGAAACCGGGGCCGCCATCTACACCAACCATTCCCCGGACCTGCCCGCCATTCCGGCCGACGCGGAGTGGATGGAGCGGGTTTTCGACAACCTCATTCGCAATGCCGTGGAAGCCAGCAGCCCCGGGGGAGCGGTGACTGTCAAGACCCGCCGCGCGGACCGGGGCGATGGCGTGGAAGTGTCCGTGATCGACCGTGGACCCGGGATTGACCCGAAGCTGCTGGATACGATTTTCAACCCATTCGTGACCGGCAAGCCGGGAGGCGTGGGGCTTGGACTGGCGATTGTCTCGAAGATTGTGGATGAGCACAGAGGCACAGTGACGGTGGAGAGCGAGCCGGGCCAGGGTTCGGTGTTCAAGGTGTATCTTCCTTCAAAATCCATCTCCCAATGAAAGGCCCGGCACAATGAGCGGACAGCGGATCCTTCTGGTGGAGGACGAAGAGAGGCTCCGGAGAGTGCTGGAGCTGGACCTGGTTTCCGCCGGATATCAGGTGGACAAAGCCGGTTCGGCGGAAGCGGCACTGCCATTGGCGGAGCGGGCGGATCTGGTTCTGACCGATCTCAAGCTGCCCGGGCTCAGCGGCCTGGAACTGCTGGAACGCCTGCGGGCGCAGAATGCCCATGCGCCCGTGGTCCTGATGACCGCGTTCGGCACGGTGGAGACGGCGGTGGAAGCGATGAAGGCCGGCGCGGCCGACTTCCTGCTGAAGCCGTTCGGCCTGGACCATCTCCACACGGTTCTGAAGAAAGCCCTGGAGGTGCAGTCGCTGCGGGATGAAAACCGCAAACTGCGCGAGGAACTGGGCCAGCGCTACCACTTCGACAATGTGGTTGGGGCAAGCCCGGCGATGCGTGAGATCTTCGCCACCATCGAGCGTGTGGCGCCCACGCGGGCCACGGTGCTGCTGTGCGGAGAAAGCGGTACCGGCAAGGATCTGATTGCCCGCGCCATTCATCACCATTCACCGCGGCGCGACCGGCCATTCGTGAAGATCAACTGTTCCGCCCTGCCGGAGAACCTGATGGAGAGCGAGTTGTTCGGCTATGAGCGCGGCGCCTTCACCGGGGCAGTCGCCGCCAAGCCGGGCAAGTTCGAACAGGCCGATACGGGCACGGTGATGCTCGATGAAATCGGCGACGTGCCGCCCGCGGTTCAAGTGAAGCTGCTGCGCGTGCTGCAGGAGCGGGAGCTTGAACGTCTGGGGAGCAACCGGACACGCCAGATCGATGTGCGCGTCGTGGCCGCCACGAATGCCGATCTTCGCGCGGCGCTTGAGCAGGGACGGTTTCGCGAAGACCTTTACTACCGTTTGAACGTCCTGCCCATCAACGTGCCCCCCTTGCGTGAGCGCCGGGAAGACATTCCACGTCTGGCTGCGCACTTCATTCGAACCCTCGGCGGCGAGCAACTGGAGATTTCGCCGGATGCCCTGCGGAAGCTATGCGAACATCACTGGCCGGGCAACGTCCGTGAACTGCAGAACGTGATTGAGCGCAGCCTGGTATTGCGGTCAGGAGTCAGGCTGGAGGCAGCGGATATCCGGCTCGACACGCCGCGGTCACGGGCATCCGGCGACACGATGTTCCTGCCGGAGGGGATGACCCTCGATCAGTATGAACAAGCCATTCTGCGGGAAGCGCTACGGCGGGCCGCCGGCAACAAGAGCCAGGCCGCGAGGCTGTTGGGCCTGACGCGCAATGCGCTGCGTTACCGGCTGACGCAGATGGGGATCGAGGCCTGACCGCTACGCTTTCCAGCGCAACGGCAGGGAGCGAAGACGGTCTCCGGTAAGGTGGAAGGCCGCGTTGGCGATGGCCGGGGCCACGGCGATGATGGGCGTTTCACCCGCGCCCACGGGATTGAGATCACGCCGGTCGACAAGATGGACCTCAATGGGAGGCACATCCCGGAACCGGGGTACGCGATAGCGTGAGAAGCGGTCCGTCTCCAGGATGCCCTTCGTAAAGCGCGCCTCCTCCGTGAGTGCGCCGCCAAGCCCCTGGATGATGGACCCGACCACCTGGGCCCGCAGATTCGCCGGGTTGAGAATCGCACCGCATTCATACGCCATGTGCAGCCGGCGGATTGCGCCGCCCTCCAGTTCGGCGCACGCCGCGACATAGGATCCTTTCTCGACGCCACAGGCAATGCCAGTGCCTTTCCGGCGGCTCGCCCAGCCGAACTTTTCCGCCGCCACGGTGAGCACGGCACGAAGCCGGTCATTCTCCAGGTGGGCCAGACGGAACTCCAGCGGGTCGCGGCCGGCCAGTTCGGCCAACTCATCGACGAAACATTCCCTGGCAAAATTGTTCGTTGTGGCCGCGATGCCGCGATAGGACCCTTGCCGTACGGGCATGGCGGTCTCATGGAAACGCGTCCGTGAAACGGCGCCGCGGTAGGGGCTTTCGATACCCGCCGTTCCAGCATTGTAGGTACTGAAATCCCAGGCGGTGATCCTACCCTCGGCATCCAGGCCGGCGGCGGCTTCAAACAGGCCGGCGGGCCGGAAATAGGCCCAGGTGAACTCGTCGCCGCGCGGCCAGCGCAGCGAAACCGGCTTGCCGGACTCGCGAGCCAGACGGGCCGCCTCAATGGCCACTTCGCCGGTGTGCTTGCCGCCGAAACCGCCGCCCGCGTCGGGTACGATCACCCGGACCCGGGCCGTGGGAAGGTTGAACGCCTGGGCCAGTTGCCCGCGGACGCCATGCGGATTCTGGGTGCCTGTCCACACGGTGAGCTTGCCCTCGGACCATTCGGCCACGGCCGCGCGCGGCTCCATGGGGGCATGCTGGATGTAGGGAACGAAGTAGGTGGCCGAATGCCGTCTGGCTGCGGCCGCCATCGCCTCCTCAACCGCCCCCCGATTCTGGGTGCGTGGGGGTTTGGCGGTTTTCTTCAGATACGCCGCCATCTCAGCGGAAGCGGGGTGCTCGCCGCGCTGCCACCTGGCCCCTGTGGCCAATGCTTCCACGCCCTGGCGCGCGGCATGCAGAGACGGCGCCGCGCATCCGGCGAAGGCGCCGTCGTGGACCGCCACGACGCCCGGCACCTTCGCGGCGGCGGCTTTATCCACCCACTCCAGGGTGGCGCCGTACGCGGGCGGCCGCAGCACCGCTCCGTACAACATGCCGGGGCGGCGGATATCGGAAGGAAACTGGTGGCGCCCCGTGACGATGTCGCGGGCGTGGGTCTGAGGGTGGGATTGACCCAGGATGCGCCACTCATCCACGCGCTTCAGGGCAACGTCCGGCGGAATGACGGCATCATCCAGCCTGGCCTTGCGCGATGCCAGCCATTGCCGGGCTGCCGCGGCCGCCCGGCGCACCGCGGGCAACGTGGATGGCGTGGTGCGGCTGCCGGCCGTGATGCCGTCGTCGGGCACCGCGTCCGTATCCGCCATCAGCACGCGAACCCTGGCCAGCGGCAACCCCAGCTCTTCCGCGGCTGCCATCGCGATTTCCGTACGCGCACCCTGCCCCACCTCGACCTTGCCTGTGAGTACGGTGACGATGCCATCGTCGCCCACGTGGAGCCGTGCTCCCGCGGTCTCGGCGCCCCGCTGCGCCAGGGCGGGCACGGTGATCAGGACGCCAGCGCCCAGCAGGGCGATGGCTTCGCGGCGGGTGGGAGTGAACTGATAGGCCGGCGGTTCGCGCAGTTCGCAGCGGTCAGGCTCATTGTGCGGGTCAGGCATGAGGTGGCCCCTTCGCCGCGGCTCGATGCACCGCCTTGAGGATCGCTTCATAGCCGCAGCACCGGCAGAGATTGCCGTTCAGGGCCTCGATAATCCGGGCTTCCGTGGGCCGGGGCGTCTTTTCGAGCAGCGCCGCCGAACGCAGGATCATGCCGGGCACGCAATAGCCGCACTGCATCGCGCCCTCGTCGAGGAACGCCTGCTGCACGGGGTGGAGGCGATCGCCGGAGGCAAGACCTTCAATCGTTGTGACGCGGCGGCCCTGAGCGGCACTCACCGGTGTGTTGCACGAGGTGATAGGCGCGCCATCCAGCAGAACGGTGCATGCCCGGCACTGGCCTTCGCCGCACCCGAACTTGGTTCCGGTGAGTGCGAAATCCTCGCGCAGGACATCAAGCAGCGGCCGGCCGGCGGCGCTCTCCGTGCGCCGACGCTCGCCATTCACGGTAATCCGGTAGCTGGGCACAACGGCTCCGGGCTACGCCGGCACGCCGTCGCGATAGATGTGCGCCTCGGCCCGCTCCGTGTTCCTCTTCCAGTTCTCGAGGTCGGGGCCTTTGAAGCGAGCGGCCCGGGTGCGGATGGCGGCCAACTGAGTTTCGTCCAGTTGCTTGAAGCTCCTGGCGATGCGCACGTCGTCCTCGATCTGGCCGATGGTGGTGGCCCCCAGCGTGATGGCATGCACGGGAAGGCTGAGCACATAGCTCAGGCAGTCGCGCAATGTGATGGAGTGCAGCAGACGCGAGTTCGCCGTGGTCTTCATGGCCTGAATACCCATGCCGCGTTCCACCGCCTTGGGCAGCACCATCTTTTCGAAGCTGAGATAGGCGGGGTCAGCCGGATTGAGAGGCATGAGGATGGTGTCCCAATCGGCAAAGCCCTTGAGGAGAGCCAGGTGCACTTCGGGGTCGCGATGGCCGGTGAACCCGATGAAGCGGCACTTGCCTTCCTTCCTGGCCTTGACGAACACCTCGAGCGATCCGTTGGGACCGAAGATCTGCTCAACCTCTTTCATTTCGCCCACCTGATGCACCTGCCAGAGGTCGATGTAGTCGGTCTTGAGCGCCTTGAGCGAGGCCTCAAGCGACTTCTCAGCGCTGGCCTTATCGTAGATATGGCACTTGGTGGTGACGAAAACCTTCTTGCGGACATCGCCGAGAGCGGCGGCGTAGACTTCCTCCGAGCGCCCGTTCCAATACAGGCGCGCGCAGTCGAAATAGTTGATGCCCAGTTCATAGGCGCGGCGGGTGACCGCGACGGCCTCATCCCAGCCGATCATGGGGAACCGGCCGGAAGCCTGGCCGACGATGGTGAGCTTCTCACCGGTCTTGCCGAACACGCGCTTGGGAACGTCGCCAACCGCAGTGGCCGCCTGGGAAACGCCGGCAGCCATGGAGGCGGCGGCAGTGGTCTGGAGGGCGGTGGTCTGGAAAAAGGTTCTGCGTCGCATGGTCCGATGGTAGTACAGAGATGCCCTGGACTGCACCCCCTCCGGTGGTCTCCGCCGCCGGCGGCGCGTCAGCCCTTCGCCTTGCGGACCTCTTCCACCAGCGCGGGCACCACTTCGAAAAGGTCACCCACAATGCCGTAGTCGGCCACTTCAAAGATGGGCGCGTTTGAGTCCTTGTTGATGGCGACAATCGCCTTGGACCCCTTCATCCCCACCAGATGCTGAATGGCGCCGGAGATTCCCACGGCGATATAGACCTTTGGTGACACCGTCTGCCCGGAACTTCCCACCTGCCGCTCCATCGGCAGCCAGCCGTTATCGCAGATGGGGCGGGACGCGGCCAGTTCTCCGCCCAGCGCGCGGGCCAGTTCTTCCACCACCGCAATGTTCTCTTTCTCCTTGATACCCCGGCCCACCGAGACGATGATCTCCGCCGCCGTAAGATCGACAGCGCGCGAAGATTCCCGGAACGGCGCCTCATGCCGGGCGCGGATGACGCCCAGTTCTGGCGTGAACGTCTCCACGGTGCCGGACCCCGCCTGCAACTCATCGGGCCGGTAGGAACCGGCCTGCACCGAGGCAAACACCGGGCCGCCGCCCGCCGGACGGAAGCCAGCGTTCATCTTGCCCTGGAAGAGCTGCCGCGTGAAGCGCACGGCGCCATCTTCCACATCCAGACGCACCACGTCGCTCACCAGCACTTGGTTGAAACGCGTGGCCACCTTGGGGGCGAAATCGCGCACCTGATAGGTGTGAGGGAACAGCACCAAAGCGGCTCCCGTGTGGCGAACCAGTGCCGCGACGGCATCCGCGAAGCCGTCCGCTGAGTAAGATTCCAGCCGCGGCTCGTCCACCGCCACCACCCGCGCGGCCACCCTGCATGCCAGTTCCGCGGCCAGCGGGCTCACGCCCGAACCCACCACGGCGGCCACCAGCGGCTGGCCCATGGCGCGCGCCGCCTGCTGGCCGGCCACCAGCGTCTCCCACGACATCTTGTGCCAGGCGCCGCCCGCCTGCTCCATCACCACCAGGACGCCGCTCATATCACCTTCACCTCGAACTTCAGCTTCTCCACCAGCTTTGCCGCGGCTTCCTTGGCATTGCCTTCCAGGATTTGGGTTTGTTTCGATTTTTTGGGAGCGTAGACCGCCTCCAGGTGTACAGCCGAAGCCAAGTCCACGCCAAGTTCGGCCGCCGTCAGCCGCTTCAGTTCCTTGGTTTTAGCCTTCTTGATACCCATCAGCGTGGCGTAGCGAAGCCTGTTGATGCCGGATTGAATGGTAAGCACGGCGGGCAGGGGCAGTTCGATGAACTGGAACCAGCCATCCTCCAGTTCGCGCTTCACCCGGATTCCATCGCCGGTCCGCTCAACCTGCATGATGATGGTGGAGTGCGCGTAGCCCAGCAGCTCCGCCAGCACCACACCCGCCTGGCCGTACCCCATGTCGTCCGATTGCAGGCCGGTAAGCACCAGGTCCGGAGATTCGGCCCGCACCGCCGCCGCCAACAGCCGGGCCAGCGCCAGCGTGTCGAGCGATGCCAGACCGTCTTCTTCCACGTGGATGGCACGGTCGGCCCCCTTGGCCAGGGCTTCGCGGATGGAGGACTGGGCGCGGGCCGGACCGGCGCACAACGCGATCACTTCGCCGCCCCCCGCGCGCTCCTTCAGCTGGAGAGCCTCTTCCAGAGCGTAGGCATCCGGCTCGTTGATCTCAAACGTCAGGTCGGACTCGTCGATCCAGCGGCCGCCGCCGGCCGGGCGCAATTGCGAATCGCGAGCAGGCACCTGCTTCATCGCGACGATGATTTTCATGATGGGAACTCTCGATTTCGCGGCCGGAACCGGCCTGATTCCTAATGATAACGCCGGAAGATCAGCGAGCCGTTCGTGCCGCCGAACCCGAACGAGTTGCTCAGCGCACAGTCGATCTTCATCGGCCGAGCCTTGTTCGGCACGTAGTCCAGATCGCAGTCCTGCCCTGGCGTATCGTGATTCGCCGTGGGCGGCGCGATCTGATCGCGGATGGCCAGCACGGTGATGCCGGCTTCCAGCCCGCCGGCGCCACCCAACAGGTGGCCGGTCATGGACTTGGTGGAACTCACCGCGACGGCATTTGCGTGCTCTCCGAAGCAGCGGCGAATGGCCCGGGATTCGATCTGGTCGCCGATGGGAGTGGAGGTTCCGTGGGCGTTGATGTAATCGATGGCAGCGGGCTCCAGCTTGGCATCGCGCAAGGCATTGCGCATCACTCGGAACGCCCCGTCGCCGTCTTCCGAAGGCGACGTGATGTGGTAGGCGTCGCCGCTCATGCCGTAGCCGCAGACTTCCGCCAGAATCTTCGCGCCCCGGACCAGTGCATGGTCCAGTTCTTCCAACACCAGGATGCCGGCGCCCTCGCCTACCACGAAGCCGTCCCGATCCTTATCCCAAGGGCGGCTGGCCCGTTCCGGTTCGTGATTCCGGGTGGAGAGGGCGCGCATGGCGGCAAACCCGCCCACGCCCATCGGCGTGATGGCCGCCTCAGCGCCCCCGCAGATCATGGCATCGGCATAGCCGTGCTGGATCAGGCGGAACGAATCGCCGATGGAGTGCGCGCTGGTGGTGCAGGCTGTGGCCGTGGCCGAGTTGGGGCCTTTGGCGCCGGTCCGGATCGATACGTAACCGGAGGCAAGGTTGACGATCACGGCGGGAATGAAGAACGGCGAGATCCGGTTCGGACCCCGCTCGAGCAGCGTCTGGTGTTCGCGCTCAATCACCTCGAAGCCGCCGATGCCGCTGCCGATGTAGACACCCACCTGTTCAGCGTTGTCCGCCGTGATCTTCAGACCGGACTCCGCCATCGCGAAATCAGAGGCGGCAATGGCGAAATGCATGAAGCGCGCCATCTTCTTGACCTCTTTTTTCTCGATGAACTGAAGCGGATCGAAAACCTTCACTTCGCCCGCGATGCGGGAAGCGAAAGCGGTGGCATCGAAACCCTGAATGGGTGAGATACCGGAGCGTGCGGCTAACAGACCCTGCCAGGTCTCTTCGGTTCCAACGCCGAGCGAGGACACAAGCCCCACGCCTGTAACGACGACTCTACGCGCCAATCTGGTCTCCCTGAAAGCGGACTACTTCGCCTTCTTGTCGACGATGTAATTGATGGCGTCCTGGACCGTGCGGATCTTTTCGGCATCGTCGTCGGGAATCTCGATCTCGAAGGCTTCCTCGAAAGCCATCACCATCTCGACGACATCCAGCGAGTCCGCGCCCAGGTCGTCGATGAACGCCGCGGTGCCATCCACCTGGCCCTCATCCACGCCCAATTGCTCGACAATGATCTGCTTAACTTTGGGTTCAATAGTTTCGCGGGACATGAGTTCTTCAGGATAGCATCTCCGTGCCAGCGTTTGCGCGAAACGAAATCAGTTGCCGCGAACCGTCAGGTGGACCCCAGCCGGGCTCACCGCTTCCCCGGCTCGAACCTGCAGGGGCCGTTCACCGGGGGCGGCGCTGGCCGGAACCCTGATGTTAATCTGCGCCACGCCCGTCTGCCCCGGCGCATGGCCGGTGTAGAGGACCTCGGCCGGCTCCCCGCCCACGGTCACGGTTACAGCCAGCAGGGGCGCCTGCGGGGGCTCCGGCCGGGAGCGTCCCAAACCGGTGGCGAACAACTGAACCACACCGCCGGCCGCCACGGGCCGGTCCGGGCCGTTGCGTAAACCATCTTCGTGGATGGCAACCGCCTGACCCCGCTGGCCCGCTTCCGTGAACAGGCCCGGCCGGGCCGCCACCACTGGAATTTCGACCGCGAACCGCACCTCACCCGCCACCCGCAGGTCCACCCTTGCCCGGGCCCCCTCCTCGACATGTTCCGGGACCTGGACTGTCAGCCGCCCGGCATCCTGGCCCAGCACCGGCGCGGCGGCCCCGTTCACCCGGATCTCGGCCGGCCCGCCCGCCAGGTCCACTCCGAGAATCGATACCAGTTCGCCCGGCGCCACCGCGCCGCCGGTCTGTGTTGCCGCGCTCACCAGAAGGCCTGTCTGGAACGCCGCAGGCAGGGTGTCAAGCTCACCGGTCAGACGGCGAATGCGGTGGTTATCCCGGTCACTGATCAGGATGTCGCCCGCCGGGGTTACGGCCAGCGACAGGGGAAAACGCAGGCGCGCCTCCACTGCCGGACCCCCGTCACCCGCCAGCCCCGGCTCCCGGGTGCCGGCAATGCTTTCGATGCCACCTCCCGGTCTCCGCACCAGGATCCTGTGATTCTCGGAGTCCGCCACCAGCAGCGAGCCGTCGCGGCCCATCGCCACGCCGTAGGGAAACCGTAACGAATCGAGCGGCAGTTCGGCCAGAATTCCGTTGGTGTTGAGCCACGCCACGCGGTTGTTGCCGGTGTCGGCCACATACACATTGCCTGCCGAGTCCGCCGTCACTCCCCGTGGATAGCTGAGCCCTTCCATCAGAGTGACCAGTTTTCCGTCCGGACCCAGCAGCCGGACACGATGATTGCCGGCATCGGCGATCAACAGGTTGCCGTTGCGGTCAAACGTGATGCCGCACGGCAGGTTGAGCGCTGCCGCAGTGCCCGGCCCGCCGTCACCGCCGAACCCAGGCACTCCGGTCCCCGCCATCAGGACAGGACCCCCCGGACCGATCCGGAACACACCATGTCTCGGCGGATCGGAAAACCAGACCGCACCCGCGGCGTCCACAGCCACCCCGCGCGGCGCAGCCAGCCCATCCGGACCGGCGATGGTCTGAATCACGCCATTCCGCCCAATCCGCCGGATCCTGCGGTTCCCCTCGTCGGCGAAGTAGACCACCCCATCCCGGTCCACAGCCACCTCCCCCGGCGTGTTCAGCAGCGCCAGATCGGCCGGGCCATCATCGCCCCGAAACGACGCCTCGGGCGAACCCGCCAGACGATCCACTCCGCCCGCGCGCAGCCGGAGCACGGCCGGCCCAAGGGCGCCGTACGCGGTTCCGAGCGGGTCCACCACCACGTCCCGGCCCTCAAGCGTTGAGACCCGTACGCCAGCCGCCCGCACCACCGAGATCACCCCGCCCGACTGGGCCACCCAAAGGTCCTGCCCGGCCAGCGCCAGACCGGTCGGCTGGCCTGTGAACACCGCCGGCAGGCTGGCGATTGCGCCGTTGGCGACACGCCGCACCCGCCCATTGCCACTGTCGGCAATGTAGAGAACCCCGGCACCATCCACAACCAGGCCGGCCGGATTCCGCAGTTGCGCCGCCGGCGCCGGCCCTCCGTCCCCGGCACTACCGGCCGTTCCGCTGCCCGCCACCACCGCCGGCTCTCCTTGCGCTGGTACGCGCCAAACGCGGTGCCCGGCGAAATCGGAGACGAAGAGGTTCCCCGCCGGGTCGACAGCCACATTCCGCGGGGTGCCAAAATCGGGACCCAACACGGTCGCGATTCGTCCGTCGGGACCCACACGGCGAACCCGCCGGTTGCCCAGATCGGCGATGTAGACGTTCCCCGCCCGGTCCGCAGCCAGCCCGTACGGGGTGTCCAGGCGCGCGCGGTTGGCCGGCCCGCCGTCGCCCGTGAACCCGGGAGCCCCGGTGCCCGCGAGCGTCGAGATGATTCCGGTAGGCGCAATTCGCCGGACACGGTGCCCGTCGGCGTCGGCTATGTAGAGGTTTCCAGCCCCATCCAAAGCTAAGCCCTGGGTGAACCGGAACGTGGCCCGCTCCGCCGGACCGCCATCGCCCATCTGGTCGCTACCCGCCAGGGTGTGGATGTAGTAGCCCGGCTGCGCCGGCACGGGCAACCCGGCCAGAAGGAAAATCAGGCCCGCGGCGGCGAGCCGTCCAATGTGAGCGGGCAGGGTCAGATTAGGTGGATTCCCCCTAAAAAATAGGTGCCTTTCCCAGTCATTTCCTCTCACCGGAACCCCGATAAGCGCATTCATAGGAGACACTTCCCATGCGATTGCTCTTCGTATGGGTGGCCCTGGCAGGCTTTGCTGCCGGACAACCCGCCCTTCACCTGCGCACCCGGACCCTCGATGCCCAATCTCCCAGGCAATCCGGGAACCAGAGCGTACCGCCCAAGCGCCATGCCCCAGGCGCGAAACACCTCCTGATTCAGTTCGAAAACGCTCCCACGCCGGAAGATCGCGCCGAACTGGAGCGCCTGGGCGTCAAGCTCCTCCGCTATGTGCCTGACAATGGCTTCACCGCGGCCGTTCCCGAGGATGCGGACCTGGCTTCCCTGCGCCTGCGCCACGCTGAGCCCATCGAATCCCGCGACAAGATCAGCCCGGACCTGCTGCCGGTAGAGCCGGATCTGGCCGCCACCGCCCGGCTGGCAGCCGCCGAAGAAGACGGGGCCTTCCTGGCCATCTTTCACGACGACGTCACCGCCACCCAAGCCCGGGTCCTGGTGCAGGATCTGGGTCTTGTGATTCAGGACCACCCCGACCTTGAGCCCAGCCACCTGCTTGTCCTTGGCCCCGTTGCCAAACTCCTCGACCTGGCCCATTGGGACGAGGTGGAGTATCTTCTGCCCGCGTCGCCCGAACTGATTCAAGGTGAGCGTGTCCATGCCTGTTCCGGCGCCGTCACCGAGCATGGGCGCGTCGCCGAACTGGCCGCACCGGTGGGCGCCGGATGGGCGCCCGGCCGCGGTTCCGCGGACCTGGGCTACTTTTTTGTCAACGCGACAGCGAAGTTACCCGAGGCCCAGCAACGCTCGGAAATTCTGCGCGGTCTTTCCGAGTGGAGTAAACATGTCAAAGTAAGCTACCGGCAGGCCGCGTCGGCCAGCGCCACCAGGACCATCGCCATTCGCTTTGCCACCGGCAACCACGGCGATGGCAGCAATTTTGACGGTCCGGCGGGCGTGCTGGCCCACGCGTTCTATCCCAGCCTGCCCAATCCGGAACCGATCGCGGGTGACCTGCACCTTGACGACGCCGAGACCTGGCGCATCGGCGCGAACTTCGATCTGTTCAGCGTCGCACTTCATGAAGTCGGTCACTCGCTGGGCCTGGGCCACTCCAACCACACGTCGGCTGTGATGTACCCCTACTACCGAATGGCTTCTGAGCTGCATGCCGACGATATCGCATCGATTCAGCAACTCTACGCTTCAACCGGCACGGCTCCCACCAGCCTGACCATCACAGTGCGGACACCAGCCTCCAGTCCCGTCACCACACAGGGCGCCACGGCTACGCTGGTGGGAACAACGGCCGGCGGCACAAACCCGGTCCGCGTGCAATGGAGTAGCGACCGAGGCGGTACGGGCGCCGCCACGGTCTCCTCCTCCACACGGGACTGGGTCATCACCTCGGTACCGCTGCGGGAAGGGTCGAATGTCTTCACGATCGCAGCCACCGATAGCCAGGGGGCGCGGGCTGAAAAGCTGGTCACGTTTATCCGGACAGGCTCTTCCCCAACACAGAAGACACCTCCCGTGGTCACCATCACCAGCCCCTCATCCACCAGCTTCGGCACCACCTCCAGCACAATCACCATCACCGGTACGGCCGTCCACAGCACCGGAATCGCCCGGGTATCGTGGGTCAATAGCCGCGGTGGCCAAGGCACGGGGGTTGGCACCCAATCGTTCCGCATCGCGAACCTGAATCTGCAGGCAGGCGTGAATGAAATCACCGTCAGCGTGACCAGCGGAGATGGCATGACAGCGTCGCGCTCGCTGAGCGTCACGCTGAACCGCGGCGGCGACACGGTGGCCCCGGCCCTCAGCATCCTCGCCCCCGTGGGCTCGGTTTCGACAACCGCCGCCTCCGTTCAGGTGCGCGGCACAGCCGCCGACAACATCGGCGTCACCGAAGTTACGTGGCAACTGACAGGCGGGCGATCAGGCACCGCCGCCGGCACAACAAGCTGGAGTGCCACGATCCCCTTGAACGTGGGCATTAACACGATCACGATCAGGGCGAAGGACGCGGCCGGAAACACCGGCTGGCGTTCGTTGACCGTTACCAGAAGGCAGTGACGGCTTTACCGGGCGCCGGTCCTCAGCGGAGGAGTTGACCGGCGCCCGGCTTCCGGCCGCGAGCCTGGCCCCCTGCCCCAAAAGGCGAGGTCCGGCTCGCGGCCCTTGTTATTTCTGCCGCAGGTAAGCGTCGTTGCCCGATTTCCAATCCTCGCGGGGCGGCGTGAACAGATCGAACACCTCGGTGTCTTCCAGCGCCTCGACGCGGTGCGGCGCATGCGGAGGAATTTCCACCACCTCACCAGGACCACATTCCACGGTTCGATCGTCGAAAACGAACCTGAGCCGCCCGCTGACCATCAGCGTGCACTGCTCATTGGGATGATGATGGCGCGGCACCACGCCCCCGGCCTTGATCCTCAGATGCGAAAGCGTCATCTGGCCGGTATGAATCACCTGGCGCTCGATATCGGGATTCATCTGCTCCCAGGGAATGCTGTTCCAGGAATGAAGCATCGCGTTCAACTCACCTTTCTCAACTTGCTGACCCGGCCCACCTCCACCCACTCGGTGACGAAGATGTTGCCGGCCTGATCAAAGCAGGCCCCGTGCGGGGCCACAAAGCGGCCGGCCGTGAACGCATCGCGGTCCTTGTCGCGAATCCCTTCGTAGGTCTTGCCGTCTGGCTGCCGTCCGTCTCCCAACTGCACCACCGGACGATTGGCGCTGTCGAACAGCGTGACCACGGCTTTCAGGTCGGGCATCAGCATCAGGCCGCCCCGAAAGTCGAAGACGCTGGGCCAGCGGACACCGTCCTTCACGGCGTGCAGCGGCTGCCCGTCCAGCGTGAAGTACTGGATGCGGCTGTTTGCCCCGCGCTCTCCCACGGCCAGAAGCGGACGCCCGCTCCGGGTATCGATGTTGATGGCATGCGGCCAGATCGTCGTGCCCAGGGGCGTTTCGACGGCCGGATTGCGATTCATCAACTCCCTGGACCCGCCGAAAGACCGAATGTAGTTCGTCTTCGAATCGAACTGATGGATATAGAACTTGCCATAGCCGTCGGCCACGTAGATATCGCCATTCGGCGCGATATCCAGGTTCGACGGCCGGTACTCGCTGGCCTTGGAATACAAGCCCGACATCATCGGCGCATGGATCACCCACACGGTCTCGCCATCGAGCGTGGTCTTGCGCACGAACCCCTTCACGTTGTCGCAGTGATAGAGAAACTCTTCGCTGCCTTCCTTGCGGATGAGCATCCCGTGCGCGCCACCGCGCAGGTCGCTGCCCCAGGACTTGATGAATCTTCCGCCGGCGTCGAAGATGGCGATGGCGTCGCCGCTTTGGCTGGATTTGTGCACGGTGTGGGCAACGATGAGGCGCCCCTGGGAATCCGTGACGATGGCGTGGGTATTGCCGAACCGAAGCTGGTCCGGCAGACGGGCCCAGTCGTGCGTCACTTCGTAGGTGTGTTCGCCGGAGCCCATGCGCGGCAGCGGCGCCTGGGCCTTGCCAGACGTAATGATCAGCGGCGCGGCGGCCAGAAACCGGCGCCGGGCGATCAACGAAGGCCCCGCTTCTTCAGATGCCCGATGAGCGCCTCCGGGTCATCGCTGATGATGGCATCCACCTTCGCCGCGATCAGGGCATCCCACTGCTCCGGCGTGTTGGCGGTCCACGGCACCACCTGCAAGCCCGCTTTGTGCGCCTGCTCCACCAGGGCCGGTGTCACGAAGGTATGCATCGGTGACACGATCCCCGCGCCCGCCTCCCGCGCCACGGCCACGAAATCGCGCCCGCCCGTCTCATCCAACGCCGACAGCCGGATCTCCGGCGCCATCTTTTTCATGGCGTGCAGGGTGCGGAAGTCGAACGATTGCACCATGACCCGCGCTTCCAGCTTGTGGCGGCGGATCACGTCGAGAACCAACCGTGCGAACTCCTCCGGCGGCGGCGTGTATTGCGGGTTTTCGACGGTGATCTTGGTTTCGATGTTGAACTCGAAGCTGCCCCGCGGCGCCAGGGCCAGCACCTGATCGAGAGTGGGCACACGCGTCCCTGGAATGGGCTTCTGCTTGGGGTAGCGCGGATTCTGCTTCGCCCCGCAATCCCATCGCTGCAGTTCGGCGAAGGTCATCTCCCGGATCACGTTCGTTGCCCCCGGCGGGCCCGCGCAGTAGGCCGGGTTCATCGTCTCGTCGTGGGAGACCACAACCACATTGTCCCGGGTGACGGCCAGATCCAGCTCCAACACATCGGCGCCGATGCGAATGGCGTACTCGAACGCAGGCATGGTGTTCTCAGGAAGCACGGCGCGGGCGCCACGGTGGCCATGCACCAGGATGCGTGCATCAAGGGCTGCAGACATGAGGAGAACTCCTACGACCGGCTGGATCGTCATGAGGACAGGATATAGTGAGGAAACCGGGCGGCACAACATGAATCGTAGGGACTTCACTCGCACAGCTTCGTTTTCGGCACTCAGCTATTCCCAGATCCTGGGCGCCAATGACCGCGTCCGGATGGGCTACATCGGCGTGGGCAACCGCGGCGATCAGGTGCACGACGCCTTTCTCGAGCATGGCGACCAGCAGACCGTGGCTGTGTGCGATCTGCGCGACAGCTACATGGATCACGCTGTGCGCAAGTCCCGCGGGACACCCGCCAAGTTCAACGATTACCGCCGCCTGCTCGACCAGAAGGACATCGACGCGGTCGCCATCTCCACCCCCGACCATTGGCACGCTTTGATGTTCATTGACGCGTGCCATGCGGGCAAGGATGTCTATGTCGAAAAGCCCCTCAGCCTCACCGTGGTGGAAGGCCGCCGTATGGTTGAGGTGGCCGAAAAGACAAAACGCGTGACCCAGGTGGGCATTCATCGCCGCAGCGGCAAGTTCCTTCAGGAAGCCGTGCAGATGGTGCGTGAGGGCGGAATCGGACAGGTGACCGTGGCTCAGGGCTGGCATGTCAGCAACGAATGGCCCGTGGGACTGGGTACCGAAGCCGGCACTCCGGCCAACGAAGAAGAGTGGGACCGCTGGCTGGGCCCCGCGCCGAAGGTGCCCTTCGACAAAGCCCGCATGTATTACACGTTCCGCTGGTTCTACAGCTATTCAGGGGGCCAGTTGACGAACTTCGGGGTCCATTACATGGACATGCTGCGCTGGTGCCTTGGCAAGGATGCCCCGCGTTCGGTGGTGGCGATGGGCGGCAAGTTTGCGATGAAGGACAAGCGGGAGATCCCCGACACGCTGGAGGTGATCTGGGACTTCGACGGCGTGATGGTGATCTTCACGCAGTCCAACGCCAATGCCGCGCCGGGCAACGCGCAGGGCGCCGACATGGTGCTGCGCGGGACGAAGGGGACGCTATACCTTCACGGCAGCCGCTGGGAGGTGGTGCCGGAACGCAACCCCGCCCTGGAACTGCCCGCGCGAACACCGCTGGACCGCACTGCGGAGCGCGCCTACAACCCGTCGCGCAAAGCACAAATCGAACCGCGCTCCGCCAAGGGCAGCGCCGATACGGCGTTCCACGCCAGGAACTTCCTCGATTGCATCAAGAGCCGCGCGCAATGTAATTGCGACATTCTGACTGGGCACCTCTCCACCTCGGCCACTCTGATCGGCAACATCGCCCATAAGACTCGCAGCTATCTGGAGTGGGACTCAAAAGCGGAAAAGTTCTCCAACAACGCCGCGGCCAACCGGCTGCTGCACTACGCCTACCGCCCACCGTACAAGCTTGGCTGAGAGTAAGGGTTCCGCTTCAGCTCAGCCGGGCGAGAAAGGCCTTTTCCACCCCCGGCCATTCCCGGTCCAGGATCCGGAACCAGGCCGTATCGCGGCTGCGCCCCTTCACAATGTAGTGCGACTCCTGGATCCCTTCGAACCGGAATCCCATCTTCAGCGCCGCCGCCCGCGACCTTTCATTCAGCGCGTTACACTTCCACTCCACCCTCCGGTAGCCCAGCCCAAAGGCGTGCCGCAGCATCAGGTATGTGGCTTCTGTGTTGGCTCCGTGGCGCTGCGCGGCGGGTGAGTACCAGATGTTGCCCAACTCGATCTTGAGATCGCCCGGCGAGTTCGCCATGAACGTCGCGAAGCCCGCCAGTTCCCCCGACCCCCGCTCCAGCACGCACAACGCAAGCTGGTTCGCCCCGGCGTCGATGGCGCGTAGCGAGGCCTCCATCTCCGCCGGCGCCGCAAACGGCCCGCTACCCATCCAGCGCCACACCAGTTCGTCCGCGTCGTAGGCACCGGTTTCCCAGGGACCAATCCGAACTGGCTGGCCGTTCGAAATCCGCCACAGCGGGTCCACGTCATCCGGCAGGCGCAGGGGGCGCAGGGTCACCAGACTGCCCTCAAGCACCACCGGATCCGGCCGCAGCGGCAGGCGCGCGCGCCGGGCCAGCGTGGCGTCGGGCAATGGTTCCGGAAGTGCCGGCATGCTTACCGCAGCGTCCACGCTGCCCGCATCGTCATCTTTCCTCCGGCTAAACGCCCACCGCGCGCCGGGCTTGGGCAATGGCGGCGTTCACTTCCGCCTGGTAGGCCTCCAGAAGCTCCTCGCTGGCCGCCTCAAACCGCGACACCAGAACCGGCTGCGTATTCGACGCACGCACCAGCCCCCAACCCTGAGGGAAGATCACACGCACGCCGTCCACGTCCACCACTTTGTGCGTGGCCTTGAAATGCGCCACCACCTTGTCCACCACCTGGAATTTCGCCTCATCCGGACAGTCGATGCGGATCTCGGGCGTCACAATCATCTTCGGCAGCCCTTCCAACTGGGCACTCAGGGGCCGGCCGGAGTTGGCCACAATCTCGATCAGGCGGCAGGCGGCGTAGATGGCATCGTCGTACCCTTTGTACCGGTCGGCGAAGAACATATGGCCCGACATCTCACCCGCCAGTTCGGCATGCTCTTCCTTCATCTTGGCCTTGATCAGCGAGTGGCCGGTGCGGTACATGATGGCCGTGCCGCCCAACCGTTCGATCTCGTCGTACAGCACCTGGGAGCACTTCACCTCACCGATGAACTTGGCCCCCGGCTTCCGCGTCAGAATCTCTCGCGCGTAGATCAGCAGCAACTGGTCGCCCCACACCACATTGCCCTGCTCGTCGACGGCGCCGATCCGGTCCGTGTCGCCATCAAACGCGATGCCGAGTTCCGCGCCCGTCTCCCGCACCCGGGCAATCAGGTGCTTCAGATTGGCCGGCACGGTCGGATCCGGATGATGGTTCGGGAACCGGCCGTCCATTTCATAGAAAAGCTCCACCGGCTCGCAGTTGATCCGCGCGGCCAGCGCCTGCATCGTGGGTCCCGCCGTGCCATTGCCGCCGTCAAACACCACCTTCACCCGGCGCTGCCAGTTGAACCCGGCGGCGATCTCATCCACGTAGTCGGCCATGATCTCACCGGTTGCCGCCGACCCTTCGCCCGCATCGAAGTCTCCGGCTTCAATCATCCGCCGCAACACCTGGATCTCTTCGCCGAAGATGGTGGTCTTTCCCATCACCGTCTTGAATCCGTTGAACTCGCTGGGATTGTGCGACCCGGTGATCATCACGCCGCCATCCGCATGAAGGTGATAGCAGGAGTAGTAAAGCAGCGGAGTGGGAATCACCCCGAAATCGGTCACATGGCAGCCCGTGGAGACCAATCCCTTGAGCAGGGCGTCTCTCAGCCGCGGTCCGCTCAGCCGCGCATCCCGCGCCAGGTTGATCTTCCGTCCGGCGCGGCGGCCCAGGTAGGTACCGATCGCGCGGCCCAGGAGTTCGATGCCCTCGCTGGTCAGTTCCGTCTCCGCGATCCCGCGGATATCGTATTCCCTGAAGATGGTGTTCGTTAACGTCGTGGCCAAAGCAGTTTCAATTTTACTATCGGAAGCACCCCTAGCCCGTTTTTCTCACGGGAAGTGTAGCGGAAAGCCGCATTCTCTGGCATAACTGATTTTTCTAGTAAAAGTTGTGCGAAGAGAGGAGCGGCTTTCCCCTATGACAGAGTGTAGCCAATCAGAGTTCGAGTTTGGCCAACAGGGACGGCGCCAGGTGAAGGCGGGATTCGACGGCGGGACGATCAGTAGCGACGGTGGCGCGTTGCTGCTGCGCGAAGTGAACCGCA
>VFZY01000016.1 GCA_016870915.1 Acidobacteriota bacterium | reverse complement strand
TGCGGTTCACTTCGCGCAGCAGCAACGCGCCACCGTCGCTACTGATCGTCCCGCCGTCGAATCCCGCCTTCACCTGGCGCCGTCCCTGTTGGCCAAACTCGAACTCTGATTGGCTACACTCTGTCATAGGGGAAAGCCGCTCCTCTCTTCGCACAACTTTTACTAGAAAAATCAGTTATGCCAGAGAATGCGGCTTTCCGCTACACTTCCCGTGAGAAAAACGGGCTAGGGAATGGCTTGATCGGGAGCGTCCTGGGTCTTGGCAAAATTGTGGGCGTTGCGGCGGGCTACTCCCCCCCGGAAGGGCGATTTCCCTTTCGGCTGGTAGGCAAACCCGCAGGCGCAACCGTTGGGGCGGCTGGAGCGTCCACTGAGCAGAGGTGTCTGCGATGTCCGCTCGATTTCTGGTGGATCCGGCCGGGAACGTCAATGACGGCTCTTTGCGGACACCCGGGGACCGCGCCGCGGAGTTGAGGCGATTCGCGGAAACGTGCACGCAGTGCGGGGGCAGGCTTTCCTACCGTTTCCACTGGAATCCGGTAGGGTCTGAAGCGGCCCTTGCCTTCTGGTGCCGGGCGGGGGGGATCCTTATGGTTCTGTTGATCGACCCGCCCGTGTGGGTCTGGATTGGTGTCATCGCGTTCATTGCCCTCTGCGCACCGTACTACCTTTGTCGTCAAAGCTGCGAGGGCTGTGGCGAAGCCGGCGGATTGCAACAGGTGCAGGACCGGCGCGACGACGATCTCCGGAACGGCGCGGACGTGGCGTCGAAGTTCCTCGGCGGTTAGTCGAGCACCTTGAGGGAGAGGACGACGAAGATCGCCGTGTCGTCTTCCATCCCGGTGACCTTGCCAAGCACGGCCTTCTGCCCTTCCTTGAACTCGCCGGCGGTGTTGAAGCCGGCGTTGAAGAACTGGAACTGAGTATTGACCATCACGCCGTTGGCGACGCTGCCTCCGGTGGCGTAGGGCAGCCGGAAGTCGACACGCACTTTGTCAAAACGCACCGTGCGTTCATTGCCGCGGGTGGACACAACCTGGGGGCGGATGGCGATGGTGGCGGTGACGAAGGCGCCGTTCGCGGTGAGGGCGTTCGCCCCGGCAATGCGCGTCGTGTAGTCAGATTCCCGGCCCTCCTGGAGACGGAGCGGCACGGTGTCCCAGACTTGGATGTCCTTGAACTGAGTGACAGAGCGGAGCTGTTTCGCCACCTGTTCGATTTCGGGTGGAAGGGTACCGGCCTGGGGCTTCGCGGAACACCGCAGGAAGGTGAGGGTGAGATCGATGTTGCGGCCGATGGCGGCTTCGCTGCCGGGGCGGTCGAGCTGGTCGATGACGCGGCGGATCTGGCCGGTGACTTCCGGCGGCGCGTAAACCAGGATGGTGCGGAGCCGTTCATCCGCGGTGACTCGCGCGTTGAAGACGCTGATCAGGCGCACTAGGCGGTCGAATGAGTCTCCGTTGAGGGTCTTGATCGGGATGAGGACCGCTTCCGGCTGCGCGGGGTTGAGCGGCGAATTCTGCTGGGCCAGGGCGAGAGCGGCGAGGGCGAGAGTGGCGGCGAGTGGTTTCAGCATGATGGTTTGGATCTCCTTAAGTTCAGTCACCGATGAGATAGATCACAACTTCCGGGTCTTCAGTCTCAATGCGGACCGTTCCGGCCGCATGGGGCGTCTCTATGCGGACCGTTCCGGCCGCGCGGGGCGCGAGGGTGGGGCGCATCGGGATGGAGCGAGCGGCCTTGCCGGCCACGGGAGCGACAAGCGGCGGGGCTTTGGAAATAATGAGCGGGGAAACGATGAGCGGCGGAGCTTGAGCCGTTAGCGTGAGCGTTTGGGCCTCAGGCAGGCGTACGGTAACGAGCAACGCGATGAGGGCAAGGGCTGCCAACACCGCGGCGACGCGCCATGGGATGGGAGCGGGCGCGGTGCGCCGGGCGACACTCAGCCGGACACGGGCCAGTGAATCGGGCGGCGGCGGGTGATCGCGCAGGCCGCGGAGGGCGTCTCGGAGTTGGTTCTCTTGCATGTGTTCCGGGGTCCTTTCTTCCAGCGTCATACGCGGCCTTTCAGGATGGCTGCCAGTTTGTCCATCGCCTTCGAGATCTGGCTGCGAACCGTGGATTCCGAGGAGCCGAGCGCGGCCGCCACTTCGGCCGTTGTGAGACCTTCGATCTCGCGAAGCACGATGGCGGCGCGTTCGCGCGGGGCGAGTTTGCCGAGGGCGCCCATGAGCCGGCGTTGCTGGTCGAGCCGGATGGACTCGGCTTCGGCGCCAGGCTCGCCACTCGGGGTTTCGACCAGTTCGGCGGGCCGCCATGGGGAGCGGACACGGTCAAGGCACAGGTTCACGGTCACACGATACAGCCAGGCCGCGACGGCGGGGCCTTCCAGGTGCCGCGCCTGGCGGTGAAGCCGGACAAAGGCCTCCTGGGCGACATCTTCGGCATCGGCCCAGTTGCCGAGGACACGGTAGGCGGTGCGCAGCACGGCCCGCTCATGGGCACGGAACAGGGCATCGAAGTCCGCTTCCCGCGTCAGCCCCAAACCCGGACTGAGTGCCACCGTAAACATTGTCTATCCTTAGAAACGGCTCCGGTGGCCAATTCGTTGACTTGTTGTTCGAAAAATTCCGGGCGCTACGGTACCATCAGGACCACGGGCTGCCTGAAGGCGGCCGGGATGATGTCCATGAGCTGTTGACGAACCGCGCAAGACGGACTCGCTCCGGCTCCTCCGTTAAGTCGCTTGTTTCTGGACGTTTGGAGCCGCGCCGGAGCGGCCTTTGCGCTGTTGAGGAACCGCGCAAGACGGACTCGCTCCGGCTCTCCGTTAAGTCGCTTGTTTCTGGACGTTTGGAGCCGCGCCGGAGCGGCCTTTGCGCTGTTGACGAACCGCGCAAGACGGACTCGCTCCGGCTCTCCGTTAAGTCGCTTGTTCCTGGACGTTTGGAGCCGCGCCGGAGCGGCCTTTGCGCTGTTGACGAACCGCGCAAGACGGACTCGCTCCGGCTCTCCGTTAAGTCGCTTGTTTCTGGACGTTTGGAGCCGCGCCGGTTGCGGCCTTTGCGCTGTTGAGGAACCGCGCAAGACGGACTCGCTCCGGCTCTCCGTTGAGTCGCTTGTTTACTGGACGTTTGGAGCCGCGCCGGAGCGGCCTTTGCGCTGTTGAGGAACCGCGCAAGACGGACTCGCTCCGGCTCTCCGTTAAGTCGCTTGTTCCTAGACGTTTGGAGCCGCGCCGGAGCGGCCTTTGCGCTTCTTCAGTTGCGGGCATTCGGAGGCCGGAACCAGGAGCGGGGGAAGTGCCAGTTGCGCCACGGCGTGACGGCGCCGTCCTTGTGATCCCAGCGGGCTACGAAGCGCCGTAGGGCGATTGCAGTTTGACTGCGTCAGGCAGTTCATCGATATGGCCGTGGCACGCGGTTGCAGGGGGCGTAACGCCGCAACCCGAGTATATTTTTCCCTGAAAGCGGAACAGAGACCACAGCCGCACCCGTCAACACACATCCAGATATCCGTCCATCTCATTGACGGGGAATGGCTTAGGTGTCGTCTTTCCGAATTAACAGCCAGAAAGTACTAGATCTCTCATATCGCGTTTGGCGGTCAACATTCTCTTGCTGCCAGGAAACGGCGCGTGCCAATCTTACGATGTTGAGCACGCCAAGGAATTCAATACTTTTAAATTCAGATCCTGGCGCTCGACAGAAAAGAGGCTTGTTACGCACATGAAACGCATTATTCCAATCACCGTCGGCGTGGTTCTTGGCGCCATTGGAGCGTCTGCTACCCCGCTCAACCTGACCTTGGGGCTGCCGGACATCCAGATCGCCGCAGTCTCGGCGAGCTACAGTTTTGTGGACCCGGCGGGTCCGAACCCTTTGAGCGTCACCGGCACACCCGTCCTATATATTGACCCGATGTTCAATTTCATCCCGGTCACCGGCATGGGAGCGTCGTTCGTCCTGAATGCTTCTCTGACGGGAACGGGCGCTCTGCACGCGAGCGGCGGCACTTTCTCGATATCGGGTGATGTGGGAGCCGGTTTCACGACGCTGCTGTCCGGTATCGTGACCGCGTTCGGGTTTGTGGATGGCCCAAGCCCCTCCGCGCCCTTTGAGTTCCGCGGGACCGCCACGGGCGGCAGTCTCCAGAGCCTGTTCGTCCCGCAGGTCGGCATCGTGATCGCCGGTCCGGGTTTCGCTGCCCATTTCGGGGACGATTTCAGCTTTAGCGGCGTGACCATCGACGTTGCCAGCACGGGCGTCTCCGAGCCGGGCACGGCGTTCCTGGTGCTGGCTGCCGGTTCGCTGGTGGCTCTGCGCCGGTTCGCGCGGTAGCCCTTCAGCACCGTGTGGGCTGGCAGCGTTTCAAGTTAGTTCTGTTTTCCTGAGGTACGAGCGCAAAACGGACTCGCTCCGGTTCTTGCTCAGCTGGGTGTTTCCGGCTGTTTTGGAGCCGGGCCGGAGCGGCCTTTGTGCTTTTGAGGCGACGCTGGGGAAGCCGTTTTTCCCGGCGGTTCGCTGTTGTATGGTCCAGGTTTCCCGTCACTCGTGAATTTTAAACTTTAAGGAATATCGGCTATGTTCAAAGTTGCCCCGCTGGTGGTTCTCGGCGCCGTCGCCGCCGGATTCTCGATCCCTGCTTCCGCGCAGTTGCTGGGAGTAAATCCTGGCTATCCCAGGATCACCACGAACCGGCCCCTGATCGGCAATCCTCCGTTTGCGTCTTCGCCGGCCCGCTACGATGCCGCCACGCAGATCTTCGCGGTGGATTCGAACACCAGTTCGATTGAGACCAGCATGGGTGTCTTTGGCACCATCAGCAACCCAGTGGCGCCGGTACCCAACGTGTCCATCCGCATCCAGGTGTCGAACACCGGGGTGCTCATCGGCCGCCAGCCCGGTCACGATCTAGTGGTGAATGCGACCGCCACCCTGGGCGCGAACAACTACGCCGCGCCGCTGCTCACCGGCGAGGTGATTGCCTTCGGGTACAACGAGACCGGCACCACGACCGACCAGTTTGACTTCAAGTTCCAGATTACAGGCGGCTCGCTGGCACCGTTCTACGCCGGCAATGACATCGCCGTGACGCTGACGGCGGAAAATTCCACGTTCTCTTCGCCGGCGCGGTTCACAACCTCGTTCGTCGCGGGGCGAAGTTGCAGATCGGGCCGATGCCGGGCACGTGTACCGGGTCCATCGGCGACGTTGCCTTCCATGACCTGAACTCCGACGGTCTGCAGAACTCCGGCGAGCCGGGCATCGACGGGCTGCAGGTGCGGCTGCGGGACAGCAACAATGTCGTGCGAACGACGTTCACAGGGCTGGGCCCGGCGAACCAGCATGGGTATTATCAATTCCCCGGTCTCTGTTTGGGGACCTATACCGTTGAGATTGATACTCCGGTAGGGTTCGCGCCCACCAACTCGCTGGTGGGTGCAGACCGCACGATCGACAGCAACGGCAGCCCGACGAGCGTGACGCTTCAGAGCAACAACACCTCCGATCAGACCGTGGACTTTGGTTTCGTGGCGCTGTGCAGCGCCAGCCTGGGGAACTACGTGTGGACGGATGCCGACCGCAACGGCCGTCAGGACCCGTCCGAGCAGGGCATCGACGGCGTGCGGGTGTGGCTGAAATCGCCCGGCGGCACGATTATCCAGACGACGATGACGATGAATGGCGGAGCGTACGGCTTCACGGGCCTGTGCGCGCAGACCTACCGGGTGGAAGTCGACCCGACGACGCTGCCGCCCGGCTATACCCCGACGATTTCGAACGCGCCGGGAACCAATGCCGCCAACGACAGCAATGGCAGTCCGGCGCTGGTGACGCTGCCGGCCTTTAACGCGAACGACGACACCATCGACTTTGGTTACCAGCCGCCCTGCACGGGCAGCATCGGCAATTTTGTCTGGCACGACCAGAATCAGAACGGCATTCAGGACGGCTTCGAGCCGGGGCTGAACGGCGTGGTGGTGAAGTTGTTCGATCTGGGGATGAACCAGATCCAGATGGACTCCACCGTCAACGGGGGCCAGTACATTTTCCTTTCCAGGGCGTTTGCCCGGGCACGTACTTCGTCCAGGTGGACGCCTCCACCGTGCCGCCGGGCTACACGCCCACCACGGTGAATGCCCCGGGGAGCAACGCGGGCAACGACAGCAACGGGTTGCCGGCGACGGTGATCCTGGCCGAGGGAGAAGCGAACCTGACGATCGACTTCGGATACAAGGCGCCGTGCTCGGGTTCAGTTGGGAATTACGTCTGGAATGACGCCAACGGGAATGGCATCCAGGATGTGCTGGAACTGCCGCTGGGCAACGTCACGCTGAACTTGCGGAATGCGATGGACAATTCCGTGTTGCAGACGACCACCACGGCCGCCGGCACGGGGATTTACGGTTTCGGCGGGCTGTGCCCGGGTTCCTACAAGGTGGAAGTGATTACGCCCACCGGGTTTGTGCCGACGATTGCCAACGCTCCTGGGAGCAATGCCGGCAACGACAGCAATCCGAACCTGTTCGTGGTGACGCTGCCGCTGGACAACAGTTCGGACCTGACGATCGATTTCGGGTTCGTTGCGTTGGGTTCGATTGGCGACCGGGTGTGGAACGACACCAACGGGAACGGCATTCAGGATTCCGGTGAGCCTGGACTGACCGGCTGGACGGCAACCATCAGCGGCGCCAACCTGCCAACGGGCTACACGACGACGCAGACGACGGGGACGAACGGTATCTACACGTTCAGCGACCTGCCGGCGGGCACTTATACGGTCTGCATCACCCCGATGACGGGCTTCGCTCAGACCTACGACCTGGATGGTCTGGCGACGGCGAACTGCGCCACGCGCACCATCACAGCGGGTGAGAATGCGACGGATGTCGACTTCGGCTACCGTCCGAACGCTTCCATCGGCGACCGGGTCTGGAACGACACCAACGGGAACGGCATCCAGGATTCCGGTGAGCCTGGGCTGACGGGTTGGACGGCGACCATCAGTGGCGCCAACCTGCCTTCGGGCTACACGACCACTCAGACGACGGGGGCGAACGGCATCTATACGTTCAGTAACCTGCCGGCGGGCACTTACACGGTTTGCATCACCCCGATGACGAGCTACACCCAGACCTATGACCTGGACGGTCTGGCGACGGCGAACTGCGCCTCGCGCACCATCACGGCGGGCGAGAACGCGACGGATGTCGACTTCGGCTACCGTCTGAACGGTTCCATCGGCGACCGGGTTTGGAATGACACCAACGGGAACGGCATTCAGGACTCCGGTGAGCCTGGGCTGACGGGCTGGACGGCCACTATCAGTGGCGCCAACCTGCCTACGGGCTACACGACCACTCAGACGACGGGGGCGAACGGCATCTATACGTTCAGCAACCTGCCGGCGGGCACTTATACCGTCTGCATCACCCCGATGATGGGCTTCGCTCAGACCTACGACCTGGATGGTCTGGCGACGGCGAACTGCGCCACGCGCACCATCACAGCGGGTGAGAACGCGACGGATGTCGACTTCGGCTACCGTCCGAACGGTTCGATTGGCGACCGGGTCTGGAACGATACCAACGGTAACGGCATTCAGGATTCCGGTGAGCCTGGCCTGACGGGCTGGACGGCGACCATCAGCGGCGCCAACCTGCCTACGGGCTACACGACCACTCAGACGACGGGGGCGAACGGCATCTATACGTTCAGCAACCTGCCGGCGGGCACTTATACCGTCTGCATCACCCCGATGACGGGCTTCGCTCAGACCTACGACCTGGATGGTCTGGCGACGGCGAACTGCGCCACGCCGGCCAGAATCGGACCGACGTGGACTTCGGTTACCGGCAGCCGCTCGGCTCGATTGGTGATCGTGTGTGGAACGACGTGGATGCCAACGGCGTCCAGGCGGCGGCCGGCGAACCCGGTCTGAACGGCTGGACTGTGAGCATCACCGGCGCCAACTTGCCGACGGGCTACATCAACACCCAGACGACGACGGGCGACGGGAACTACAACTTCTCCGGCCTGCCGGCCGGCACGTACACGGTCTGTGTGACGCCCATGGCGACCTACGCCCAGACCTACGACCTGGACGGCCTCGTCAGCGCCAACTGCGCTACGGCGACCATCACCGCCGGCCAGAACCGGGTGGATGTGGACTTCGGCTACCGGATCCCGCCCGTGGTCAACCCCGGTCCCTGCCCGGCGACTCAGGGGTACTGGAAGAACCACCCCGAGCGCTGGACGGTTACCAGCCTTGTTCTGGGTTCCGAGACCTACAGCAAGGATGAGCTCCTGGCCATCTTCTCCCGCCCGGTGAGCGGTGATGCGAGCATCAACCTCGCCCACCAGCTGATCGCGGCGAAGCTGAACCTGGCGAATGGCTCCAACGGCGCCTCGATCATGGCGGCCATCGTGTCCGCGGATCAGTTGCTCGCCGCCTACGCGGGCAAACTGCCGTACCACGTCGACTCGGCCAGCACCACCGGTGCGCAGATGGTGTCCGTAGCCAGTTCGCTGGACGCCTTCAACAACAGCTCGCCGTCGGGTTGCACGGGCGGCGAAGGCGGCGTCGGCGGTAATCGCGGCGCCATCGGCAACCGTGTGTGGCTTGATCGGAACGGTGACGGCAGCCAGCAGACCAACGAAAACGGGCTGAACGGCTTCACCGTCACGATCAACGGGCCTGGCGGCTACACCGCCAGCCTCATCACCAGTGGAGATGGCAAGTACTCGTTCACCAACCTGCCGTCCGGTACGTACACCGTGTGCGTGACCCCGCAGGCAGGCTACACGCAGACGTATGACCGGGACGGGTTGGCCACGGCCAACTGCGCCACGGTCAGCCTGTCATCGGGTCAGGTCCGAACCGATGTCGACTTCGGCTACCGTGGCACCGCTTCCCTCGGCGACCGTGTCTGGAATGACGTCAACGGCGACACAGTGCAGGCCGCCAGCGGTGAGGCGGGCCTCACCGGCTGGGTGGTCAGCATCAGTGGCCCCAGCGGCTACAGTGCTTCGATGGCTACGGGAAGCAACGGTATCTACGGCTTCAGCTTCCTGGCGCCCGGTTCCTACACCGTTTGCGTGACGCCGCAGGTGGGCTACGCGCAAACGTATGACCTGGACGGTTTAGCCACCGCCAACTGCGCCACCGCTGTTCTCACGGCTCGCATGAACCGGACGGACGTCGACTTCGGTTACCGCACCGTGACCACAGGGTCGATCGGTGACCGCGTCTGGAACGATGCGGACGGCGACGGTGTCCAGGAAACCGGGGAGAGCGGCCTGGTCGGCTGGAAGGTCTCCATCACTGGAAACGGCGTCAACCGGACCACCACCACGGGCGCTGACGGGGCCTACTCCTTCTCCGGCTTGACAGCGGGCAGCTACACGGTGTGCGTCAGTCCGGCCACCGGCTACAACCCGACCTACGATCGGGACGGCATCTCGACCGCCAACTGCGCGAGCGTCACTCTGACGACCGGGCAGAGCCGCACCGATGTCGACTTCGGCTACCGTGCGGCCACCAACACTTCGGGCAACTTCACCACCTATACCCAGGGAGGCTGGGATGCTCGCCCGAAAGGCAACAACCCCGGTGCGTTCCTGGCGAGCAACTTCGCCCAGGTTTACCCGACCGGAGTTGCGGTGGGCGGCACCTTCCGTCTCACCTTCACGTCCGCCTCGGCCATCGAGGTCTTCCTACCGCAGGGAAGCACGCCGGGCGCTCTGACGTCCTCGGCCACCAATCCCACCAGCCGCACCTCGGCGGGTGTGTTCGCGGGTCAGGTCCTCGCTCTGCAACTGAGTGTGAACTTCTCCGCGGCGGGTGTCACGCGCTCCGGCCTGGCGGCTCTCACCGTCCGATCCGGTGAGTTGACGGGCTACACGGTTGCTCAAGTCCTCAACCTGGCGAACCAGGTCCTGGGTGGCAACACCGCGGCCCTGCCCCCGGGCTTGACGATCTCCGAGCTGAACTCCATCGTGGACGCGATCAACAACAACTTCGACAACGGTACCACGAACAACGGCTACCTCCAGTAGCCGCTGTTCCTCCGAAGTTCCCCAAGGGGGCGGGCCGTAAGGCCCGCCCTACACCCGTAGATCTCAATACCGCCACACCTCACCCCCACCTGCGCCTGATGGCGCCCGAGCCGCGCGCGAAGTGCAAGGTTTCTTTCGCTGATCGAGGTCTGATGTCACGCCGTGCACATGGTGGGCTACGTCACCTGAGCGAGAGGATAGAGCAACGCGGCGGCGACAACGAGTCCACCCAGGGGTAGCGCCCAGTTCCCCGAACTACGGCTTCACCAGGACCACGGGCTGATTGGAGGCGGCCTGGATGGTGTCCATGAACTTCTTCAGTTGCGGGTATTCGGAGGCCGGAACCAGGAGCAGGGGAATCTCCCAGTGGCGCTGCAGTGTGACGGCGCCGTCCTTGTGATCCCAGCGGGCTTCGAAACGCCCGTAGGGCGATTGCAGTTTGACCGGGTCCGGCAGTTCATCGACACGAAAGCCGGCGGGGATCCGGACCTTGACCGTCTCCTCGAAACCTTCGGCGTCGAGCATGACGGGCTGGGTGCGGGTCTTTTCGCGGAGCTCGATGCCGGGGTCGAAGCGAAGGATGGCGGCGCGGAACATCATGAGCCTGGCCCGCGGCACGTGGGCATAGCGGGGCGAGGCGAAGGAGGCTTTCAGGCGGTAGACGCCCGTTGCGGGGTCGTCTTCCGGGGCGACGGCGGAGACGGTGGAACTGGGAACGCTGGCGGCGACGATCTTCTCGATGGTTCGATCGAATTCGGTGCGGGTGAGGGTCTGGAGACGGGCGCGAGCGTCGGCGGAGGCCTCGCGGACGCGGCGTTCGGTGAGGGAGCCGGTGATGGAGCCGTCTTCCTTGATTTCGGCGTCCACCTGGCGCGAGAAATCGGCGGCGGCCTGTGGGGCGGCGGGCACGCGGATGAGCTCTCCGCCTTCGGGAGCGACGATGAGGGCCAGGCTGTTCTGCTCGGTGACGGGCAGAACGCCGAACGGCGTGGACTGGTCGGTGGGATCGAACAGGAGCAGACGGCCGAGCTTCGCGGTCTGAATGATGGCGGGCCCTTCGGCGCCGGGCGGCGCGGCGATCGCGAGGATCGCGTGGTTGAACTGGCTGGGCGAAGGCCACTGGTCCTTGACGTGAAGCCGGTCGCCTGAGTAGATGGTGACCAGGTAGGATTCGATGCCGATCACCTGCAGCAGCGACTTGAGCAGGTTCGCCTTGTCCTTGCAGTCACCGTAGTTGCGGCGGAGGACCTCAGAGGCGGGGTTGGGCACGTAGCCGCCGCCGCGGTTCAGGTTGATCTGAATGCTGACGTACTTGACGTCCTGGGCGAAGCGAGCCAAGGCTCGGATTTTGTCGAGGGGGCTGGCGGCGGCATCGGCCAGGGAGCGCGCCTGGGCGGCGATGGCGCCGGTGGGCGCGGCGCGGCCTGATTGCAGGTCGTGGAGCCAGCGCGAGACTTCGGCCCAGTTGCTCAGCCCGCGGCCAGGGGTCCGGGCCGTGTCAGGGGGCAGGAAGTTGATGCCGATGGCGGGGGCTAGGCTGGCGTAGCCGGGTCCGGCGGGTTCGGCTTCGATGAAGGGCAGATTGTCGAGTTGCCAGATGCGGGTGTTGCCCTGGGCAATGGCCTCAATGGGGGCGTGGTTGAAGGTGACGGCCTCGGACTTCCAGCCCTCGGGCAGAGTGAGGATGTAGCGGGCAGCCAGGACCGGCGCCGAGCCCTGGAACCTGAATTCGTCGGTGGTGAAGATGGTCTTGCGTTCGGAGACGCTTTCAAATCCGAAGACGCTGCCGGGTTCGGCGTCCCCGCGGCCGCTGATGGAACGGACTCGGAGGGTAGAGTAGAGGTCGTACTCGCCGGCTACAGCGGCATCAATGACATCACCTTTTTCGTAGCGGACGACACGGCCGTTGGGCTGGATGGTCCAGGCCTTGAGCTCGCGCAGCTTGCCATCTACGTTGTGATAGTACTCGCGGGCGATGGCGTGGCCGGTGCCTTCCCGCGTCAGGGTCTTCACGGCATAGCGGCGGCTGGTGACCTGTTTGCCGCCTTCTTCCACCACCAGCCGCTCTTCGTCGAGGAGCACGACGGCGTCCACCTTGGGCGGGTAGGCGGGATGTTTGGCGGTGGCGAGTTCCTTGAGCCAGACCGGAGCGTCGCTGGCCGCCACGACAAGGGCGCACGAAAGGCAATAGAGCAAGGAGAGCCGGGTCATGGAGATGTCCTGTCCAATTGAATGAGCGACGGCCAGGGCCGCGGCGGGACATGGACGGGTCAGCGCAAAGCGGTCTTCAGGCGGTCTTCGTCGAGATCGCCGGTCCATTTGGCGACGACGATGGTGGCGACGGCATTGCCCACCAGGTTCGTGAGGGCGCGCGCTTCCGACATGAAGCGGTCGATGCCGAGAATCAGGGCCAGCCCGGCGACGGGAACGTTGCCGACGGCGGAGAGCGTGGCAGCCAGCACCACGAAGCCGCTGCCGGTGACTCCGGCGGCGCCCTTTGAGGTGATCAGCAGCACGGCAAGGAGCGTGAGCTGGTCGCGGAAGTTGAGCGGGGTGTTGGTGGCCTGGGCGATGAAAACGGCGGCCAGCGTCAGGTAAATGGACGTGCCGTCGAGGTTGAACGAGTAGCCGGTGGGAACGACGAGGCCGACGGTCTGGCGGCCGGCGCCGAGGCCCTCAAGGCGGGTCATCAGGGGGAGGAGCGCGGCTTCCGAGGAGGAGGTTCCCAGGACGATGAGGAGTTCCTCACGGATGTTCTTGAGGAATCGCCAGATGCTGAAGCCGTGCAGCCGCGCGATGAGGCCCAGCACGATGACGACGAAGGCGATGCAGGTGGCATAGAAGGTGCCCATCAGCTTCGCCAGCGACAGCAGCGATGCCACGCCATAGGCGCCGACGGTGAAGGCCATGGCTCCGAATGCGCCAAGGGGCGCCAGGCGCATGATCATGGAGACGATCTGGAAGAGCACCTCGCTGCATTTGCCGATCCAGTGGAAGAGGGTGTGGCCGTGCTCGCCGAGGCGCTGCAGGGCGAAGCCGGTGAGAAGGGCCAATAGCAGCACCTGGAGGATCTCGCCGCGGGCGAAGGCGTCGAAGAACGACGCGGGGATGATATCGAGCACGAAGGCGGTGGTGGACTTCATCTTGCCGGGCCCGGCATAGGCCTCGACAGACTTGGCGTTGAGTTTGGAGGCGTCGACGTTCATGCCGGCGCCGGGCTGGACGGTGTTCACCACGATGAGGCCGATGACCAGGGCGAGCGTGCTGACGATTTCGAAGTAGAGCAGAGCGAGGCCGCCGGTTCGGCCCACCTTTTTCATGTCGCCGGCGCCGGCAATGCCCTGCACGATGGTGCAGAAGATCACCGGGGCGATGATCATCTTGATGAGCTTGATGAAGCCGTCGCCCAGGGGTTTCATGGCTTCGCCGGCTTTGGGCCAGAGGGCTCCAAGGATCACTCCGGCGGCGATGGCGGTGAGCACCTGGACATAGAGAGAGCCTGAGACAAAGCGGCGGAGCATGTGGGCGGTTTCTGCATCATGCCACAAAGGCCGGGGCGAGTGCACTTCGAGTGGCGCCGCGGGGCAAGACGCTTTCGTAGAATGAGTTGCGTGAGGTTGAGGCTCATCTGCGTGGCGTTGCCGCTTGTTTCGGCGGCGGCGGGGCAGAGCGTGGAGAACGCCAAGCGGGCTTTTGACGCGGGGCGGTATGAGGAAGCCGCGCGGTTGTTCGAGCAGGTTCATCGGGCCACCGGAAGATGCGATGTGCGGTTCTTCCTGGGGATAGCCCGGTACCGGCTGGGGCAGGTGGACGCGGCCCTGGTGGCGTTTCAGGCGGCCGGCGCTTGCGACCCGAAGCTGGCGGCGGCGCACCTGGCTTTGGCTGAAGCATACCTGGAGCGAGGCAACGAGGCCGGTGCTTTGACCGCGTTCGAGAAGGTGCTGCGCGTGGCGCCGGGGAATGTCGACGCGCTGCACGGCGCGGCTTCGCTTTACCTGCGCGGGGAGCGGAACGCCCAGGCGATTCCCCTGCTTGAACGGCTGGTGGCGGCGGCGCCGGGGAATGCGCGGGCACGCACGGATCTTGCGGCGGCGCTGGCGGTATCAGGGCGGCGCGCTGAGGCGGTGCGCCACTATGAGCAGGTGCTGCGCGTGAATCCGGCCGACGCATCCGCGCTGGTGGGTTTGGCGAACCTGCGTCTCAAGGAGGCGAACGGGAATCCGCTGGAGCTGCTGCTGCGGGCGGTGAAGGCCGCGCCGGGGGCGCATGAGCCACGTGTGCTGCTGGGGATGGCATACAACCGATTGGGCCGGTTCGACGACGCCATCCGGGCGCTAGGGGAGGCTGTGGCGTTGGGGGGCGAGGGGTCGGCGGAGGTGCATTATCATCTGGCGCGGGCCTATGGCGGCGCGGGACGGGGGGAGGAGCGGCGGCGCGAACTGGCCCGGTTTGCGGAGTTGACCGGCGAGGCCCGGGCGAGCGCGGAGGCTCGCAGGCAGGCGCAGCGTTGTTCGGAGGAGGCGGCGGCGCTGGTGAAGGCAGGCGATCTGGCGGGGGCGGTGGTGAAGATGGAGGAGGCGCGCCAGTTGCAGCCCGGCGACGCGGGGGTGCTGTTCCGGCTGGGGGGCCTGCAGTTGGATCTGGGCCGGTTGGAGGAGGCCAGCAGCTACGCGCAGGAGGCGGTGAGCCTTGCGCCCACCGCGTGGGAGCATCACTACCTGCTGGGCCTGGCCGGGCAGCGGTTGGGGCGTTTGGCGGAAGCGGAAGCCGCGTTCGCGGTGGCGGTGTCGCTCGATTCGAAGGCGGCGGATGCCCGGCGCGCGCTGGATGAGGTGCGCCGGGCGCGATCCCGTCCAGGCTCGCGTTAGCTGCGGCGGCTGGATTTGGCCGTCTGAATCCGCGAGGTTTCCATCATGACCGCGTTGGCGAGCGCGGTGAGCGAAGGCGCCAGGGAGTTGTCCACCAGTTCCGCCATGGCGTGCACGGGCAGGCCTTCGGCTTCCTTGCTGAAGCTGAGCGTGGCGGACCCGGCCTGATAGTCCATGCGGATGTAGTCGCCGCCGCGCACCTGCTCGGTGGCGATGAGGTTTGAGATGGGCTGCACCACCAGCCGCTCGATGGCGCGCTTCAGGTGGCGGGCGCCGTACTTGACGTCGGTCCCCTGCTCCAGAAGAAAGTTCTTGGCGTTGTCGGTGGCGGTGAAGACGAAGCTGCGTTCGGGCGACGAACTGAAGACGCGGTGCTGCACCTGGTTGAGTTCCAGGTCGAGGATGCGGCGCAGTTCACCATCGCCCAGGGGCTTGAAGACCACCACTTTGTCGAGCCGGTTCATGAATTCCGGCGTGAACTTGCGCCGGGCGGCCTCGATCCCGCTGCGATTGAGCTTGGAGACCATCTTCTCGTCGGAGCGGATTTCACCCGAGGCCTGGGCCTGCGCGTTGAATGAGAAGCCGAGCTTGGGGCTCATGATGGAACTCATCTCGCCGGCGCCCAGGTTTGAGGTCATGTAGATGAGGGCGCGCGAGAAGTCCACCTTGCGGTTATCGCCCAGGGTGAGTGTCGCCTTGTCCAGAATGCCCAGCAGCAGGTTCCAGAGAGCGTCGCTGGCCTTTTCAATTTCGTCGAAGAGGACGAAGCTGACCTTGATGGTCTCCGAGTGGTACTGGTTGAGCACTTCCTGGCTGAGCAGCGGGTGGGTTTCGCGATGGCCCAGGTAGCCGGGCGGCGACCCGATCAGCTTGGCGATTTCGTGGCTGTGCTGGAACTCGGCGCAATCGATTTTGATCACTGCCTTGGATGTCTTCACCAGGCTTTCGGCGGTGGCTTCAACGATCCGCGTTTTGCCGGAACCGGTGGGGCCGAGAAATAGAAAGTTGCCGATGGGCCGGCCGGGAGCGTTAAGCCCGGTGAGATGCATCTGATAGATGTTGACGATTTCCTGAATGGCCTCATCCTGGCCGACGATCATCTGCCGGAGGCTCCGGTCGAGCCCTTCGGCTTCGTGACCGGTCCGGTTCGGATCCAGGGCGACGTTGCACCGCATCATAAATTGATTGAGTCCCCTTTTCAAACTGAGCTCCCGGTTCCTGGCAGTCCCCCTCGCCACCGGACCAAATAGTCCATCGGCAATTCGACCCTTGAATTTCAGCATGTCCCGATTTGGCCCGCTCTCCTCGCCGGCGGCTGCGCGCCGGAACGTTTGGCCATGGGGAGCGGCGCCCCATTGCCCTTCGATCACCGCCTGGGCGGCATCGATGGCCGCATCTCAATACTGCTGATCAACGTCCTGGACGGCATCGATAGCACGTCAAGGACCACCCGCGCCACATCCTCTGGCGCGATTTTCCAATCGGACTTCGGCGAAACCGCCGCGCCCGCCTCCGTGCGGTTGTCTGTCCTTGACCGGAGGCTAAATTCCGTATCGACCGAACCCGGGAGAATATTCGTCACGCGAACACCTTCGTGGCGGTGATCGAGCATCGTGGCTTCCCCCAGGGCGTTCAAGCCGAATTTTGACGCGTTATAGACCGCGCCACCGGCAAAAACGTTCTTTCCCGCCAGGCTGCTGATGTTGATGATGTGGCCGCCGCCCGTCTTGAGAAAATGCCGCACGGCTTGCCCGCTGCAGAGAAAGGAGCCCGTCAGGTTGACGTCGAGAACGCGCTTCCAGTCATCAAGTGTCATGGAGCCCACGGAAGCGGACCAGCCCACACCTGCGTTATTGACCAGGATGTGGATCGCGCCGAAACGCTCTGCCCCAAGTTGAAACAGACGCTCCACCTGAACGGGATCCGAGACGTCCGCCGCGCAGCCCGCTACGCGGTCCGCCGGAGACAGACGCGCAAGCGCCGCGGCCACCGAGCTTTCGCTTCGCCCACAAATCACCACACGCGCTCCGTGGGCGAGAAGTTCGCGCGCAGTCTCAAAACCGATGCCGCGGGTTCCGCCGGTCACAATGGCTGTCTTGCCTTCGAGAAATAGACTCATTTCGAGATCATACAGGGGCCGGGTGGCCGCCGGAATACGCGCGATATACTGAAGCCGTGGGACGCCCTTATGCTTGAAATGAGCATTTTCTGGTTGCGCGTCGCGACCGTCTTCTATTCCATCGGAGTCCTGCACACCATTCTTCACGTACTGGGGCGCGAGAAGAATCTGTTCCAACCGGCTCGCATTTGCGTGCTGATCGCCGCGGTTCTGCATCTGGTGGCCATTGTCGACCGCTCGATCCGGGTGGGCCATCTGCCGGCCGCCAACTTTTATGAAACGCTATCGCTGTGCGGCGTTCTGGTGGCGCTGGTGTTCCTTTTCATCGATTGGCGGTACCGGTTCTCGTCGCTGGGCGTGATTCTGTTCCCGCTGGCCTTTCTGATGACGGCCATCGCCGCGACGGAAGCTCCGGTGACGCCGTTCGCCGATGCTCGCGTGCGCAACGCCCTGCTGCTGGTTCACGTGCTGACCATCCTTGCCGGTTACGTCGCGCTGCTGTTGACCGCGGCGGCCTCCATCTTTTATCTGGCCCAGGAGCGCCAGTTGAAGCGCAAGTCGCAGGGGGGGCTGCTGCATAGGCTGCCGCCGCTTGGAACGTTGGACGAGTTGATGACACGGTCGATGGCCTTCGGCTTTGTGTTCCTCACGGCCGGCATGGTGGTGGGCAGCGCCTGGGCGTTCATTGAAACCGGCACGGGGTGGCTTGGCGATGCCAAGATCGCGATCTCGATTTTCACCTGGGCCTTCTGTCTGGTGATGGTATTTCTGCGCACCATCGCGGGCTGGCGCGGCCGGAAGGCGGCCGTGATGGCCGTGGGTGTTCTGGGCTGCCTGGCGTTGACGTGGGTGGCGCACGCGGGCCTGCTTGGAGCGATCGCGCGGTAGCATGCGGTTCTTTCTCACCGGTCTGAGCCATCGGACGGCGCCCGTCGATGTGCGGGAGCGGCTGGCGTTTCCCACCGGCGAAGTGGAGGCCAGCCTGCGGGTGTTGAAGCAGGAGCCCGGCATCCGCGAAGGCATCATCCTTTCCACCTGCAACCGGGTTGAGCTGGCCGTCACGGCCGACGGGGCGGCCGATGCGCGAGCCTTCGCCGCGGCGTTCCTGGCCCGGGTGCGGCAGGTGAGCCCGGACTGGCTGCGGCCTTACCTCTACGACTATGAAGGGCGCGACGCCGTCCGGCATCTGTTCCGCGTGGCGTCAAGCCTCGATTCCATGGTGGTGGGTGAGCCACAGATTCTGGGCCAGTTGAAAGATGCCTACGCCGCGGCCAAGGCGGAGGGCACGGTGAGCGGGTTCCTGGACACCACGCTGACGCGGGCCTTCACGGTGGCCAAGCGCGTGCGGACGGAGACCGAGATCGGCCAGAGCGCGGTGTCGATCAGTTTTGCGGCGGTGGAACTGGCCCGGGAGATCTTCGGATCCCTGGCCGGGCGATCGGTGCTACTGGTGGGGGCAGGCAAGATGTCCGACCTGGCGGCGCGGCACCTGAGAAACGCGGGTGTCTCCTCGATCGCCGTGACGAATCGCACCCGGGAGCGCGCTGAAGAGATGGCCGCTCTGTTCGGCGGTATGATCATCGACTATGCCGCCTTCACGGACTATCTGCCGCAGGTGGATATCGTCATCACCTCGAGCGGCGCGCCGCACTACATCCTGAACCGGGAGCAGATGGCGCGCGTCATTCGAGCCCGGCGCAACCGGCCCGTGTTCATCATCGACATCGCGGTGCCGCGCAACGTGGAGCCGGCGGTGAACACGCTGGACAACGTCTTCCTCTACGACATCGACGACCTGCAGCGCGTCGTCGAGACCAACCGCGTGCAGCGCCGCTCGGCCGCCGAGCAGGCCGAGCGGATCATCGACGAAGAGGTGGCGCGGCTGGAAGATCGCATGCGGGAGCGCGAGGTGGCGCCCACCATCACCGATCTCAAGGCGCAACTGGAGCAGTGGCGCCTGGGCGAGATCGCGCGTGTGCGGGGCAAGCTTGGGCCGCTTACACCCCAGCAGGAGGAGGCCATCGAGATCCTCACCCAGGGCCTGGTGAACAAAGTAGCGCACGGCCCTATCACGGAGCTGCGCAAGCACGCCGGGCACACGCACGGCGGCGCGATCACGGAAGCCATCCGGCGGATGTTCCGCCTGGGAGGGTGAACATGGTGGTGATCGGATCGCGCGGGTCGCAGTTGGCGCTGTGGCAGGCGCGGCATGTGCAACAGTTGCTGGCGGCGCAAGGGCTGGAGTCGCGCATTGAAGTGATCCAGACCACCGGCGATAGAATCACCGGTGTATCGCTGGCGCGCCTGGGAGCGGAGACGTCCACCAAGGGGCTGTTCACCAAGGAACTTGAGGAAGCCCTGTTGGCGCGCACGGTGGATCTGGCGGTGCACAGCCTGAAGGACATGCCCACCGAGCTGCCCGCGGGGCTGGCTCTGGCGGCGGTGCCGGAGCGGGAGGCTCCGTTCGATGCGGTGATTGGCCGGCGTCTCGCTGAATTGCCGGCCGGTGCACGCGTCGGCACAAGCGCCTTGCGGCGGCAGGCGCAGTTGCTGGCCGTGCGCGCGGACCTGGACGTGCAGCCGGTGCGCGGCAACCTCGACACGCGGCTGCGGAAGCTGGATGAGGGCCAGTACGAATCGATCATTCTGGCGCAGGCGGGCTTGCGGCGGTTGGGGTGGGATGCGCGAATCGCCGAGGTGCTGCCGGCCTCGGTGATGTGCCCCGCGGCCGGGCAAGGCGCGCTGGCCATTGAGGCCCGGTTGGGGGATGAGCGGTTCGCTTTTCTGAATCACGCGGCATCGCGTGCGGCGGTGGATTGCGAGCGGGCGGTACTGCGAGCCCTGGGCGGCGGATGCCAGGTGCCGATTGGCGCGCATGCCCTGGTGTTGGACGGGGCGCTGCGCGTGGACGCGGCGGTGATCGCGCCGGACGGGCGCCGGATCTTACGGCAGACTGGTTCGGGAGAGACCGGGTCGCCGGAGCTGTTGGGCCAGCGGGTAGCTCAAGCTTTGCTGGATGCGGGTGCACGGGAGTTGCTGGCTTGAACCGCCCGGGCAAGGTCTATCTGGTGGGGGCGGGCCCCGGGGACCCGGAACTGATCACCCGCAAGGGGGCCCGTGTCCTCGGCATGGCCGACGTGGTGCTCTACGACAATCTGGCCAATCCGGCGCTGCTCGCGCTGGCGCCGCCGGCCGCCATACGCGTCTACGTCGGCAAGAAGCGAGCCGCGCATCACGCGACGCAGGACGAGATCTCGGCGCTGCTGGTGGAACATGCCCGAATGGGCCGCGTGGTGGTGCGCCTGAAGGGTGGCGATCCGTTTATCTTCGGGCGAGGCGGGGAAGAGCTGGAAGTGCTGGCCGATGCCGGCATCGCGTTCGAGGTGGTGCCCGGTGTAACCACTCCCAATGGGATCGCGGCCTATTGTGGAATTCCGCTCACCCATCGCTCCCATACCTCGGTAGTCACTCTGATCACGGGGCACGATCCCGATTCGATCGACTGGGATCGCGTGGGGCCCTCGGAGACGCTGGTGGTGTTCATGGGCTTGAACCAGTTGGGCACCATCTGCCAGCGCATTCTCGAACGCGGCCGCCCGCCGGACACACCCGCGGTGGCGGTTCGCTGGGCAACACGGCCGGACCAGGAGACCATCGCGGGAACGCTGGCCACGCTGCCGGAACTGGCCGCGCAGGCCGCGCTCACGCCGCCCGCCACCATTGTGATCGGGCCCGTCGTCAACCTGCGCCACCGGTTCAACTGGTTCGAGCGGCTGCCGCTGTTCGGACGCCGTGTGCTGTTGACCCGAGGCGCGGCACAATCGGAGGATCTCGCGGCCGCTCTTCGGAGCCTGGGCGCCGACCCGCTATCGTATCCTGTGATCTCGATTGAGCCGCCGGCATCCTACGCCCCGCTGGATGAAGCGATCGGACGGCTGGCGTCGTATGACTGGGTTGTGTTCACCAGCGTCAATGGCGTGCGGCGGTTCATGGCCCGGCTGGATGAATCCGATGCGGACCTGCGTTCGCTCCGGGCGCGGATCTGCGCGATTGGACCGGCGACGGGCGCGGCGGTCGGGAAGCTGCACCTGAAGGTGGACGCGATGCCGGCGGAGTACATCGGCGAAGCGGTGGCCGATGCGTTGGCCCGGCAGGGCATGGCGGGCAAGCGCGTGCTGCTGCCCCGTGCGGCGGTGGCCCGTGACGTGATCCCCGAAACGCTGCGCGAAATGGGCGCCGTGGTGGATGTGGTGGAAACGTACCGCACCGTGGTGCCGGATCCGGCGCCTGTGTTCCCGCGCGAGCGGCCCCACTGGGCGACGTTCACCAGTTCCTCGACGGTGAAGAACTTTCTGGCTCTGGCTGGACATGCTGCGCTGGAAGGAGTCCGGGTGGCGAGCATCGGCCCGGTCACCTCGGAAACCGCGCGGCGCCACGGTGTGCGCGTGGATGCCGAGGCCCGCGTGTACACCATGGAGGGGTTGGTGGCGGCGATCCTCGCCGCGGAGCAGCCATGAGCCCCGGCGAAGAGCCGGTGGAGATTCCCATCACGGACGTGTTCGACCTGCACATGTTCCATCCACGCGACGCCCAGGCGGCCGTGGAAGCCTACCTGGAAGCCGTGCGCGAGCGAGGGTATCGCGCGGTGCGAATCATTCACGGGCGAGGAGTGGGTGTTCAAAGGGAGATGGTGCGGCGAGTTCTTGCACGGACCCCGTTCGTTGCCGCGTTTCGCGATGCGCCGATGGAAGCCGGCGGCTGGGGCGCGACGATTGTGGACCTGGCGGAGCATTTCCTCATCGAATGATGAGCCCATCCACTGAAACTTGGTTTACTCTGGAAATTGGATCAACATCAACTACGCAAGCTCCTTGAGCAGGTCAAGGATGGGTCTTCTGGAGTCGACGCTGCCCTTGAACGCCTGCGCCACATGCCGTTTGAAGATCTGGGCTTCGCCAAGGTGGACCATCACCGGGCCCTGCGACACGGGATGCCCGAGGTGATCTTTTCCCAGGGCAAGACCCCGGGGCAGGTGGCGGAGATCGCCAGCCGCCTTCTGGAGCGCGTGCCCAACGTGCTGGCGACGCGCGCTGCCGAAGAGACCGCGGACGCCGTGCGCACACGGATTCCGGACGCCGAGTACTTTCCGCAGTCGCGCGCCATTCGCGTGTGGCGGGATCGTGCCGTCCGCGGATCGGGCAAGATCGCGGTGGTGTGCGCGGGCACCAGTGACATCCCGGTGGCCGAGGAGGCCACGGTGACCTGTGAAGTGATGGGGAACCGCGTGGAATCGATCACCGACGTGGGCGTGGCGGGCATTCACCGGTTGATGAACAACCGGGAACGGCTCACCGATGCCCGCGTGATCATCTGCTGCGCGGGCATGGAGGGCGCGCTTCCCAGCGCGGTGGGAGGCCTGGTGTCCTGTCCGGTGATTGCTGTCCCCACCAGCGTGGGTTACGGCGCCAGCTTCAATGGTCTGGCGGCGCTACTGGGGATGCTGAATAGCTGCGCGAGCAATGTGACCGTGGTCAATATCGACAACGGCTTTGGCGCCGGCTACGTGGCGAGCCTGATCAACCGGCAGCCCGGTTAGGGCGCGGGCGCATCGTCACGCGGGTTCTTCACCGGGAACGTGATGATGTTGCTCACAAAGAAGCTCTGCGCAATGGTGAGCTGCGTGCGCGGGTTGGTCGGGATGTCGGAGTTCAATTCCAACTGCACTTCGTAGATCCCCACCCGGCCCGGAAGCAGTCGCGCGAAGATCACGTTGGCCGTCTTGCCACCGGCCAGCGAGGAGACGAACTCTTCCGGCTCGTTGACCTCGGGACCCGTGTAGGGCTTGCCGGTTTCAATCGCCAGACGGGCCGCCGTTGGCTTCACCAGCCCCAGCCCGGTGGCATAGACGATGATCGTCTCGCCCGGCACGGCGGGGTTGGCCTCGGTGATCCGTTCCTGGGCCTTGTTGGCGCAACAGAGTTCGGGAACCGTGGCGGTGAGAATCACCTGCGCGCCATCGTTGGTCTTGCCGGAAATCGGGATACCGTTCCCGGCAGGCCCTTCCACCTTCGCGCGCAGCCGGATACGAGTGAACACGCCGGCCGCGAACGCGAACACCTGCGGGTCACCCTGGCCTTCGTTGATCTTAGCGATGAGCCCGTCGCGAATGGCCTCAAGCGTATCGCCGGTCTTCACGGTATACGCATACTCACGCTGGTTGATCACAACCGTTGCGACATCGTTGGCGTTGGCCGAACCGTCGACTGAAACTGTGCCCTGGGCAAAACTGGACCCGTGCAGGACCACGCCCGGCCGTGGGTCGTCGCCTTCCTCGGCGAAGATGCCCGGGTTCTGCGGAATGATGGGCACCGCGGCGGCGCTGGAAATGGTCACCTGGCCATTGGCGCGGCGGGTGCGCACGTATGCGTTGATACCCTGCGAATCCTGCACTTCAAACGGGATCTGGGCGTTGATCTGATTCGGCGAAACATGGAGTAGCGGGGCGCGGATGCCGTCAAAGTAGACCTGGGTGTCGGCCAGTTCCTTGGGCAGAATCTGGGTATCGCTGACGGCTGAGGCGGTTCGGTCCGCCAGCTTGTCGCCGAGGATTGAAACAATGGTCCCGGGGGCGATCTTGGCCGCTTCCTGGCCTCCGGCAAGCGTCGCGCCCGCCGTGGAGGCCTGCACTGTCGCGCCGTCTGAGACCGATGTCGAGTACTCAATCTTGTTTCCGGGTTCGCCCGCCACACGCGCTGTCAGGATGATGGCCACGTTCTCGGAGGTGACGTTCAGAGTCGCCAGGACGTTCGGATCACCAGCACCGGCATTGATCAGGTCGGCGAGCTTCCGTGAAGCGGCTGTAAATTTCTCGTCCTTGAGCAGTTTGTACTTGTAGTCCTTGCCGCCGATCTTGATGGTGATCTCGTCGTTCTCCTTGGGCGTGCCTGCCAGGCGGACTTCACCGATGGCGAAGATTTCGCGGCTGGCCGCATTGCGGACGCCTGTAAAGGCGATGGTCCGTTCGCCCGGCGTGAAGACCATGACGCGGCGGTTGAAAGGCTCGCTCACGTAGAGGTTCGTGCCGTCAAACGCCAGCGACATCGGCGTGCGCAGCGAGTCCGCCGCCGCGATGCGGTTGGCGTCGGTGCTGTCGGAGATCAGGTTGATATCGTCTCTGTACTGGCCCAGAATGACATCGGCGGGCTGGCCGTTGCGTGTGGGCAGGCTGGTCCAGACCAGAACGCGGTCATTGCCGCCGTCCGCCACGAACAACCGGCGCCCGTCGGAGAGAGCGAACCGGGGAAAGTCCAGCGTGGAGGCGCAGCGCCGGGGAAACGTATCCTTCCCAGCGGAATCCTTGCCGGTGGCCGCGCACATCTTGGGGGCGTTGTTGGCGGCGATGCTTTCGAAGTCGGGCTGTCCCAGCACGATATCGGCAGGCGCCTGATTCTGGGTGGGAATCGAATTCCAGATCAGGACCCGGTTATAGCCCAAGTCGCTGACGAAGAGCCGGATGCCGTCCGTACTCACCGAGACCGGGTTCAGCATCGTGTTGTTCTTCGCGTTCAGGGTCTGGCGTGTGAGATCCGGCTCCGGAGCCGTGGTGAAGTTGGGCTGGCCAAGAACCGTATCGGCCGGCTGATCGTTGCGGGAGGGAATCGAATTCCAGATCAGCACCCGGTGATTCTGCGTATCAGCGACGAAAAGCTTCCCATTGTGCACCCAGACACCCTGGGGGCCGCGGAAAGACTTGTTGTCGATGGTGATGCGGCGCAGGCTGGTGAAGCTGTCCTGGCCCAGCACCACATCGGCCGGTTGTCCGTTGCGCGTGGGGATTGAGTTCCAGATCAGGACTCGATTGTTATCGGTGTCCGCGACCACCACCACGCGGCCATCGGTGGCCACCGCGGTGGGCGACCGGAGGCCGCTCGCTGTCAACCCTACCTCGTTCTTAATGAAGTCCGGCTGGCCCAGCACGACACTCGCGGACCCAACACAGACCGGGCATCGCGCGATATCCGGCTGGATCTCCGCCAGGGGTGACGGGAACTGCGAGCCGGCATTCCGGAACACGAGCACACGGTGGTTATCCGGCGCCGCGCCAATCCGGCTGGAATCGGCAACAATGAGAGTGTCGCCGCCGAAGGCGATGCCGCTGCACGCCCCCAGCAACACCTGGGACGCGCCCGGGCGCTGGGCGGTGAAGTTCGGCTGGCCGATGACCAGACGCGCGGCCTGGCCGGTATGGAATTCCTGAGCGCACGCGAGGCCCGCGCTCAACACTAGGTAAGCACAATACTTCATCGGGAGTTCGGAGAGGGTCTCAGATCAGTATACCAAGGGTGAGACGCCTGTTACCGCCGTGAGGTTGCGGGCGATTCCGGGCGGCGCGGGCCCGGGATGCTCCCCCAGACGATCTCATAGGCTTCAATGTGGCCATCGTAGGTGGCGCTGCCTCGAATGAAGATCCGGTCGTCCAGAGAAAGCCGGGAAAGCGATCCCGCCGTACCGCCTTCCAGGAAGCGGGTATCGGGCCGCAGCCGGATGGTCCGCCGGGCGCCGCCCCGCTGCCGCACCAGCAGACTGCCGTCTTCCGTGCTCGCCACCACGCCGGCCAGTGTCCCCGCCAGAGTCAGTGTGCCGCGGGGCGCGAACGATTCGGTGGCTCGCGGCATGTGCGTGCGGCTGCGGTACGCTTCGAACTTCGGCTGCATCGCACCGGTGATGCTCAGCATGCGAACGTAACAGACCGTGATGGGGGCGATTCCGCGTTCCGTAACCGCCTCCACGCGGTCGCCCGCCTTGAGCGCGGCGGGCTGCACACGCATTCGTTCGCGCTCGAAATAGGTGCGGCCATCGAATCCGCAAAGGAAGGTTCCGCCGTCTTCACGCCGCAGAATCATGCTGCCCAGCAGTTTGGAGTTCTGTTCCGGGGGACGCAGATCCGCATCCACAAGAACCCCGTGAACGATGCCCAGGGGCAGTTCCTGTGCCGCGGCGGCGGCTGGCCACCATGCCAGGCCGAGCGCGACGACGATCTGATTGCGGTGCATCGGCGGGTTGGCTTCAGTATACCTCCGGGCGGTGCCGGCCCCGGCGGTATGCTGGAGGCAGTCAAGATGCGGATCCACAGCGTAGAAGCGTACCTGCTCTCTTATCCCTTCCCCGCCCCGCTCGAGTTGCCATACCACGGGGGCCACCGGCGCATCGTCAAGCGCGACGCGATGTTGATTCGCGTGGAAGGCGACCATGGTCTCTACGGCTGGGCGCCCGGCCAGGGATCGGAAGCGGCCCGGGCGGCGATTGCCGATGAGGTGGCCCCGTGGCTCGCCGGACGCCGGCTGGCCGATCCGGACGCCCTTCGGGCCGCCTTTGTTGAAAGCCGCGGCGGCGATCCGGCGCTGCTCAATGCGTATTCGGCCGTGGAGATCGCCCTCTATGACCTGCTGGGGAAAATGCACGGCTTGCCTGTGGCCGAACTGGTGGGCGGCCGCATCCGCGATTCCATCGCCCTTTACGGAAGCGCCGGCATGTACATGACGCCCGAGGGCTACGCGCGCGAGGCCGAGGCCATCGCCGGGCTGGGGTTTCCCGCCTACAAGATGCGGCCCGCGCTGGGACCCGGGGAAGACCTTCGCACGGTGGCGCTGATGCGCCAGGCCGTGGGCACCGGGGTGGAATTGATGATCGATGCCCATAGCTGGTGGCGAATGGGCGACAAAAGCTACCCGGAAAGCGAGGTCACCCGGCTGGCGGAGGCGATGTCCGAACACGGCATCGCGTGGCTTGAGGAACCGCTGCCGCCGGACGATCACGACGCCTACCAGCGCCTGCACGAAATGAACATCGTGCCGCTGGCCAGCGGCGAACATGAGCGGAACGAGGCCGGCTTCCTCGATCTGATCTATCGCCCCGCGGTGGACTATGTCCAGATGGACATTGTCTGTCAGGGCGGTTTCGCCATGGGGCGCCGTCTGTTCGGCGAAGTGCAGCGAGCCGGATTGCGCTTCGCGTTCCATAGCTGGGGCACCGATCTGGAAGTGCTGGCGGCGGCTCACCTGGGCGTCTGCTGGCCGGACAACGTCGTGGAATGGCTGGAGTATCCCGTCTACACCACCGCCGGGGTTCGCAGCATGTACGAGTGGCCCACGGCCCGGGAAGTGCTGCGCGATCCGCTGGACATTCAGGATGGCCGGTTGCGGGTGCCATCCGCCCCGGGACTGGGCATGGATGTGGACCCCGCAGTCATTGACCGGTATCCCTGGATTCCCGGCCCCTGGAGCTACTTCACCCTGGAATCGCCGCGCCAAACCTTCGCCGTGATTGGCGACCACAGCGTGAAGTTCGCCTGATCCGCCGAGGCTCAACGGACCCCCTCGCGGTAGGTTCGATTCGGGTTATGATCGAGATGCGAAGTGAGAGATCCATGAGCCTAACCCAAGTTGACAAAAAATGGATTGAGGGGCTGATCGGCCAAGTCGGGGACGAGATCGGGCAAATCCGTGGCGTAATCGGGCAGTTTCAGGGCGAGATCGGACAAGTCCGTGGCGAGATCACACAAGTCCGTGGCGAGGTCGCGCAAGTCCGTGGCGAGGTCGCGCAAGTCCGTGGCGAGATTGAGCGCGTCGAAACGAGTCTCCTGACGGAGTTCCACAAATGGGCTTCGCCGAACGAGGCCCGTCAGCGCACTCATGCCGCCGCGCTTCACGCCCTGGAGTTGGAGATTCATGCGCTGCAGGACCGGGTCGCCAAACTCGAAGATGGCCGGCGGCCGGCGCATTAGCACCGCCGCCGCTACCGTGTCGTAAGGCTACGGCTACTTGACTTCTCACCGGACACTGGATTAAGGTGACGATTCGGCGGGACACCGGGCCGCGATGGCAGAACTCGAACAGAAAAGCGACGTCCGCGACTACGACTCATCGCTTGAGGCCGTCGATGTGGTCGAGGCAGCCATCCTGGAGGCGGCCGCGGGGTTCGGTTTTAGCGAAGACGATTTACCCTGGATCGGCATGGCGATCCGGGAGTCGATGGTAAATGCGGTTGTGCATGGCAATCGCTACAGCAGCCACAAGAAAGTCCGGGTGGAGTGGCATTTGACCCCCGGCCGGCTCGAGGTAACCATCGGCGATGAAGGTGAAGGTTTTGAGTTGAAGGATGTGCCGGATCCGCTGGCGGAAGAGAATCTGCTGCGGCAGTCCGGGCGGGGCATATTACTGATCCGCTCCTTCATGGATGAGTTTGAAGTCCGGCGGCGGCAGCCACAGGGCACCGAAGTCCGGATGGTAAAGTTCGCACCGAAATAGTTTTGGGGAGGTTCCACACAAAGTGAGCGTTAAACTGACAACACGGCCGGTTGGCGACGTGACCGTGATCGACGCGGCCGGCCGCATCACGCTGGGCGAAGGATCCAGCGTTTTCCGCGACACCATCCGCGACTTGGCCGCCAAGGGAGAAAAGAAGATCCTGCTCAATCTGGGCGAGGTCTCCTATATCGACAGCTCGGGCATCGGCGAGCTCGTCTCAGCGTACACCACGGTGACCAACGTCGGCGGGGTGCTGAAGCTGCTCAACCTCACCAAGCGAGTGAAGGATCTGCTGCAGATCACCAAGCTGTCCACTGTGTTCGAAATGCACGAGAATGAAGCCGAGGCAGTGGCCAGCTACTAGTAAGCGCAAAAGCAGCTCCGGCGCGGCTCCAAGCATCGGGAAACAAGCGGCTTAAGCAAGGCCGGAGCGAGTCCTTTTTGCGCGTTTTCTTCAAGAGCAGCAGCCGCGTTCGAGCACAAGTCTAAGCAGTCATCACAGCCCGGCCGCCGGGGCAGGAACCGTTCTGCTCCGCCGCACCGGGCTGTTCGTTCGTTCGAAAGCCCCATTTTGCTATCCTGGAGAACGTACCCCGATGGAAATCAACCGCAAGAACCTGAAGCACGATAAGTTTGTCGAAGAGGTGGGCCACAGCGTCGAGTACATCGCCGATCACAAGAGCGAAGTCACGAAGTACGGCACCATTGGCGCCGCCGTTCTGGTGGTGGCTGTGGGCGGCTGGTGGTTCATGAGCAGCCAGCGCGAGGCGCGCCGGGCGGATCTGGTGAGCGCGATTAAGCCGCTGGATGCCCAGGTGAGCGCCACCGGATCGGCGCCCCTTGCCTATCCCACGCAAGCCGAGAAGGACAAGGCCGTGTTGGCGGGGTTGGAAGAGGTGGCGAAGAAGCACGCGGGAAGCGAAGAAGGCACCATGGCGAACTATCTTCTGGCCACGCAGGCGGTTTCAGCCGGCAGGAATGATGAAGCGGAGCGGCGGTTCAAGGCGGTGGTGTCCGACGGCCACGATTCCACGGTCTCCCTGGCCAAGTTCGCACTGGCTCAACTCTACGCCAGCCAGGGAAAAACGGATCAGGCCGCGGCCACGTACAAGGAACTTGCGGCCAGCCCCAGCGTCTTCGTTTCAAAGGAGCAGGCCACCTACGCGCTCGCCAAGATGCTGGCGCGCACGCAACCCCAGGAGAGCCGCAAACTGGTGGATGAGCTTCTGAAAAGCCCCCGGCCGCCGGTGACCCGCGTCGCCACCGGCCTGTCGGGCGAACTGCCCGCGGCGCCGGCGTCCAAGCCGTAACCGGATTGCTCGCGCACCTTCGATTTCCGGACAACGAATCGCGAGGCCGGCGCTACCCCGAACTCGCTCATGCCTACCGGCCCGCATTCCAGCGCGACCGCGACCGCATCATTCACTCCCGCGCCTTCCGCCGTCTGGAAGACAAGACCCAGGTCTTTACACCCGCCCTGTCGGACCATTTCCGGAACCGGCTCACACACACGCTGGAGGTGGCCCAGGTGGCACGCACTCTGGCCGGAGCCCTGGGACTGAACCAGGACCTTACCGAAGCGCTGGCGCTGGTGCACGACATCGGACATCCTCCGTTTGGGCACGCCGGAGAGTCGGCTCTGGATGCCGAGATGCGCGGGCATGGCGATAGCTTCGACCACAATCTGCACGCCCTGCGCATCGTTGAATCGTTCGAGCAGCCGTATCCGTTGTTTCCCGGCTTGAACCTCACCTTCGAGGTGCGCGAAGGAATCGTCAAGCACTCGCGGGATTACCGCGCGGGCGAATCGCCGGTGGCCGATGCGTACCACCCGGAGTGGATGCTTCCGGTGGAGGGCCAGTTGATCGATGTCGCGGACGAAATCGCCTACAACACCGCGGACCTCGACGACGGCTTTTCCGCCGGGTTCGTCACGGCGGATGACCTGAGCGAGGCGATTCCCTGGTGCGCCGAAGCGCTGGAGGCCATCGCCGCCCAGTTCCCCGCGGCATCCGGACGCGTCCAGTTTCTCGAGATGATCCGGCGGCTGTTGGACGCCCTGGTGACCGGCCTTCTCGAAGGCACGGCCGCGGCCTGCACCGGGCTCGCCGGGTGGCGCGAAGTGCGGGAACACAACGCCAGGGTGGCAAGGTTCACGGAGGAAACGGGGACGGTGAACGCGGCCGTGAAGCGATTTCTGCATGATCGGGTGTACGAATCGGCCGACCTGCATGCCGAACGGGAGCAGTCCCGGGTCGCGGTGCAAGAGCTGTTCCGGCACTTCCTGGCGCGCCCCGGCGACCTGCCGGAGTCGTACCGCGAACAGATCGCGGCCGGCGAGGCGCCGCATCGCGTGGCATGCGACTACATTGCCGGCATGACCGACTCCTACTTCCTCCGCGTGCATGAGGAACTGGCGGCGGGCTAGCTAGAATAACCACGATTGCTGCTCACACTCACAGTGAACCCGGCCATTGACCGGAATGTCGACGCGGACCGCCTGGTGTTCGAGGACCGCGCCTACATCCTCGCCACGCGCGAGACGGCGGGGGGACGCGGCATCAACTGCTCCTGCGTCATCCACTCCTTCGGCGGCCCGACGCGCGCTATCATCGCCGCGGGTGGCGAACACGGGCACCGGCTGGCCTCGTATCTCCAGTGCTGCGGCTATGGGGTGGACATCGTGCCCATTGCCAATGATGTCCGGGTCAACCTCACCATCACCGATCGCCAGGGCCTGACGGTGAAGTTGAATGAGCGCGGCCCGGCTGTCAGCGCCGAAGAAGTGGCGCTGATCGAAGCTCGCGTCGTGAGTCAGCTCTCGGATGTCCGGTGGCTTCTGCTGTGCGGAAGCCTGCCCCCCGGCGTGCCCCGCGACTTCTACGCCCGGCTGGTGCGGCTGGCGGAAGAGCGGAAGGTGCCAGTGATGCTGGATACGGATGGCGAAGCGCTGATCGACGGCACGGAGGCGGGCCCGGCGCTGGTGATCCCCAATCAACAGGAGGCCGAGAGGCTGTTGAACCGGGCGCTGCTCACCCGCACGCAGTTCATCGAAGCCGCGCTGCGAATCCGGCAGATGGGCGCGCGGAGCGTCGTGATCTCGCTTGGCAGCCGGGGCGCCGTGGGCACCGATGGCCGCGGCGTCTACGAAGCCGTGCCGCCGCGCATCGACGCGGTGTGCCCCATCGGCGCGGGCGACGCGCTGGCGGCAGCCGTTGTCTGGGCGCTCGATAAGGGTGCGCCGTTCGAGGAGGCGATGCGCTGGGGCGTCGCGACGGGGACGGCCACGGCCCGGCTGCCGGGAACGGCCTTCGCGTCACTCGATCAGGCGCGGGCGATGCTTCCCGAAGTGACGATCGAGCGCGCCGCCGCGTAGCCTGATCATCTGGCGGGAATCAACGGCAGCTCTGCCGTGGCGGCGGCCAGGCCGCATCGGGCAGGGGCCGCGAGAACACCTTAAGCCCCGCCACTTCGTCCCGAATGATTTCACGCCTCGCCGCGGCCGGCGGGTGCGTCGAAAGATAAGCCGGCGGCGCCGCGGCGGCCAGACTCTCCAGCAGTTCAAACACCCGGATCATCGCCTCGGGGTGGATTCCGGCACGAGCCAGACGGCGGGCGCCGGCACGGTCGGCCTGCTCCTCGGCCTGGCGCGAAAAGTGGAGCGAAGCCAATTGCCGCCCAATCTCCGTCGCGGCGCCAGGCTCCCCCGTCACCAGGGTAATCAGAGCGCCCAGCGACAGCGTTCGCAGCAGCGCGGACGTGGAGTGGCGCTGCGTCACGTGTTCAATCTCATGGGCGAGCACGGCGGCCAGTTCTTCGGGCGACCGGAGGCGCTCAAGCAGACCGCGGTAGACACCGATCCGGCCGCCGGGCAGGGCGAAAGCGTTCACCTGGAGGTCATCAAGCACAGTCACCCGGAAACTGAACTCCCCGCCGCGATCCAGCCGCTCGACGATGGTCTCGATGATCGGAGGCGTCGCGCAGACCGGCGTGCCCTGCGTGTGCGCCTCGAAGGCAAGCCGCCCCAGGCGCTCTTCCCAGGAGTTGGGAATGAGGATCACCAGGAACCCGGCCAGAAACGGCAAGCTGATGGCAAGCAGGGCAAGCGCGCCCAACAGCGAGAAAGCCGCCGTCAGCGCCGGATTCCGCCGCCGGGGCTGAGCATGGGCCGGGTGGTGATAGACGATCTGATCGAGGAACCGCCGGTCCTGCACCACCAGCGATTGAACCGGCTGAGCCAGGGTGGCCAGCGAAACCGGAGGACCCGCCCCGGCCACCCGGAATGAATCGCCCGGCCAGAACAGTGTCCCGGACGGGATCTCGATGCTGACGCCGCCGGCCTGCGGGGTGGCGCGGGCGGGCACAGGGTCCGTCAGACGGCCGTCAAAGTAGTGGGCGGAGAAACTCAGCATGGCCCGGAAAGCGAAGGGCCGGCCCCTTGCGAAGGACCGGCCCGGACGCTGCTTTCAATGAAGTGGTTAGGCTTCCGCGCCGCCCTCTTCGCCCTTTCCGCGGCCCTCGCGCATCGCTTTGAGGCGTTCCTCACGGCGCTTGGCGCGATCTTCGGCGCGGCGGACCAGTTCGCTGCCCACCAGTTCCAGCATCACCTGCTCGGCGCCATCGCCCTTGCGGGGGCCCAGGCGGACGATGCGGGTGTAGCCGCCGTTGCGCTGGCCGAACCGCGAGCCCAGCTTGTCGAACAGCTTCTTCACGCTGGCCGGAGTTTCAAGGAACGCGGCGGCCTGGCGGCGGGAGTGCAGAGTGCCTTCCTTGGCCAGGGTGATCATTTTTTCGACGATGGGTTTGGCGGCCTTGGCCTTGGGGACCGTGGTGATGATGCGCTCGTGCTCAATGACGCTGGTAACCAGCCCCTTGAGCAGCGAGTTACGCGCTCCCTTATCGCGTTTGAGTTTGTAGCTTCCGTTTCTGTGTCTCATGGGATTGCGTATCCTTCACGGTTATGCGTTGTCGTTGCCGTCATCGAACGTATCCCCGCCGGAATAAGACCCGGGCACAACGCCCGCCGGCAGGGTAAGGCCACCCGAGCCATCCGGCTTCATGCCGAAGCTCAGGCCCAGGCCGCCCAGGATCTCCTTGATCTCGTTGAGCGACTTGCGGCCGAAATTCTTGGTGCGAAGCATTTCGGCTTCGCTCTTCTGCACCAGGTCGCCGATGGTCTGAATGTTGGCGTTCTTGAGGCAGTTGTAGGAGCGGACCGAAAGCTCCAGCTCTTCCACCGAGCGGTTGAGCACTTCCTGGGCCTGCGTCTGGCCGCGCTCGGCGGGCTCTTCCACGGCTTCGGGCAGCTCTTCGAAATTGACGAAGATCGTCAGGTGATCCTTGAGCAGCTTGGCCGCCTGGCCAATCGCGTCCTGCGGCGAGATGGCGCCGTTCGTCCAGACTTCGATGGTGAGCTTGTCGTAGTCCGTCATCTGGCCCAGACGGGCGCCTTCGACGGCGAAGTTCACCTTGCGGACGGGTGAGTGCACGGAATCGATGGGGATGTATCCAAGCGGCAGATCCTCATCGAAGTTCCGGTCGGCGGCGACATAGCCCCGGCCGAGTTTCAGACGCATCTCGATATCGAGACGCCCGCCCTCGCCGATCGTGGCAATGTGCATGTGCCGGTCCAGCACTTCGACATTCGCATCGGTTTCAATCTGGCCGGAGAGAACCTCGCCGGGCTCCTCCACACGCAGCCGGATCGTGCTGACGCCGTCCGCCATCATCTTGAACGGAACCTGCTTCAGGTTCAGAATGATGTCGGTTGCATCCTCGGTGACACCGGGAATGGGCATGAACTCGTGGGGTACACCCTCGATGCGCACGGCGGTGATGGCAGCGCCGTCAATCGAACTCAGCAGGACGCGGCGCAGGCCGGTGCCGATGGTGGTGCCGAACCCGCGTTCGAACGGACTCGCCGAGAACGATCCATAGCGCTCGGTGAGAGTCTCGGTATTGGCGACAAGCCGCTTGGGCTTCTGGAATCCTTTGAACAAGCTGGACGCTCCTTTCCCTACTTCGAGTACAGTTCGACGATAAGCTGCTCGTTCAGTTGAATCTGAACCAGGTCGGAGCGCTTGGGCTGGGTGAGCACCTTCGCGCGGAGGTTATCGCGATCCACCTCCAGCCACGCCGGCGTCGGCTGGTGAGCCGTGGCGTCGCGGGCAGCGAGAATCGCGGGGTTCTGGCGGCTCTTCTCAGCCACCTCAATGACGTCGTTCAGCTTCACCTGGAAGGACGGGATGTTGACCTTGCGGCCGTTGACCGTGATGTGGCCGTGGCGGACCACCTGGCGGGCCTGGGAACGGCTGGTGCCGAACCCCAGCCGGTAGATCACGTTGTCCAGCCGGCGTTCCAGCATGTTGATCAGGTTCTCGCCGGTGACGCCCTTCATCTGGGCGGCCTTCTCGAACAGATTCCGGAACTGGCGCTCAAGCAGGCCGTAGTAGCGGCGGGCCTTCTGTTTTTCGCGAAGCTGGAGGCCGTAGCCCTGAATCTTCGCCTTGCGGTCCTTACCGTGCTGTCCGGGAACGAAGTTGCGCTTCTCGATGGCGCACTTCTCGGTGTGGCAGCGTTCCCCTTTGAGGAACAGCTTCATGGCCTCGCGGCGGCATTGCCGGCACGAGGGTGCCAGATTTCTTGCCATTGACTCTCCTTACCTAGTCTTGCTTCAGGTGCAGTTTACAGCCCGGCAAACTGGGGCCTTCGTCCTGCTTCAAAAAACTTCTGTCTCGCGCCCGGCGGGTGTGAACGCCTTCGCGTCGACACACGCCTTCGCTGCTACACACGCCTTCGCTGCTACACACGCCTCCGCTTGGGCGGGCGGCACCCGTTGTGCGGAATGGGTGTTGTGTCCTTGATGCAGCGGACATCGATGCCGGCCGTCGCCAGCGCGCGGACCGCGGATTCGCGTCCCGCGCCCGGACCGCTGACATGCACTTCGACGGAGCGGAGTCCCGATTCCTTGGCTTTGTTGGCGGCGGTGAGCGATGCCTGCTGCGCGGCAAACGGCGTACCTTTGCGGGAACCGCGGAAGCCGAGCGATCCGGAACTGGACCACGCCAGGACATTACCCAGCGGATCCGTGAACGTGATGATGGTGTTGTTGAACGTGGCCTGGACGTGGACCAGACCGCTCGGTACGTTCTTCTTTTCCTTCTTCTTGAAGGTCTTCTTCTTCGAAGATTTTGCCTGTGCTTTCGCCATGGGTGGTTGTTAACTCTTTCTCGCCGCGGGCCTAGGTCTTCGACGTGGCCTTCTTCTTATTGGCGACGGTGCCGCGGCGCGGACCCTTGCGGGTGCGGGCATTGGTGTGCGTGCGCTGGCCGCGGGCAGGCAGGCTGCGGCGGTGGCGCAGACCGCGGTAGGAGCCCATTTCGATCAGCCGCTTGATGTTGAGCGAGATCTCCTTGCGCAGATCGCCCTCAATGGAACCTTCGGACTCAAGGATGGTCCTGATCCGGTTCACTTCCTCTTCCGTGAGGTCTGAAACCTTCTTATTGAAGTCGATGCCGCAGCGGTACAGAATGGATTTGGAGCGCGTACGCCCCACGCCATAAATATAAGTCAGGCCGATTTCGGCCCTCTTCTTCGCCGGAAGATCAACGCCCGCGATACGTGCCATGTGATGCTTGCTCCAGTCCTTTTTGAAACCTTGGCGGCTTAGCCCTGCCGCTGCTTGTGCTTGGGGTTGACACAGATGACCCGCACCACGCCTTCGCGGTGAATCACCTTGCACTTATCGCACATCTTCTTGACGGATGCCCGTACTTTCATTGTAGTTCACTCCCACCGGACCGCCTGGGCGATCCGTCTCACTTCAACAACTCGACAATCCGGCCCCGCCGGCCATCGCGCGGCGCAAGCTCCACCAGCACCCGGTCGTTCGGCCGCAGCCGGACGAAGTTCACGCGCCCCGGACCCGCCGCATGCGCGATCACCTGGTCCAGGTTCGCCAACTCCACCCGGTAGGCGGCCTGAGGAAGCACTTCAAGCACCGTCGCCTCCACGCTCTTCCTGTCTTCCGCCCGGCTCACAACCAACTCGAAATCCTAAACCCGGGTCAATACCCAGGGGCCATCCTGGGTGATGGCGACACAGTGTTCGAAATGGGCCGAAAAGGACCCATCCCGGCTCACCGCCGTCCACCGGTCCGGCAGCACCCGGCTCTCCGGGCCACCGGCATTGACCATCGGCTCAATGGCGAGCACCATGCCCTCCTTGAGCCGCGGGTTCTCATTCTTCCGGTCCACGTAGTTGGGAATCTGCGGCTCTTCGTGGAGCTGCGTCCCGATTCCGTGTCCCACAAACTCGCGCACCACCGAGAAGCCGTTGCCGGTGACGTGGTCTTCCACCGTCCCGCAGATATCGAACAGCCGGTTGCCCGGCCGGGCCTTCTCGATCGCCAGCTCCAGTGACTCCTGGGTCACCCGGAGCAGCTTCTCCACATCGCTTGAAACCTTGCCGACCGGAACGGTGACGGCCGAATCGCCGTAGTAGCCGTTCAACTGCACGCCGGTGTCGATCGAAATGATGTCGCCACTCTTGAGCTTCCTTCGCGCCGAAGGCATCCCATGGACGATCTCCTCATTGATCGACGTACACAACACAAACTGATACTTCGCTCCCGCGGCCTGCACGAAGTAGCCCTTGAAGGCCGGCTTCGCCCCGGCATCGCGAATCATCTTCTCCGCCGCCACTTCCAGATCGAGCGTCGTCACACCCTCGGTGGCCATCTCGGCCAGCTTCGAAAGCACCGACGCCACCAGGACGCCCGAGGCGCGCATCTTATCAAGCTCCGACTGGCTCTTCCGGATGATCATCGCGCCCGCACAACCTGAATAATCTGTTCCGCCAAAACCTTCGGGGACGCCTCGCTCCCCTCAATATCGTTCAACCGCCCCAACGACCGGAAGTGGTCCAGAACCGGCTTCGTCTGCGCATCGTACGCAGCCAGACGCTGCCGGATCACCTGTTCCTTGTCGTCGTCGCGAACCATCAACCGCGCCCCCTCCATGTCACAGCGTCCGGGGATGATCGGCGGCTTCAACCGGATGTTGTACAATGTCCCGCATTGCGGACACTGGCGCCGTCCGGTCAGACGGTTCACAATTTTATTATAATCCACCTTCAAATGGATCACCTTCTGGCCGATCCCTCGCGGACCGAGCAAACCGTCCAGTTCAACGGCCTGCGGTAAAGTCCGCGGAAATCCATCCAGAATGAACCCATGCTGGCAGTCCGGCCGGTCGATCCGTTCCTCGACCATCCGAATGACCAGCGCATCCGACACCAACTGACCGGCCGCCATCACGGCCTTGATCTCACGGCCCAGGTCGTCCTCGGCCTGGATATGCTCCCTGAGCATATCCCCCGTGGAAATATGAGGAATCGCCAGCGCCTCTCTCAGGAACTGCGCCTGCGTCCCTTTCCCCGAACCTGGGGGCCCAAAAAGCACGATCGCGGAAACGGGTCCGCACCCCGCAGGGTTTCCCAATCCGTTCATCAACCCCTTCGGACACTCTGACCCTTCGGACACTCCGGCCCTCCGGACACTCTGGTAAAGAGTGCCAGATCCACTCTCTACACGCTGCTGCGCCGGCCCCGAATACGGCCCGCGCGCGGCGTAAATCCTTCATAATGGCGCATGATCAACTGCGCCTCCACCTGATTCACCGTGTCCATCGCCACACCCACCACAATCAGCAGCGAAGTGCCGCCGAAGTAGAAGTTGACGCCCAGGCCGTCCAACAGGAACCGCGGAAAAACGTTGTCAATCCAATTCCCGATCAGAGGCAGCCGCTGCAGCTTGATGCCCGCGATCATGATTTCCGGCAGCAGCGACAGCACCGCCAGATACAAACCGCCCACCACCGTGATCTTGGTGAGAATCCTGTTCATGTAGTCGGCCGTGTTCTTCCCCGGACGGATGCCCGGAATGAAGCCGCCGTGCTTACGCATATTGTCCGCCGCTTCGTTCGGGTTGAAGATCAACGACACGTAGAAGAAGCAGAAGAAGACGATCAACGCCGTATAGAGGATGAAATACAGCGGCTGGGTGCTGGCGATGGCGCCAAGCGTGCCGCTCACCCAGGTATTGTTCTTGGCCCAGTCCATCGTCAGTAGCGACTGGGGCATCGTCAGAAGGCTCTGGGCGAAGATCACCGGAATAACGCCGCCGGCATTCACCTTGAGCGGCAGGTGAGTCTGCTGGCCGCCCATCTGCTTCCGGCCTACCATACGCTTGGCGTACTGTACCGGAATGCGGCGTTCGCCGCGCTCCACCAGGACGATCAGCCCCACCACCACGATCATCATCGCGATGATGACCAGCAACTGGAACGGATTCCACTGCCGGGTCTCAAAGACGTTGGTGTAGATGTTCTGAATGGCGTTCGGCAGCCCGATCACAATGCCGGTGAAGATGATCAGCGACATGCCGTTGCCGATGCCGCGCTCCGTGATCTGCTCGCCAAGCCACATGATGAACGCGGTGCCCGTCGTGAGCGAAATCATCGTCATCAGCGAGAAGCCGATGCCGGGATTGTGCACAAAAGCGCCGCCCGCCGAAGATCCCTGCGATTGCAGCGTCTGCGCGATGAAGAAGGACTGCAGCAGGGCCAGGCCCACCGTGAGATACCGGGTCCACTGCGTGATCTTGCGCCGCCCGAGTTCGCCTTCCTTCTGGAGTTTCTCGAGCGTCGGCACCACAATGGTCATCAACTGCAGGATGATCGACGAAGTGATGTAGGGCATGATGCCCAGGGCAAAAACGGTGAGACGGCGGAACTGGCCGCCCGAAAACAGATCGAGGAACCCGAAGAAGGTTCCCTGGTTCTGGCGGAAGAACTCTTCCAGCCGGTTGGCGTCGATACCCGGAGTGGGAATGTGCGCGCCCAACCGGTACACGGCGAGCAGGCCCAATGTGAACAGGACCCGCTTCCTCAGGTCCGGGATTCGAAAGACGTTGGCAACAGCCTCGAAAAACTTGTTCATGGGCGACTCACTACCGGGTTAGGCCACCACTTCGGCGGCGCCGCCGGCGGCTTCGATCTTGCTCTTGGCTGCACCCGAAAACACGTGCGCCTTGACGGTGATGCGGCGCGTCAGATCGCCGTGGGCCAGGATTTTCAGGCCCTTGCCCAGCTTGTTGATCACGCCCAGCTCAAGCAGCTTGCCGGGGTCGAAGGTGTCGCCCGCCAGCTTGTCCAGGGTCCCGACGTTGACGATGGCGTATTCCTTGCGGAAAATGTTCGTGAAACCCCGCTTGGGCAGCCGGCGGTGCAGCGGCATCTGGCCGCCCTCGAACCCGCGCATCAGCGAGAAACCGCTGATCGAACGCTGGCCCTTGGCGCCGCGGCCGGAGTACTTGCCTCGGCCGGTGCCCATGCCGCGCCCGATGCGCCGCTGGGACTTCTTCTGTCCGGCCGGTGGTTTGAGATTACTGAGGTCCATTTCGTTTACCTTACGATGCGGTCTACGGTCTCCGCCGGGCTAGTCCACAATCTCAAGAAGGTGCGGCACCTTCTTGACCATGCCGCGAAACGCGGGCGTGTCGGGCCGCTCCACCACACGGTTGAGCGTCTTCAGGCCCAGCGCCCGGACCACGGCTTTGTGCTTTTCCGGCGTGCAGATGGGGCTGCGCACCAGCTTGATTTTGATTTTACCTTCAGCCATCGCTTGCTCCGCTAGAACTCTCTTACACCTTGTCCTGGGACAGACCGCGCAGGTCGGCCACGGCCGCCTTGTCGCGCAGCTGCTCAAGGGCATTGATGGTTGCCTTCACCACGTTGTGCGGGTTGTGCGACCCGATTGACTTGGTCAGCACGTTGGGAATCCCCACCGCCTGAATCACCGCGCGCACCGGGCCGCCGGCAATCACGCCGGTGCCGTCCGGAGCGGGTTTCAACAGCACCAGGCCGCTGCCAAAACGCCCCAGCACCGGATGATAAATGGTGCCCAGATGCGTATTGATCTTGCGCAGATTCTTCTTCGCCGATTCGATGCCCTTCTTGATCGCCGAAGGCACTTCCTTGGCCTTGCCCGTTCCGTAGCCCACCACTTTGGCGGCGGGGTCACCCACCACCACAAGCGCGGAGAAGCTCATGTTCTTGCCGCCCTTGACCACCTTGGTCACGCGGTTGATGGTCACCACCTGCTCCTTGAGGTTGAGCGACCCGCCGTCCACACGTCTGCCGTTGCCAGCCATCGTTTAGAACTCCAATCCCGCTTCGCGCGCCGCTTCGGCCAGCGCCTTGATCCGCCCGTGATAGAGATACCCGCCGCGGTCAAAGACCACCTTGGTCACACCCTTGGCCTTGGCCCGCTCGGCCAGCAGTTGGCCGATCGCCTTGGCGCCGGCGATGTTGCCGCCGCTGGCCGTCGAATTCTTTTCGCCCGAGGACGCGGCCGCCAGCGTCGCACCCTTGCGGTCGTCGATCACCTGCGCGTAGATGTGCTTCAGGCTGCGATAGACCGCCAGACGCGGACGGTCCGGCTCACCGAACAGATGCTTTCGAATCCGCTTGTGAACCCGCAGCCGGATCTCGTTTTTCGAAGTCTTACCAAGCATTGGAGATTACTTGCCTCCCGCCGTCTTGCCGGCCTTCTTGCGCAGCATTTCACCCGTGAAACGCACACCCTTGTTCTTGTAGGGATCCGGCGGACGCAGCGCACGCATGTTCGCCGCCACTTGGCCCAGCGCCTGCTTGTCGTGGCTGGTCAGCACCAGGTGAGTCAGCTTCTCGATCTTGCACTCGATCCCGGCAGGCAGGACAAACTCGATGCCGTGCGAGTAGCCAAGCGAAAAATTGACGATGTTCTGCTTCACGTCGGCGCGATAGCCGACACCGACGATGTCAAGTTCCCGGGTGAAGCCCTTCGAAACCCCGGTCACCGCGTTGGCGGCCAGCGCCCGCGTCAGCCCATGCAGCGCGGCCAGCTTGTCGCTCGCCCGGTTCACCACCAGCTCCTTACCCTGCTGCTCAAGACTGATCCCGGCCGGGATGGGCACACTCAACTTGCCCTTGGGCCCTTCCACCGTCAGATCGCCGTCGATCTTCAGCTTGACGCCGGCGGGGATTGAAATCGGCTTTTTTCCAATTCGTGACATTTCGTTCCCTCGTAGACCTCGTTCGCCTTCCCCTAGTAGACCTGACAGAGCACTTCGCCGCCCACGCCCTGCTTCTTGGCGCTGGCGCCGGTCATCACACCGCGCGGAGTGGTCATGATGTTCACACCCAGGCCGCCCAGTACCTTGGGAATCTCACCCGTGCCCACGTAGACCCGGCAGCCGGGCCGCGACACGCGCTCAATCTTCGAGATGACAGGCTCGTTGCCGGGCGTGTACTTGAGGTAGATCTTGATGACGCGGCGGGAGCCTTCCTCGGCCAGCTTGTAGTTCATGATATAGCCCTCTTCCTTGAGGATTCGGGCGATCTCGGCCTTCAGCTTCGACGCCGGGACATCCACTTTCGGGTGGCGCGCCTTGAGAGCGTTCCGCAACCGCGTCAGCATGTCGGCAATGGGATCGGAAACCATCGTTCTCGCTACCTTCTTCCTGAGTTGCTGCTTCCTGTGTTCCTAGTTCCTGCTTACCAGCTCGACTTGACCACGCCCGGAATCTCACCGGCCAGGGCCAACTGCCGGAAACAGATCCGGCACAGCGCGAACTTGCGCAGATAGCCCCGCGGGCGGCCGCAGCGCAGACACCGGTTCCGCAGCCGGCACGCCATCGGAACTTTCTTCCCGGTGCCCTTGGCGCGGACAATCTTCTCGTTCAACTGCCTGTCTTTTGCTTCCTTCGCGGTGGTTGCCATGCTCTAAATCCTTTGTCCTTTTCCGTCGCCGGATTACTGCCGGAACGGCATCCCCATCAGCCGCAACAAAGCGTGTCCTTCCTTGTCGCTCTTGGCCGAGGTGGTGATGCAGATGTTCATGCCCTTGGTCTTTTCAACCTTGTTGTAGTCGATCTCCGGAAAGATCAACTGGTCCTTCAACCCCAGCGTGTAGTTGCCGCGGCCGTCAAAGGCCTTCGGCGACACACCCCGGAAGTCGCGCACACGCGGCAGAGCCACGTTGATCAACCGGTCGAGAAACTCGAACATCCGGTCGCCCCGCAGAGTGACCATGCACCCGATCGGCATGCCCTCGCGCAGCTTGAACGCCGCAATCGACTTCTTGGCCTTGGTCACCACCGGCTTCTGGCCGGCAATCGCGCCCAGTTCAGTCACCGCCGGGTCCATCAGCTTCGAGTTCTGCGTCGCTTCACCCATGCCGATGTTGATCGAAATCTTCTCGATCTTCGGCACGGCCATGATGTTGGCGTAGCCGAACTCCTTGCGCAGCGCCGGGGCCACGTTCTTCAGATACTGTTCTCTCAGTCTCGCCTTAGCCATTGTGCAATCCTTCAGCCGCTAGACCGTCTCACCCGTCTTCCGGGCAATCCGCGTCCGGCGGGTCTTGCCGCCTTCGGTCTCCACTTTGGTTCCGATGCGGGTAGCAACGCCGCCCGAGGTGAGCAGCATGACGTTCGACACGTGGATGGAAGCCTCGCGCTCGGCGATGCCGCCCTTGATCTGCCGTTGCGGATTGGCGCGCGTGTGGCGCTTCACCAGCATCACGCCCTCCACCAGCAGCCGGCCACGCTCGTGATCCACTTCCAGAACCCGGCCCGTCTTCCCCTTGTCACGCCCCGTGATCACCCGGACCGTGTCGTTCTTCTTGATTCGGATACGAGCCGGCGCGCCCTTCAACCGGCTGCCGCTCAGTTTCATCACGCCCATGGTTCAGATCACCTCCGGAGCCAGCGACACAATCTTCATGAACCGCTTGTCGCGCAGCTCACGCGCCACCGGCCCGAAGACACGCGTGCCGATCGGCTCGCCCAAGTCATTCACCAGCACCGCCGCGTTCGAGTCGAAACGGATGTAGGTGCCATCCTTGCGGCGGGTCTCCTTGCGCATCCGGACGATCACGCACCGCACCACCTTGCCCTTTTTCACATTCGAATCCGGCGCGGCTTCCTTCACCGCCGCCGTCACGATGTCGCCCAAACCGGCGCGCAGCCCCAGGTCTCCGCCGCGCGGCAGGATGCACTGCAGCTTCCGGGCGCCGGAGTTGTCCGCCACCTCGAGGATTGTGCGCATTCCAATCATTGCGTTATCCCTCTCATTCGCTTCCTAAAACCCAGAGCCGCTTATGCGACCTCGGACGGCTCCACACCCACCTGCACGGCCTTCCGCACAATCTCGCCCAGCGTCCAGCGCTTCAGGCGGCTCATGGGCCGGCATTCGATGATCCGCACCACGTCGCCAGGCTTGGCAAGGCCCTTCTCGTCATGCGCGTAAAACTTCTTCCGCTTGGTGATGATCCGCTTGTACACCGGATGCTGCACCCGGCGCTCCACCACCACCACGATGGTTTTCGCCATCTTCGAAGCCAGCACCTGGCCGACTTTCTCGTTCTTGTGTGCCTGCTTGGCTTCCTGAGCCATGGACTATTTGCCTCCCTTGGCGCGCTCGGCCGCGATGGTCAGCATCCGCGCCCGGTCCTTGCGCAGTTCGCGATACTTCTTGACGCCGTCGGTCTGCCCCATCGAGAGCTGAAACCGAAGCCGGAAAATCTGCTCGTTGGCGTCGGAGAGCTTGGTCTTCATCTCGGCCGCCTCTATTTCCCGAATCTTGCTTGCTTTCATAGCTATCCTCTTCTACGTCCTGGCGGCGGCCCTACTGGTCGCGGGTCACCATCTTGGTGGGCAGCGGCAGCTTCTGCGCCGCCAGCCGCATCGCCTCCAGAGCGATGTCGTACGGAACACCTTCCATCTCAAACAGGATCTTGCCCGGGCGAATCACCGCCACCCACTGCTCGGGTGCGCCCTTGCCCTTACCCATACGAGTCTCGGCGGGCTTCTTCGTGATCGGCTTGTCCGGGAACAGCCGGATCCACACCTTGCCGCCGCGCTTGATGAATCGCGTCATCGCCACGCGGGCCGCTTCAATCTGCCGGTCCGTGATCCAGCCGCACCGCAGCGCCTTCAAGCCAAACTCGCCGAACGCCACCGAGGAGCCGCGCCACGCCTTGCCGGTCATCCGGCCGCGCTGCTGCTTACGGTACTTGACTTTCTTTGGCATCAACATGGCTGTTGTTTCTCCTCGATTCCCCTAACTATCGATTGCTCGACGCGGGAAAGTCCATAAACCTTTAGCTATTCTCGCCCTCGCCGCCCTTGATCTCCTGCTTCCAGGAAGGTTGAGGGGGCGCCATGGGCGGCAAAATCGGGTTGGCTGCCTGCCGGACCGGTTGCGGCATGTCGGCCGGAAGGGCCTGAACCACCGGACCGCTGTCGGCCACCGGCGCATGAATCGCCGCATGAACCTGGCCATGAACCTGTCCGTGACCCTGAGCCTGAGGCCGCGGCCCCCGGTCGCCGCGATCCCCGCGGTGATCCGGCCGGTCGCCACGGTCACGCCGCCGCTCCCGGTCCCCGCGCGGAGCATTCTTGCGCGGCTCATCGGACCGTGTCCGGCGCTGGCCGCCCTCAAGAATCTCGCCCTTGTAGATCCACGCCTTGACGCCGATCACGCCGTACGTTGTATTCGCCTCGGCAAAACCGTACTCCACATCGGCGCGCAGCGTGTGCAGCGGAAGCTGGCCCTGAAGATACCATTCGCTGCGCGCAATCTCGGCGCCGTTCAACCGGCCCGACACACGCACCTTGATGCCCTTGCAACCGAACCGCAGCGCGCTGTCCACCGCCTTGCGCATCGCCCGCCGGAACGCCACGCGCTTCTCAAGCTGCAGCGCAATGGATTCGGCCACAAGCTGCGCATCCAGCTCCGGCTTGTGAACTTCCTGAATGTCGATGAAGACTTCCCGCTTCGTCTTCTTGGCCAGATCCTGCTTCAGCTTCTCGATCTCGGCGCCGCGCTTGCCGATGATGATCCCGGGCCGCGAGGTCCGGATCGTGATCCGCAGCTTGTTGCCGGGGCGGTCCACTTCAATGGCGCTCACGCCCGCCGATTTCAGCCGCTCACCCAGCGACTTCTTCAGCTCCAGGTCCTCATGCAACAGCTTCGAATAGCCGTTCTTGGCGAACCAGCGCGACTTCCATGTGCGGGTGACGCCCAGCCGGAAGCCAAAGGGATGTACTTTCTGGCCCATTCTCTCTCCCTATTCCTTTTCCTTCACGGTCACCGCGATGTGCGCGATCCGCCGCTGATAGCGGTAGGCGCGGCCCATGGGCGCCGGCCGGATGCGCTTCATGCGCGGCCCCTCGTTCACGTAGGCTTCCGACACATACAGCTTGTCCACATCCACATCCGAGGACCGGTCCTCGGCATTGGCGATCGCGCTCCGCAGCACCTTTTCAACCGTCGGCGCAATCCGCTTGTTGGTCTGGCGCAGGATGGTGATCGCCTCGCCGGCCTTGCGGCCGCGGATCAGATCCACCACCAGCCTGGCTTTCTGCGCTGAGATTCGAACGTATCTGGCTTCGGCTCTTGCTTCCATTGGCTTACTCTCCCCGGACTACTTCGACTTCTCCGCCGACTTGGCGGCATGGCCCTTGAAGGTCCGCGTCGGTGAAAACTCGCCCAGCTTGTGGCCCACCATGTTCTCGGTGACGTAGACCGGGATGAACTTCTTGCCGTTGTGAACAGCGAAGGTGTGCCCGATGAACTCCGGCAGGATGGTCGAGCGGCGGGACCAGGTCTTCACCACTTTCTTTTCGTTCTTGGCATTCAGGGCTTCCACCTTCACGCTCAAGTGGAGGTCGGTAAATGGGCCCTTTTTCAGTGACCGGCTCATCGCTTACTTACCCTTTCTCCGGCTCACGATCATGCTGTCCGTGCGCTTGTTGTTCCGCGTCTTGAACCCGCGCGTGGGCTGGCCCCACGGCGTCACCGGGTGCCGTCCGCCGGAGGTGCGGCCCTCGCCGCCGCCGTGCGGGTGATCCACCGGGTTCATCGACACGCCGCGATTGTGCGGGCGCTTGCCCAGCCACCGCGTGCGGCCCGCCTTGCCCAGCGACACGTTCTCATGATCCAGATTGCCCACCTGGCCGATGGTGGCGGCGCAGTCCGAATTCACACGGCGCACCTCACCGGAAGGAAGCTTCAGCAGAGCCAGCCCGCCTTCCCTCGAAATCAACTGGGCCTGCGCACCGGCCGCGCGCGCCATCTGGGCGCCCTTGCCGGGCCGCAGCTCGATGGCATGCACCGTCGTGCCGGCCGGGATGTTCTTCAGCGGCAGAGAGTTGCCCGCCAGAATGTCCGCCGTGGGACCGGAAAGCACCGTGCGGCCCACCTCCAACCCGTCCGGGGCCAGAATGTAGCGCTTCTCGCCGTCCACGTAGTGCAGCAGCGCGATGCGCGCCGAACGGTTCGGGTCGTACTCAATCGCCGCGACTTTCGCCGGAACACCCTGCTTGTCGCGCTTGAAATCGATCACCCGGTAGGACCGCTTGTGGCCGCCCCCGCGAAACCGCGAGGAGACCTGGCCCAGGTTATTCCGGCCGCCCGACCGGAGCTTGCCGCTGGTAAGGGACTTTTCGGGCGTTTGCTTGGTGATGTCCTCCCGCGACGCTACGGTCTGGAACCGCCGCGTCGGCGTGGTGGGACGATAGGACTTGATCGGCATCGTTTGCTCGCTCCCGCCTTAAATATCCGTGTACTCGGGCATCTTCTCGCCCGCCTTCAACCGCACGTAGGCCTTCTTCCAGTCGCTGCGGTAGCCGGCGAACCGGCCCCGGCGGCGGAGCTTGCCTTCCTGCGTCGTGGTCCGAACGTCGGCCACTTTCACCTTGAACAGCTTCTGCACCGCGGCCTTGATCTCGGTCTTGTTCGCATCAAGGGCCACCTTGAAACAGAGCGTCGCTTCGCTTTCGCGCTTGTCGTGGCCCTTTTCGGTGATCACCGGGCCCAGGAGCACATCCGTCAGATTCATTTCGCCAAACCCTCCGAAAGCTTGCGCGCCGCCTCTTCACTCACCAGCACCTGGCGGTGAGCCAGAAGGTCGTACGTGGTGACATCCTTCGAAGCCACCAGCGTCACACCCTCCAGATTGCGCGAGCCCAGCTCGAGGTTGCGGTTCTCTCCGTTGCTCACCAGCAGCACGGTCTTCTTCACGTCCAGGCCGTTGAGAACACCCCGCATCGACTTGGCCTTGTGGTCGGCCAGGTTGAAGTCTCTCACCACGCGGAGTTCGCCGTCGTTCAGCTTCGCCGTCAGCGCCGAGCGAAGAGCGCCCAACAGCATCTTGCGCGGCAGCTTGTAGGCATAACTGCGCGGTTGCGGCCCGTGCACCGTGCCGCCATGGCGCCACAGCGGCGAACGGATGGAGCCCATGCGGGCCCGGCCGGTTCCCTTCTGCCGCCACAGCTTCTTGCCCGAACCCGACACCTCATGGCGGGTCTTGGTCTTGTGGTGGCCGCCGCGCTGGTTGGCGCGGTGATTGCGCACCGATTCATAGAGCAGGGCCTGATTGACCGGAGCCGCGAAGACGGCGTCGCTCAGGTCGATCTGACCCACTTTCTCGTTGCTGAGATTGAAAACGTCGACAGTCGGCATCGTCTTTCTCCGGTTAGCTCCTCGCCCGCCGCACCAGCACGTAGCTGCCCGCCGGGCCCGGCACCGCGCCCTTCACCGCCAGCACGTTGTCCTCGGCGTTCACTTCGATCACTTCCAGGTTCCGCACCGTCACCCGCTGGTGGCCCATATGGCCCGCCATGCGCATGCCGGGGAATACCCGCGAGGGAAAGCTCGACGCGCCAATCGAACCGGGCGCGCGATGGAACATCGAACCGTGAGTGTTTTCGCCGCCGCGGAAGTGATGCCGCTTCACAAGACCCGCAAAGCCGCGGCCCTTGCTCACACCGATCACATCCACTTTGTCGGCCGGCTTGAACTCGCCCACCAGCACCCGGTCGCCGGCCTTCATGTCGCCGCTCCCGCCGTCCAGCCGCAGTTCACGCTGGAAGCGGACGCCGTCGGCGCCCGACTTCTTGAGATGCCCCGCCGCCGGCTTGGTGATGTTCTTCGTCTTGGCGAACTCCACCAGACCCAACTGCACCGCCTCGTAGCCGTCGGTCGTCGCGGTCTTCCGCTGGGTCACCACGCACGGACCCGCCTTGAGCAGCGTCACCGGCACCACTTCACCATTGGGCCGGAACACCTGCGTCATGCCGATCTTCTTGCCTAGAATTCCTGGGCTCATACGAAATCCCTCTTACTCAACCTTTTCCCGGACCCCGGAGCGCCTCGCGCCGCCACCGGCCCGGACTCTCTCTCCGTTCGCAAGCCCGGAGAGAGCCGGAAAGGAGCGGACTCGCCGCCCCCCTCCTGTTTACTTCTTCCCGAACGCCTTGATCTCGACGTCCACACCGGCCGGCAGATCGAGCTTCATGAGCGCATCCACCGTCTCCTGCGTCGGCTCGAGAATGTCGAGCAGGCGCTTGTGGGTCCGGATCTCGAACTGCTCACGGGACTTCTTGTCCACGTGCGGCGAACGGTTCACCGTGTAGCGGTTCCTCACCGTGGGCAGCGGGATGGGACCCGCGATCACGGCGCCGGTCCGCTTGGCCGTGTCGACAATGTCCGTCGTCGACTGGTCCAGGACCCGGTGATCGTACGCCTTCAGCCGAATTCGAATGCGTTCCTTATTCATGCGACCTCGTTCCGTCTGCCGGTCCTACGCGATAATCTCGGTGACGGTGCCGGCGCCCACGGTACGGCCACCCTCGCGGATGGCGAACCGGAGCCCCTTGTCCATGGCCACCGGAGTGATCAGTTCAATCTCAAGCGACACGTTGTCGCCCG
>VFZY01000015.1 GCA_016870915.1 Acidobacteriota bacterium | reverse complement strand
GTACTAGGACCACATGGTAAAAACGGAAAGACTGCGTCCATCAAAGTTTTCAGCGGCATTCTGATGTACCCGTGAATCCCGCGAGCACAGAAGACAGATAGAAAAACCACAAGAGGTCGAGACAATTTGAGCAGGATTGAAGGCAGACGGGGCCGGAAGGCAGGTAGAGGGGCGGTAAAACCTCGGCTTTGCAGTTTGGCAACGGAATTGCTGGAGATCCCAACAAGAGGCTTGGGTTGTTAGAGAACCTTCATCAGTTCACAACTCTCAATTTCCATAAGGAGAAGGAAATGTCAGATTTTCGTAGATTTGTCCTGGCGTTTGCCCTCGTCGCCCTGTTTCTGGGCGTGAGCGCGAATGCTCAGGTCGCGTGCAGCACCTCGATGACTCCCCTGTCCGTCCGCGGTGACGGTCTCACGGAGCTCACGGGTGATATCCGCCTGGATTGCAGCGGTTCGACCGCTGTCGGCCAGGTGGTCAACCTGTCGGTAACGACCTCCACCAATCAAACCAGCCGGTTCATCTCGGACCCCTGGGTTGAAGCGCTCCTGTTTATCAATGATCCGACCGGCAACAATCAGAAGAGCTGCGCTGCTGTCAACTGCGGTCCCTTCGCCCTCGGGGCCAATGCCGCCGCTGATGTGATCCAGACCAGCGGCGAGGGCGCCACCGCCGTGAACGTGTTTCATGCCCAGCGCGTGAACAGCAACACGATCACGTTCTTCAACGTTCCCCTGCTTGGCAGCGTGACGGGCCCGAATGCTCTCCGCACCTATCGCATCAAGAACATCCGGATCGCGACCCCGGCTGGCCAGACCACTGGCACCGTGACCGCTTCCATCCAGGTGACCTCGGGTGCGTTCGTGACGCTGAACAATGCCACGGGTACGATTGCTGTGATCAACCCGGCCCTGACCTTTGCCCGCCGCAACACAGACAACTCTGATGCGCTCAGCGCGCCTTCGTATCCGGCTTGCATCAGCCTGAACGGTAATCTGGCCAGCAGCAACACCACCAGCACGGTCTACGCGGCTATTGCCCGTATGCGCTTCCGTGAAGGTTATGCCGCGTCCTTCAAGCGCCGCGATGGTGGCGTTGTCAATCCGGCCTCTGTCGGCGGTGACTCCGAATCCGGCTTTGTTGCCACCACGGTGACGGCTGCGGGTGGCGGATACACCGCGACCGCAAACATCACTTCAAACTACGGCTTGATCGGCATTGCTGATAGTGGGACGCGTCTGCGGTTGTTCTTCTCCGGCGTTCCGACCGGCGTTCGTATCTACGCCGCCACGGCGGCAAACGTGAACACCGGCACGGCCGGCGCCACTGCGGTTAATGTGCTGTCGGATGCCAACGGCGCGAATTCCTTCGTTGCCCAGGCGTATCCCACCCTGCCTGGCTCCCCGGCTCTGATCGCCACGGCGACCGGTATCGGGGGCGTTGAAGTCCCGATTTCGGGCGGCAACGGCACGTCGACCTGGGAAGTGACGGCTGCCTCGGCCGGCGGCAACGAAGACTACGTCGTTGCTGTCTGGGCGGCCTTCACCGCCAATGCCGCGGGCTTGGGCACGGCGACCGTCAGCGGCTCGCTGGCTCCGATCAGCACCTCGGACGTCAGCGCCGGCGTCCTCGTTCCGGTTCCGCGTTTCCGTGAGATGTCGAACACGGGCAACCTGTTCTCGGTCGGCACCTGCGCCAGCAACCTGCTGTTCCCCTACATCACGACGGAAGCGGGTTTCGACAGTGGCATCGCCATTTCGAACACCTCCACCGATCCGTGGGCTTCCCGCAAGACGGAAGGCGCCTGCACCCTGAACCTCTACGGCACCACCTCTGGTGGCGGCGCGGTTCCCGGTCCGTTCAGCACGCCCACCGTTCCTAGCGGCCAGACCTGGCGCGCTTCGCTCGGCATGGGCGGCGGCGTTCCTTCGGGTGGCAACCTGACGGCTGTGATGAACTTCACCGGTTACATCATTGCCCAGTGCCAGTTCCGCGGCGCTCACGGTTATGCCTTCATCTCCGATGTCGGCGTCCGTAACGTCGCACATGGATACCTGGCTCTGATTATCACGCAGCCGAACGAGAATCGTGGGAACCAGGATCCGGAAGCGTTGGACAACTAGACCCGGGCAACCGGTTCTCGGAAAGGGGAGGGGAGAAATCCTCTCCCCTTTTCGTACTAGGACCACATGGTAAAAACGGAAAGACTGCGTCCATCAAAGTTTTCAGCGGCATTCTGATGTACCCGTGAATCCCGCGAGCACAGAAGACAGATAGAAAAACCACAAGAGGTCGAGACAATTTGAGCAGGATTGAAGGCAGACGGGGCCGGAAGGCAGGTAGAGGGGCGGTAAAACCTCGGCTTTGCAGTTTGGCAACGGAATTGCTGGAGATCCCAACAAGAGGCTTGGGTTGTTAGAGAACCTTCATCAGTTCACAACTCTCAATTTCCATAAGGAGAAGGAAATGTCAGATTTTCGTAGATTTGTCCTGGCGTTTGCCCTCGTCGCCCTGTTTCTGGGCGTGAGCGCGAATGCTCAGGTCGCGTGCAGCACCTCGATGACTCCCCTGTCCGTCCGCGGTGACGGTCTCACGGAGCTCACGGGTGATATCCGCCTGGATTGCAGCGGTTCGACCGCTGTCGGCCAGGTGGTCAACCTGTCGGTAACGACCTCCACCAATCAAACCAGCCGGTTCATCTCGGACCCCTGGGTTGAAGCGCTCCTGTTTATCAATGATCCGACCGGCAACAATCAGAAGAGCTGCGCTGCTGTCAACTGCGGTCCCTTCGCCCTCGGGGCCAATGCCGCCGCTGATGTGATCCAGACCAGCGGCGAGGGCGCCACCGCCGTGAACGTGTTTCATGCCCAGCGCGTGAACAGCAACACGATCACGTTCTTCAACGTTCCCCTGCTTGGCAGCGTGACGGGCCCGAATGCTCTCCGCACCTATCGCATCAAGAACATCCGGATCGCGACCCCGGCTGGCCAGACCACTGGCACCGTGACCGCTTCCATCCAGGTGACCTCGGGTGCGTTCGTGACGCTGAACAATGCCACGGGTACGATTGCTGTGATCAACCCGGCCCTGACCTTTGCCCGCCGCAACACAGACAACTCTGATGCGCTCAGCGCGCCTTCGTATCCGGCTTGCATCAGCCTGAACGGTAATCTGGCCAGCAGCAACACCACCAGCACGGTCTACGCGGCTATTGCCCGTATGCGCTTCCGTGAAGGTTATGCCGCGTCCTTCAAGCGCCGCGATGGTGGCGTTGTCAATCCGGCCTCTGTCGGCGGTGACTCCGAATCCGGCTTTGTTGCCACCACGGTGACGGCTGCGGGTGGCGGATACACCGCGACCGCAAACATCACTTCAAACTACGGCTTGATCGGCATTGCTGATAGTGGGACGCGTCTGCGGTTGTTCTTCTCCGGCGTTCCGACCGGCGTTCGTATCTACGCCGCCACGGCGGCAAACGTGAACACCGGCACGGCCGGCGCCACTGCGGTTAATGTGCTGTCGGATGCCAACGGCGCGAATTCCTTCGTTGCCCAGGCGTATCCCACCCTGCCTGGCTCCCCGGCTCTGATCGCCACGGCGACCGGTATCGGGGGCGTTGAAGTCCCGATTTCGGGCGGCAACGGCACGTCGACCTGGGAAGTGACGGCTGCCTCGGCCGGCGGCAACGAAGACTACGTCGTTGCTGTCTGGGCGGCCTTCACCGCCAATGCCGCGGGCTTGGGCACGGCGACCGTCAGCGGCTCGCTGGCTCCGATCAGCACCTCGGACGTCAGCGCCGGCGTCCTCGTTCCGGTTCCGCGTTTCCGTGAGATGTCGAACACGGGCAACCTGTTCTCGGTCGGCACCTGCGCCAGCAACCTGCTGTTCCCCTACATCACGACGGAAGCGGGTTTCGACAGTGGCATCGCCATTTCGAACACCTCCACCGATCCGTGGGCTTCCCGCAAGACGGAAGGCGCCTGCACCCTGAACCTCTACGGCACCACCTCTGGTGGCGGCGCGGTTCCCGGTCCGTTCAGCACGCCCACCGTTCCTAGCGGCCAGACCTGGCGCGCTTCGCTCGGCATGGGCGGCGGCGTTCCTTCGGGTGGCAACCTGACGGCTGTGATGAACTTCACCGGTTACATCATTGCCCAGTGCCAGTTCCGCGGCGCTCACGGTTATGCCTTCATCTCCGATGTCGGCGTCCGTAACGTCGCACATGGATACCTGGCTCTGATTATCACGCAGCCGAACGAGAATCGTGGGAACCAGGATCCGGAAGCGTTGGACAACTAGACCCGGGCAACCGGTTCTCGGAAAGGGGAGGGGAGAAATCCTCTCCCCTTTTCGTTTTTACGGCCCATGCCGGCCGGTGTAAAGCATGGGTATTCCATTCCGGCTAAGTTTGTGATACACTCAAGCTTCGCGTCGGACCCTCCCACTCAATTCCATTGAGAGGTCAAACCATGTCTGCTCGAATTTCAATCATCTCAATCCTGGCGTGTGCTGCCATGGCGCCCCTTGGCGCCCGCAATCTCTACGTGATGCCGAGTGGCGGCACGCGTACCGTCACCGTCTATTCGGGCGATCCGTTCGCCCAAATCCGGTCTTTTGAAGCCGCTACGGACTCCTTCATGGCCGTCAGCGCGGGCAACAAGACCTACGTCATCGGGAGGTCCGCAAACAATACGATTGCAACTTTCGACGGCGCCAATGTCACTCTGCGCAATTTGAGCCAGGGCGCCACAGGGGCAGTGACAACGCCCGATGGCCGCCGTCTCCTGGTGCTGGCCGGCTCGTTGCGGGTCATCGACACAAGCTCAGACACTGAACTGGCCAGCGTCAACGTTGGCACGACGATTGTGGATATCGCGGTCTCCCACGACTCGGCCCGCGCCTATGTCCTGGCCTCGCCTTTCGGTGGCCCCCCCTACCAGATCAACGCGGTGGACCTCAATTCGAACACCATCGTTTCCACGGTGGGCGTGCCGGGCATCCCCTCCGGCATCGCGGTGGGGCCGAACGGCCTGCTCTATGTGCCGGCGAACAACCGGCTCTATGAGTACGACGGCCGCGGTTCACTCACTCAGCGGGGAAACGACGGGATCATCTTCAACGGCACGCCGATGGGCAAGCCCCTCTTTACGCCGGATGGCACCAAGGCGCTGGTTCTGAACAACACGCCCTTCACCGGCGGAGCTATCTACGTCATCGATCTGGCGAACCGCACCGTGACCGCCGGATCCATTGGCGGGGCCAGCTTCAGCAGTGTTCTGATCGACTCGAATTTTCGAGCATTTGGACTCGCCGGCGGGACTCTCTATTCGATTCAGTTCGGCGCGACGCCAACCATCACCCAGGCGTCGATCGGCGGATTGAACTCGGTGACGAACATTGCGGCGGTGGCGATGTCCAACGAGACACCGCAGGCCCGCTACCTTTACCTGACTTCAAGCAACATTGTGACCCGTGTGGATCTGAACACCAACTCCGTGAGCGGGTCTTTCACGCAGGCGGTGATTTCGGCCAATACGGCGTCGTTCACGGGGCCCCCGTACACGGGAACCCTGGCCGGCATCCAGCTTTTCGGCAACGGCCAGACGATCGCCCCCGGGGCCACGTCTCTCCCGATTCTTGCCAGGGTAGTGGATGGATTTGGCCGCCCGCTTCAGGGTGCGTTCACATCGTTTACCACCTCGGCACCTGGCGCTACCATCCTTTCAGCCACGACGATCACCGGCGCCGATGGCTACGCCATGGCCTCTGTGCTCGCCCCGGTCACCGTGGGCGTGTTCAATGTCCAGATCACGGTTACCGCCGGAGTCACTGTGGCACAAGCCTACACCTTGGTCGTCGGAACCACGGGCGGCAGCACCGGTGGCCTCAGCATCCTCTCCGGTAACGGGCAGGTGGTGCGGGACAACAACGCGTTGACTCCGGAGCCCTTGCGAGTCAGCCTGCGTGATTCGAGCGGCAACCCGATTGCCGGGGCCCAGATTTTCTGGGCGAGGACCAGCGGCCCAGGAAACGTTCAGAGCGCGAGCACCGTCACCGATGCCACCGGCGTTGCTTCGACGTTCTTCATCAGCGGCGCCATTGGTGGAGCCAACTATTCGAGCAGCACTGTCACGGCAACGTCTGGTGTCGTTTCCATCAATTTCAGTGTCACGACGGTTCTGAACACGTTTGGCATGATCAGTCTCGCGCCGAACCTGATACTTATTCGGCCGGGCGATGAGTCCACCATCACGACAACCGCCCAAACCACTCTCCCGGCCCAGTTCCAGATTCGTGCCGCCACCTCGATCGGCCCGTCTCCTGACACGCCACTCCCCAATGTCGGCATGCGGATCACCACGGGCAGCGATACCACAATCGGCCCGGGCGGCAACTGTTCGACGCCGGAGCCATTGACGGATGCCAACGGGCTGGCCTCCTGCGATCTGGTGGTTGGACGCCGCATCGGCTCGACGCCGCTGACGCTACGCGTGGGTGGCGGTCCGACGACCGGGCGCGACTACAACTTCACCCTGGTGGTAACTCCGGGCCTGCCCGCGGTCATGCGGATTGCGCGAGGCGATCAGCAGACCGGTGCGCCGGGGCAGACCACACCGCTCGCGCTGCGAGCTGAGATCCGTGACGTCGGCGACAACCTGCTCACCGGTGTACCGGTTAACTGGGAGATTGTCTCCGGAAGCGGCACTTTGTCCAACGTCGTCACCCGTTCGGACGCGCAGGGCGCCGTTTCGGCGTTCGTGCGGTTCGGCTCGGCACCGGGCAACGTTGTCGTCCGTGTGGTTGCGCTGACCGGCTCGGCCTCGGCGACCTTTACGCTTACCAACCAGGTGGCGGCGCTGGCGCTCCAGAAGATCTCGGGCGACAACCAGTCCGCCGTGGTCGGGACGGCGTTCAGCGATCCTCTGGTGGTGCGGCTGGTGGATGCCAACAGCAACGGCATTCCGCAGGCGGCGGTGGTGTTCAGTGTCACCTCCGGCGGCAATGCCACCATTTCCGGCACGAATCTGGTCACCGACTCAACAGGCCGTGCGCAGGTGACCGTGGTTGCCGGTCCCAATGCGGGAACGGTGACCGTCCAGGCCTCGACCGGCGGGTTCAGCCAGACGTTCACGCTGACCATCCGGCCGCTGGGTCCCACGGTCTCATCGGTGGTGAACGGAGCCACGTTCGGGCCCGGCATCTCGCCGTGCTCGATTGCTATCCTCACCGGCACCAATATCGTTCCGTCGTTGAATGGCGTGATCAATGCCAATTCGTTCTACGGACCGCTGCCCACCACGCATCAGGGAGTCCAGGTATCCTTCGCCGGTAACCTGAGCCCCATCTTCTGGGTGGGTAACGTGGGCGGCCGCGAGCAGGTGGCCTTCCAGGTGCCGTGCGACCTGCAGCCGGGTCCCGCGCTGGCGACGCTGCGTGTGAACGACAACACGGCGTCGCTCGACATAACCATTGCCCGCTTCAGCCCCGGAATCTTCGAGACCCGCGATTCCGCCGGCCGGTTGCAGGCGGTGGCGCAACGTCCGGACGGTTCCTACGTCTCCGAGGAGAATCCGGCCCGGCGCGGTGAGATGATCAGGTTCTTCGTCACCGGCATCGGGCAGACGAATCCGCAGATCATCACGAACCGGGTGGGTGCGCCCGGCCAGATGGTGACGGCGCAGATCATCACGGGTCTGAACAACGCGGGCGTCCGTACGGTGAGCGCCGAATACGTCATGGGCCTGATTGGCGTCTACGCGGTGACCTTCGAGGTTCCGCAGGATACCAACACGGGCTCCGGCCGCCCGTTCGCCGTGGCCGTGGTGGGCCTGGATGGTCCCATCTTCGGCAACGGGACCACGCTGCCCGTGCAGTAACGCCAGACCCGGCAGTCGATTCAACGCCCCGGAGAGCCGCGAGGTTCTCCGGGGCGTTGTGTTTACAACGAAATCCCCATCCGCATTGACGCGAGCCTCGTACCTGGGTATCGTAGGACACAAGCTGTACCAATCTCGTTTGCCCAGGAGTTCCCTATGCGCATCCTTTCCCCCCTTGCGCTCGGCCTCGCCGCGGTATCGGCCGGCGTCTCCCAGACTGGTCCCGCCACGGACCGTGTCGGTTTTCCGGAGAACTACCAGAACTGGCAGCTTCTCTACGTTTTCGACCGGCCCGACACGCGGCAGGTCCGAACCATCTACGCCAACCCGGCGGCGGCGTCGATCACGCCCAACGGGCAGTTTAACTACCCGTACGGGTCCGTGTTGGTGATGGAGACCTGGAACGCGCTTCGCGACGCCCAGGGCACTCCGGTCCTCGACGCCAATGGCCGCTATCAGAAGGACCCGGCAGCCACGCCGACCATCTTCGTGCAGAAAAAAGACAGGGGCTTCGGTGAGGCCTATGGCGCCAACCGCAGCGGCGAATGGGAGTTCGTGGCCTACCGTCCGGATCGAACGTACCAGACGACGCCGCCCAATTCGTTCGGCTGCGCGCAGTGCCACCAGGTGATGGGGCAAGCCCAGGATTACGTGGCCCGGGTGGGGCTTTACCTGAACGGCGGCTCGGGCGCGCTGCCCGATGGGGTGATGAAGCACTACCGCTTCCTACCGGGCGAAATCCGGGTGAAAAACGGCGGAACCGTCACGTTCTACAACGACGACCCGGTGGAGCACACCATCGGCGACGCGTTTCCGAACGGCTTTGTTTCGCCGCGGCTCAAGCCCGGGCAGAGCTTCACGGTGAGATTCAGCGTTCCCGGCGAGTTGAACTTCCAGTGCACCATCCACCCATCGATGCGGGGGAAGGTGATCGTCGAGCCGTAGTCCGTTACTTCAACATCACCGCGGCGCAGTTGTATCCGGGCGCGCCCATGACGCCGCCGCCGGGGTGGGCGCCGGAGCCGCATAGGTAAAGACCCTTGACGGGCGTGGTGTATCGCGCCCAGCCGGCCACGGGGCGCATGACGAACATCTGATCAAGGCTCATTTCGCCGTGGAAGATGTTGCCGCCGGTGATGCCGAAACGCTGCTCCAGATCCCAGGGCGAGAGGACTTGCCGGGCCAGGACCAGTTTGCGGAAGCCCGGGGCGTACTCTTCGATCAGATCGAAGACGCGCTCGGCGTAGGGCTCGCGGTGCTCGTCCCAGGTGCCGGAGGCGAGCGTGTAGGGTGCGTACTGAAGGAAGATGCCCATGATGTGGCGGCCGGGCGGGGCCAGGCTGGGGTCGTACATGGTGGGGCACGTCATTTCGAGCAGCGGCGCGCGTGAGGGCATGCCGTATTTGGCTTCGTCCCAGGCTCGTTCCACGTACTCGATGGACGGGCAAAGGTGCATGGTGGCGCGATGCTGCGGGCCCGGGGCGCCGGGCAGGGCTCGGAAGCTGGGCAGTTCGCTGAGGGCGAGGTTAATCTTCATGGAGGTGCCCTCGGAGCGGTAGTTCCGAATGGCGCGGGAGAATTCATCGGGCAGGTGGCCGGGTTCCACGAGGCGCCCGAAGGTGAGCTTGGGATCGAGGTTGCTGGCCACTTTGGAGGCGAGGATCTCTTCGCCGCCTTCCAGGACAACGCCCATCGCGCGGCCGTTGCGAACCAGGATTCTCTCCACGGCGGCGGCGGTGCGAATCACGGCGCCATGGCTGCGGGCGGCGGCGGCGATGGATTCGGACACCGCGCCCATGCCGCCGCGCACAAAGCCCCACAGCCCGCGATGTCCGCCCACGCCCCCCATGCAGTGGTGCAGCAGGATGTAAGCGGTTCCAGGGGACCGCGGGCCTCCGTTTGCCCCGATGACTCCGTCGGTGGCCAGCGTGACTTTGATTTCTTCCGATTCGAACCACTCGTCCAGAAAATCGGACGCGCTCATGGTGAACACTTTCACGAGCGCGACCATCTCTGCGCGGTCAAGCGACCGGACGCGGCCGCCCAGCTTCAGGTAATCGAGAAAGTCCTGGGGGCGGCGGGGCGGAAACTCGGGCGGCGCGGTGAGCAGCAGGGCTTCGGCCACCTGGGCAAGGCGCTCGATGTGGGCTTCGTAGGCCGGGTAGGCCGCGGCGTCCTTTTCAGAGAACTTGGCGATCTCGCGCAGGGTGCGGGCGCGGTCCTGCCAGAAGAAGAGGTAGCGGCCGTCGGGGAACGGGGAGAAGAACGCGGGGTCCTTGGCGTCCACCTGATAGCCGAAGTCGGGGAGGCGCAGGTCCTGAATGATGCGCTCCTGGAGGAGGCTCGACAGGTAGGCCGCGGTGGAGACGCGATAGCCGGGCCAGATCTCCTCGGTGACGGCGCAGCCGCCCACCATCTCGCGGCGCTCAAGCACCAGCACGCTGCGTCCGGCCCGGGCCAGATAAGCGGCCGTGACCAACCCGTTATGGCCGCCGCCCACAATAATCGCGTCGAAACGCTTCGCCAAGAATCACCTCACGCTACACTGAAGACTTATGGCCAAACAGTACGCGGCGCCGCCCGCCACGACCATCGATACGGCAAAGAAGTATACTGCCACTTTTAACACGTCCCGGGGGAGCATTGTCTGCGACCTGTTCGCGGCCGAGGCGCCGGCGACGGTCAACAACTTCGTCTTCCTGGCGCGGGAGGGCTTCTATGATGGCACGACGTTCCACCGCGTGATCGCGGATTTCATGATTCAGGGTGGCGATCCGACGGCCACCGGGCGCGGCGGCCCGGGGTACCGGTTCAATGACGAGTTCAAGGGCGCCTGGAAGCGGCACGGCGTGGGGTCGCTTTCGATGGCGAATGCCGGGCCGAATACGAACGGCAGCCAGTTTTTCATCACCCACATCAAGACCGACTGGCTGGACGGCAAGCACACCGTGTTCGGGCAGGTGCGCTCCGGACAGGACGTAGTGAATGCGGTGCAGCAGGGCGATGCCTTGACGTCGGTGACGATTGAAGAAGGGGAGTGATACGACTCTGACCATCGAGTATTCGGGCGCCGTGCCTGAGCCGTCGGCTTTGGCTTTGGCCGGCCTCGGTCTGGCCGGCGTGGCCGCGCTACGCCGCCGGCGTTAGGTCATTCAGAAGGCCGAACATGGGCCGGCTTCCCGCAAGGGGCCGGCCCGTTCGTTTTTTGGAGCGGCTGAGAGTGTTGTACGGTGGAGGCGGGATGAAGTTGAGCTTTACACCATGGGTGGCGATTGCGGCCGTGTTCGCGGTGTCCGCCGAACCGGTGCGCCCGCGGATCACGGGGGTGGCTCACATCGCGCTGTATGTGAAGGACGTGGAGAAGGCCCGTGGCTACTACCGGGACGTGCTGGGTTTTAGTGAGCCCTACTCGCTCAGCAACCCTGGCGGCAGCCTGGCCCTCACCTTCTTCAAGGTGAATGAGCGGCAGTACATCGAGATTTTTCCCGAACGCGAAGCCAACACGGACCGGTTGAACCACATCGCGGTGGAGACCGATGACATTGAGGCCATGCGCGGTTACCTGGCGTCGAAGGGCGTGGCCGTGCCGGCGAAGGCCGGTGTGGACCGGATTGGGAACAGGAGCTTCACGGCGCGGGATCCGGACGGCCACACGGTGGAGTTTGTCCAGTACATGCCCGGAAGCTGGACGGTGCGGGAGAAGGGGAAGCATCAGCCCCGGGGTGTGTCATCGCGGATGATGCATGTCGGGATTCTGGTGGGCCGGCTGGAACCAGCCATGGCGTTCTATCGCGGCGTGCTTGGGTTTCGGGAGATCTGGCGCGGCAGCCGGGATGGGAAGGTGCTCAACTGGGTGAACATGCAGGTGCCGGACGGGGAAGATTACATTGAGTTCATGCTGTATGACCGGATTCCGGAGCAGACGCGGCGCGGTTCGGCCCATCATATCTGCCTGATGGTGCCGGACATGGCAAAGGCTTTGGCGGCGATTGAGGCTTTGCCCGCCCGGCAGGGGTACAAGCTGCCGCTGGAGGTGCGGACCGGGGTGAACCGGAAGCGGCAACTGAACCTGTTTGACCCCGACGGGACCCGCACGGAGTTGATGGAGCCGGCCACCGTGGACGGGCGGCCGGCGGCGTCCTCTCAGGCTCCGCCACCCCGGTAGAGGCTGGCCTTGCGCTTTTGGCGCCGTGAAAGAGCCGGTGGGGGTGGCAGGGACTGCTATACTGGAGTTGGATTCGTGCTATTTCATGAGCGTTCAGATTCCGCTCCCAGCCGTGCCTTCGCGGCAACGATCCGCATGGAGCCCCGCTTCCGGGGCCTCTTCCCCGGCCGTTAGTCGAATGCCGGGGTTCGTTTTTCCTGATCCACACGACTGGAGAGTTCCCGCGTGAAACGTACCGGTGCCGACGAGACGCTTCGTTGTTCGTTCTGCCACAAAAGCCAGGATGTTGTTGGCAAGCTGATTTCGTCGCCCAGCGATTACCCCCGGGCGTACATCTGCGATGAGTGCATCGCGGTGTGCAACTCGATTCTCGAAGACGACCGTCATGAGCAGCCCTATACGCAGGGCAACAAGCTGCCGAAACCGCTGGAGTTGAAGGAGTATCTGGACCAGTTCGTCGTCGGGCAGGATGCGGTGAAGAAGAAGCTGGCGGTGGCGGTCTACAACCACTACAAGCGGATCTTCATGAACAAGCAGCGCGGGTCCGATGCGGTGGAACTGGCCAAGTCGAACATTCTGCTGATCGGACCGACGGGCACCGGCAAGACGCTGCTGGCCCAGACCCTGGCCCGGATTCTGGACGTGCCGTTCGCCATTGTGGATGCCACCACGCTCACCGAAGCCGGCTACGTGGGCGAGGATGTGGAGAACATCATTCTGCGCCTTCTGCAGAACGCCGATTGGGATGTGCAGCGGGCCCAGACGGGCATCATCTATATCGATGAGATCGACAAGATCTGCCGGAAGGACGAGAACCCCTCGATCACCCGCGACGTTTCCGGTGAGGGTGTGCAGCAGGCGCTGCTGAAGATTCTGGAAGGGACGGTGGCGAATGTGCCGCCGCAGGGCGGACGGAAGCATCCCCACCAGGAGTTCACGGCGGTGGACACGACGAACATCCTGTTCATCTGCGGCGGGGCGTTTATCGGCCTGGAGAAGACCATCTCGCGGCGCGTGGGGCGGCGGACGATGGGCTTCACGAATCCGGAGGAAGAGAAGGATGGAGCGGGGCGGCGGCCGGCCCAGACGGTGGCGCTCAACTCGCACCGCCGCGACATCGACCTGCTGAAGGAAGTGCAGCCGGTGGACCTGATCAAGAGCGGGTTCATTCCGGAGTTTATCGGCCGTCTGCCGGTGGTGGCGGTGCTGGAGGATCTGACGAAGGAAGCGCTCATCCAGATCCTGACCAAGCCGAAGAACGCCATTGTTCGCCAGTACCAGAAGATGTTCGAGTTTGAGAACGTCCGGCTGAAGTTCAACGACGACGCCCTGGAAGCGGTGGCCACGCTGGCCATGGAGCGCAAGGTGGGGGCGCGCGGTTTGCGGATGATCCTGGAGGATCTGATGCTCGATCTGATGTATTACCTGCCCACGTACAAGAAAGTACGCGAGTTTCAGGTCACCCGGGAAATGGTTCTTTCCCAGAAGATCAGTCTGGCGCTGCTGGAAAAAGCAGGCTAGGGCGGCGGAGCGACGCCGTGATTTCCGTACTCAGGTCATAACAATCCAATCATTGCCATGCTGACATCCAAAGAACGATCGGAAACCAAGCGGATCCCGATGATGCCGATCCGGGACGTGGTCATTTTCCCGCACATGATGACTCCGTTCATTGTGGGCCGCGATTCGAGCGTGCGCGCACTGGAAGACGCGCTGCTGGGGGAGAAGAAGATCTTTCTGGCGACCCAGCACGACGCGTCGGTGGATGAGCCCCGTCCGGATGAAGTGTACGGCGTGGGGACGATCGCCAACATTGTGCAGAGCCTGAAGCAGCCCGATGGGAACATCAAGGTGCTGGTTGAGGGTGTGGAGCGGGCCAAGGTGGTTTCCATCAGCGAGGAAGAGGGTTTCTTCCGGGCGCTGGTGAAGACGGCGCAGTTCCGGGTGGAAGCGGGTCCGCAGTTGGATGCGTTGACCGGCCGGGTGACAGGCCTGTTTGAGCAGTACGCGAAGCTGAGCCAGAATCTCAACTACGAAACGATGGTGGCCGCCATCCGCGTGGATGACCCCGGGAAGCTGGCCGATCAGGTGGGCGCGAATCTGCAGCTCACCATTGAAGAGAAACAGGAGTTGCTTGAGATCTTCGATCCGGTGGACCGGCTGAACCGGATCGCGGAGATGCTCGACATCGAAATCGAGAAGCTGAACGTGGACCGCACCATCCAGGGCCGCGTGAAGCGCCAGATGGAGCGGGCGCAGAAAGAGTACTACCTCAACGAGAAGATCAAGGCGATCCAGAAAGAGCTGGGCCGCGGCGAGAAGAGCGAATACGACGAGCTGAAGAAGAAGATCGAAGACGCCGGCATGACAGCGGAGGCGCAGGAAAAGGCGATGGCCGAACTGCGCCGGCTGGAACAGATGCCGCCCATGTCGGCCGAATCCACCGTGTCGCGCAACTATCTTGACTGGCTGCTGGCGGTGCCGTGGAAGGAAAAGTCGAAGGAGATCCGGGATCTTAAGTACGCCGAAGAGGTGCTTGAAGCGGACCACTACGGGTTGGAGAAAATCAAGGAGCGCATCCTTGAGTTCCTGGCGGTGCGGCGGCGGGTGAAGAACCCCAAGGGCTCCATTCTATGCTTTGTCGGGCCGCCCGGCGTGGGCAAAACCTCGCTGGGCAAGTCGATCGCGAAGTCGACCGGACGCAAGTTCGTGCGGCTGTCGCTGGGCGGCGTTCGCGATGAGGCGGAGGTTCGCGGCCACCGGCGCACCTACATCGGGGCGCTGCCGGGCCAGGTGATCCAGATGATGAAGAAGGCGGGGACGCGCAACCCCGTCTTCATGCTGGATGAGATTGACAAGATGTCGACGGACTTCCGCGGCGATCCGTCGGCCGCCCTGCTTGAGGTGCTGGACCCTGAGCAGAACAACATGTTCCAGGATCACTATCTGGACGTGGAATACGACCTGAGCGAGGTGTTCTTCATCGCCACGGCGAACGTGATGCATACCATCCCGGCTCCGCTGCAGGATCGCATGGAAGTGATTCGTCTTTCCGGCTATACGGAACTGGAGAAGATGGAGATCGCCAAACGGTTCCTGGTAAAGAAGCAGATGGAGCAGACGGGGCTCTCCGGGGAGCAGATCGAGTTTGCCGATGAGGGTCTGCTGGAGCTGGTTCAGAGCTATACGCGGGAAGCCGGAGTCCGCAACCTGGAGCGCGAGGTGGGCAACGTGTGCCGTAAGGTCACCCGCGCGGTGGTGCGCGCCGAAGACGACGGCGGCAAGACGGAAGAGACGAAGAGACCCAGGAAGGCCGCCAAGGCCGCGGCGCAGAAGACGGTGGTGACGGCGGCCAAGGTGACTGAGCTGCTGGGCCCGCAGAAGTTCCGCGATTCAAAGGCGGACAAGAAGAACGAAGTGGGCGCGGCGGTGGGCTTGGCCTGGACCGAGGTGGGTGGCCAGATCCTCACCACCGAAGCCACGCTCATGGAAGGACGCGGCAAGCTGACGCTGACCGGCAAGCTGGGTGACGTGATGCAGGAATCGGCGCAGGCGGCGATGAGCTACGTGCGGTCGCGGGCCCATGTGCTGGGGCTGCCGCGGGACTTCTACCGGGACGTCGACATCCACGTGCACGTGCCGGAGGGGGCCATTCCGAAGGACGGGCCGTCGGCGGGCATCACGCTGGCCACGGCGATTTCGAGCGCCCTCTCGAAGATTCCGGTGCGGTGCGATGTGGCCATGACTGGCGAGATCACGCTGCGCGGCAAGGTGCTGGCGATCGGCGGCTTGAAGGAGAAGCTGCTGGCGGCGCACCGCCAGGGTATCTTCGAGGCGATTCTTCCGCGCGACAACGAGAAGGACCTGCCGGACATTCCGGAGAACATCCGGAAGGACATGCGGCTGCACTTTGTCGAGAGCGTGGATGAGGTGCTGAAGATCGCCTTTGAGCGCGACCCGGCTTCGCTGGCGATTCCGCCGCAGCCGATCGAGTTGGGCACCCGTCCGGCTGAGGATGTGCACTGATCGAACGGTCCACCGCGCTCCGGTTCATTTGTTGATATCATGCAGATGAAGACGGAGTTCCTCGCGAGCGCGAATCAGCCGGCGTCGTTTCCGGCCGAATCCTTACCGGAGGTCGCGTTCCTGGGGCGGAGCAACGTCGGCAAGTCCAGCCTGATTAATGCGCTGACCGGGCAACACCGGATGGCGTTCACCAGTTCCACACCCGGCCGTACACAAACCATCAATTTTTACCGGGTGGACGGAAGGCTGCATTTGGTGGATCTGCCGGGATACGGCTACGCGCGCGTGCCGCGCGAACACCTGGATGGCTGGAAGCGGCTGATCGAGTCGTATCTGGCCCACCGGCCGACATTGCGGCTGGCCATCCTGCTGCTGGACGCGCGCCGCGGCTGGATGGAGAAGGACCGGGAATTGCGCGACTGGCTCACACATCATCGAATCCCGATTCAGGTGGTGGTGACCAAGATCGACAAGCTGAACCGGAACGAAGAGCGTCTGGGAATGCAGGCGGTGGCACGGGAGATCCCCGAGGGGTCGCCCATACCGTTCTCGGCCTTGAAGGGCCGGGGAGTGAGGGAAACTTGGCAAGCGATTTGGAAAACAACGAAACAAACGTGACGGTTGGCGCCAACGGTGGCGCGGCTGGGGACGCGGCTGCTGCCGGTCCCGATGCCGCCACGCCGGCGAAGGAGTCCGAACCGGCGAAGGCCGCGGCTCCGCCGGCCGCGGAAGTGAAGGAAGCAGCGCCTGCCGCCGAGCCCAAACCGGCCGCGGTGAAGGAGCCCAAGCCCAAGGCGCAGCCGAAACCGCAGCCGCGCCCGAACGAGACCAAGCCCGTGGCGCCGCCGACGATTCCCCCGCCGGCGGCCGCGACACCTCCTCCCGCGACCCCGTCCGCCGAGACTCCGGCCAACGGCGAGACCGCCAGTCCGGCTGCGGAAGCGAAGCCGCAGGTGGAGGCCGCCAAGACTCCCGCTGCTGACCCGCGCCCGGCGCAGGCCGCTCAGGACACCAAGCCGGCCGCCGAGCCGCAGGAGCAGAAGTTCAAACCGCAACCGCACCGCCAGCTTCAGCAGGCGCGCGGCGAACGCCTGGACCTGGTGGAGCTCAAGGACATGAGCATCCAGAAGCTGAACCAGATCGCCAAGGACCTTGGTGTGATGGGCACGGCCGGGCTCAGAAAGCAGGAGTTGATCTTCAAGATCCTGCAATCGCAGGCGGAAAAGAGCGGGCTGATCTTTTCGGAAGGCGTGCTCGAGTGTCTGCCGGATGGTTTCGGCTTCCTGCGCGCGCCGGAATACAACTACCTGCCGGGTCCCGATGACGTCTACGTGTCGCCTTCGCAGATCCGCCGGTTTGACCTGCGCACGGGCGACACCGTATCGGGCCAGATCCGCCCGCCCAAGGAGGGTGAGCGGTACTTTGCCCTCATCAAGGTGGACGCGATCAACTTCGAGCCGCCGGAGGAGTCCCGGAACAAGATCTTCTTCGACAATCTGACGCCGCTCTATCCGCAGGAACGGCTGAAGATGGAGACGGCGCGCGACAACTATTCGGGCCGGATCATGGACATGCTGACGCCCATCGGCAAGGGCCAGCGCGGTCTGATTGTGGCGCCGCCGCGTACCGGCAAGACGATGCTGTTGCAGAGCATCGCGAATTCCATCACCACGAACCATCCGGAAGTGGCGTTGATCGTGCTGCTGATCGACGAGCGGCCGGAAGAGGTCACCGACATGCAGCGTTCGGTGCGCGGTGAAGTGATCAGTTCGACGTTCGATGAGCCGGCCTCGCGCCACGTGCAGGTGGCTGAGATGGTGATCGAGAAGGCCAAGCGCCTGGTGGAGCACAAGCGCGATGTGGTCATCCTGCTCGACTCCATCACGCGGCTGGGCCGCGCCTACAACACCGTGGTGCCGCCATCGGGCAAGGTGCTTTCGGGCGGCGTCGATTCGAACGCGCTGCAGCGGCCAAAGCGGTTCTTCGGCGCGGCGCGCAACATTGAGGAAGGCGGGTCGCTGACGATTGTGGCGACAGCCCTGGTGGATACCGGCAGCCGCATGGACGACGTGATCTTTGAAGAGTTCAAGGGCACGGGCAACATGGAGATCCACCTGGACCGCAAGATGGTGGACAAGCGCGTGTTCCCGGCGATCGATATCAACAAGAGCGGGACGCGCAAGGACGAACTGCTGCTGCCTCGCGAGGAACTGAACCGGGTCTGGGTGCTGCGCAAGGTGCTGAGCCCGCTGTCGCCGGTGGAGTCGATCGAATTGCTGCTGGACAAACTGGCGCGGACGCGGTCGAACGGCGAGTTCCTTTCGTCGATGTCGGGCTGATCGATCGATTCAGGAACGTTGACATCAATCCCCGGCGCGGAACTTCCTCGCCGGGGATTCGTGTTTTTTGCCTACCCAACGTCTTCGTCACGGAACTGTAGCGGATTTGTGACATTCGAAGGCTATCTTCAAGCCATGAGTCCCTTCTGGCGCCCCCTCGCCTTCTGTGCGCTTGCATCCGTATTACCGGCCCAGGTGGACCGGGCCACCCTCACCGGCTCGGTGACCGATGCCAGCGGAGCGGCGATCTCGGGTGCAGCCGTGGTGGCGGAGGCCTTGGGCACCGGCCAGCGGCGCGAATCGAAGACCGGAACGGCTGGCGAGTACCGCCTTGGCGGGCTCACGGTGGGATCCTACACGGTATCTTTCACGGCGGACGGTTTTCAACCGGCTCGCACGGCGGGAGTTGTGCTGACGGTGGGCCAAACCCGGACACTCGACATCGAACTGGCAGTGGGCGCGGTGGCAACCGCCGTGGAAGTGACGGCCGGGGTCACACCCCTGGAACAGACGAACGCCGAGATCGGGACAGCCATCGGAGAACAGCAGATGCGGAACATCCCGCTCAACGGCCGCCACTGGGCGTCGTTGATGATGCTGGCGCCGGGCGCGGTGAACGTTGGGGAAGGGAATCAGAATTCCATCCGCTTCTTCGGGCGGCCGCGCGATGACAGCAACTGGACCTTCGACGGCGTGGATTCGACGGGCATCAAGGACCCCCGGCAGGAGGGCAACATGCGCCTGGTGATTTCGACGGACTCGATCGCCGAGTTTCGCGTGAACTCGCTGCCGTTCACGGCCGAGGGAGGCGTGGGCGGCGGAGCGCAGATCAATCTGGTGTCGAAGGCGGGAACGAACGGCTATCACGGGTCGGCGTTCGAGTTTTTCCGCAACAGCGCGCTGGACACGCGGCGTCCCTTCGATGGCCCCACACTTCCTCCGTTCCGGTTGAATCAGTTCGGCGGCAGTCTGGGCGGCCCCATTCAGCGCAACCGGCTGTTTTTCTTCGGCAACTACGAAGAGCTGCTCCAGCGGCTGAGCATCACACGGGCCGACGGGCTGGTGCCGAGCGCGGCCTTCCGGCAGCGAACGCCCGCGGCGTTGCGCAGCGTGATCGACGCCTATCCCGCCGGAAACGCACCCGGGCCGAACGCCAACGTGGACCGTCTGTTGGCAACCACGCCCGAACGCCGTAACGAATACAGCGGCATGCTCCGCGTCGATCACCGGTTGAATGAAAAGCACAGCCTCTTCTACCGGGCGGCGATCTCCGATGGGCTGATCAGCCAGATCCGCAACGGCCTGCTTGAGACCCGGGACTCCTACATCCGGCCCTCGAACGCCACACTGCAGTGGCAGCAGTTGTGGAGCCCGCGGGTGGTGAATGAAACCAAGCTGGGCTTCAATCGCTCCTCCCTCACACGGTACGATACGGGGCTTCTGCCGGCCGGATTCAGCATCCAGGGATTCTCCTCCAGCCAGGCAAACACCTACATCGTCGAGAAGCCGAGCACATACTCGGTGGTGGACAATCTGATGTGGTCACGCGGCGCCCATACGCTCAAGGTGGGTGGCGAGATCCGGCGGATTCACATGAACGTAGGCAACGGCCCGGCCACAACGTACACGTTCGCCTCGCAGGATCTCTTCCTGCGGAACCAGATGGACCGCATCAATCAGGCGGGCGCACTGGGCACGGTGGGCGTGCGCCGCACCTTCCATTCGGTCTACTTCCAGGACGAGTTTCGCATGAGCCCTGAGCTCACAATCAATGTGGGTGTGCGGTATGAGCAGTACACGGTTTCCAAAGACAACTTCGGCCGCGGCCGGGTGTTCGATCTGGTGCGATGCCAGGGCTTCTGCCCGGCGGGGGCGCCATGGTTCTTCCCGGACCGGGATAACATCGCGCCCCGGGTCTCGTTCGCCTGGTCGCCGCGCGCCTTGGGCGGCAAGACGGTCCTGCGGGCCGGCTATGGCCGTTACTATGGGCCGGGACAGAACGACGATGTGACGGCGGCGATCGACAGCCTGCCGGAGAGTTTCTCGATCACCGCGGCCGAGGCGCCCGGATTGAGCTTTCCGGCCACCCAGTGGCTGGGCGTGCTGGTTTCGCGCGGGCAGACACCGCGCAGCGTGCAGCGGGATCGCAAGGAGCCCGAATCGCACCAGTGGACCCTTTCTCTTCAACGGGAATTGCCCGGCGGCTTCGTGGCCCAGGCTGCCTACGTTGGCAATGTGGGGCGCAACCAGTTGACACGCACCTACGTGAACGTTCTGGATGCGGTCACCCGCAGGCGGCCGCTGGCGGCATTCGGCCAGATTGATGAAAAGCGGTTTGACGGCATCACGAATTTCAATGGATTGCAGGCGTCGTTGCAGCGGTCCTTTGCGAAGGGCTGGCTCTTCCAGGCGCAATATCTATGGGGGAATACGATCTCCGACAACGCGGGCTCGGGTGAGGGCGGCCAGATTCAGAACGTCCAATGCCGTGCCTGTGATCGCGGCCCGGCCGACTACGACATCCGGCAGACGTTGACCGCGAATTGGGTGTATCAATTGCCGGGGGCGCGGATGCCAGGGGTCGGCCGCTGGTTTGGCGGCTGGAACGCCAGCGGCCTGTTCACGGCGCGCACAGGCCGGGCGTTCAGCGTGGTGGTAAACCGGGCAACCACAGCCGTGCCTTCCGGCCAGACCCAGGCGCAGAGGGCGAGTTATCTGGGCGGCAGCGCCTATGCCGCCAACCGGTCTCCGGGGCTGTGGTTGAATCCCGCCGCGTTTGGCATGCCGGCCAACGGCGCCTATGGCAACTCCGGCCGCAACGGCTTTCGCGGACCCGCATTGTGGCAGGCGGACCTGGGCCTGACCAAGCGTTTGCGTCTCACCGAGCGCGCGGCGCTGGAATTCCGTTCGGAAGCGTTCAACCTCTTCAACCGGGCGCAGTTCGGCGAGCCGGTGGCCAACCTTTCAACGCCGACCTTTGGGCGAATCCTTCAGACGGCGAACGACGGCGCTACCGGTACCGGCACTTCGCGGCAGTTGCAGTTCATGCTGCGTCTGAATTTCTGAGGCACCCGGCATGCGCCGGCGTCAAGCCGTGTGGTCTTGCGTGGGCGGTGGCGCCGTGGTTGATCCTCTCCGGCTGCACGAAGCCCCGGCCGGTGGTGTGGCTGTCTTCAGCCTGGATGGCGCTCCGGCCCAATACCGGCGAGGCCCCGAACGCAGCGAATCCTAAAGAAGTCCGGTGCCCCAAGGCCCCCAGATGGCAAGCGTCAGCGCCTTCTCCTGCAATTCCGACCCAACCGGAAGCAGCGTGGCCCGGCGGTACGGGGTGGTGGTGCGAACGGTGGAGCGGCCGTAGATGTTCACGAAAAGCGTCTGTCCGTCGGGGCTGAAGCAGGCTCCGGCCATCTCGGTGCTGCTGAAGATGTTCCTCGCGAAGTTGAAGATCTGTCCGTCAGGCGTCACGCCTCGAAGGTGCTGGCCCGCCGCGCCGTCTTCACAGACAATCAGCCCGCCGCGCGGGCTCACGGCGATGTTGTCGGGAAAATCGAGCACATGGTGATTCGGTGTCTCGAAGACCAGGGTCAACGTTTCCGCCTTGGTGTCATAGGCCCAGATCTGACCGAGCCCGGCATCGCCCGCGCTGGTGGCCGTGAAGTACATCTTGTTCTCCCAGTACCAGATGCCTTCGCCGCGCCGGAAGATGGCGCCCCCGGCACGCAAGCCCTGATCGAAAGTTCGCGCCCGGGTAACTCCGCCAACCGCCACCGAGACTGGTCTCGGGTCGGGTTCAGGCACCTCCACCCACGACGCATTGAGCACCGCTCCCACCCGCTGATTGATCGCCGTCTCATAGCCGTCCACGCCGCGTATCCGCAGCATCTCCAGGCGTCCGCCGTTGGCCGCCAGATCGCCCGGCTTGGTGGGTTTCACCCGCGGTATGAACCGGTAGAACCCGGAGACGTCGCCCTGGTCCTCGGTCTCGTAGATGTAGCCGGTATCGGGATCCACCGCCACGGCCTCATGCGCGAACCGGCCCATGGCGGGAATGGGAACAGCCGGCGCCGGGGAGCCCGGCCCCGCCGTGATGGGCACTTCGAAAACGTAGCCGTGGTCCTTGTCATAGCCCGTGGCTGTGGGGCCCTCGAGCGTCTCCTCGCAGGTAAGCCAACTGCCCCACGGTGTGATGCCGCCGGCGCAGTTGCGGAGCGTGCCAACCAGACTCCAATACTCACGCACCTTGCGGCGCGTCCGCGGGTCCACTTCAATCGATGTGGTGCCTCCGCCGCAGTACTGGTCGTAGGCGGCGGACCGGGGGCCGTAGTGCGTGTTGAGATATGGAACCAGAATTCCGTCGGACGTGGAGGTGCTGGCGGCAGGGCGGGTGCGGAACCGGTTGCCGGCTTCGGCGTCTTCGTGATTCCGGATGAGCAGGATGTTGCCATTGGGCAAGCTGAATGCGCCCATCCCGTCCATCGCCTTGGGCACCGGGAAGTTGTCGGCCATCGCGTCGTCTTCAAAGCTGACGATGGAATACCGGAAGCCGGGCGGCAGCGACAGTTCATCACCGGCCGGAGCCAGCGGGCCATAGCCGGGACCAAGCATCGCCGGTCCACGCTGTTGCGCCTGCGCGAGCGGGGCGAAAAGCCCCGCCGCGGCCGATGAAGCCGCGCCACGGAAAAAACCTCGGCGGCTGAATGTTCCTTTAGGCATGTGTGACTCTACTCCTTAGAAACGGACGTTTCGATGGAAACGATTCCGTCAGTCTACATCGAATCCGAGTTGAGTGCTTGGAGAGGATTCCGCTCCAACGCCCGCCGCACGGGAATCGAACACGCCAGAACCGCCGCCACCAGCATCGACGCCGCGGCTGCAGCCAGGATGGCCGGGTGATTCGGATGCACCTCATAGAGTTGCCCGTCAAGCAGCCGGCCCAGAGCGGCGGCGCCCGCCAACCCCAGCAAGACTCCGGGCAGCGCCTGGCCCATGCCCTCGCGAAACACCAGCGCCGCGATCTCGCCGCGGGAAGCTCCCAGGGCTGCCCGAATGCCGATCTCGCGCTGCCGCCGCGCCACCGAGTACGCCAACTGGCCGTACAGCCCCACCATGGCGAGCAGCATCGCGAGCGCGGCGAATACCGTGAGCAGCGACATCAGAAACTGGCGCCGCGCCGTGGGCCGGTCCACCATGGACTCCATGCGCGCCACAAGCCCAAGCGGAATCTCGGCATCAATGCCCCGCAGCGCTGCCCGGATGGCCGGCGTCAGGGCAACCACATCACCCCCGGCGCGCACCACGTAATTCATGTTCCACCACGGCTTGCGCCAGAAGTTGAAGTAGACCTCCGGGTTGGTCTCGCGGCCCAGGCCCCAGTGGCGGACATCGGCCACCACGCCAATCACTTCCGCGGACTCGGAGCCGAATCGAATGCGCCGGCCCAACGGGTTCAGCCCGGGCCAGAACCGCCGCGCCGCGGTCTGATTGATCACCACCAGCGTCTCTTTCGATTCACCGTCGCGATGCAGCCGCCCGGCGATCAACTGGATCTGCATCGCCGGGAAATAGCCGGGCGTCACAATGCGCCAGTGGACCCGCGGCTCATCAGCACCCTCCTCACGCCCTTCGATATGAACGGTCTGCCGCACGTCCTGGCCCGACATCGGCAGGTGCGATGTCAGTCCGGCGCTCTCCACCGCGGGCAAAGCGCGGATGGCCGAAGTGAGGCGCCGCTCAAAAGCCGTCTTGAGCGCATCGTCCCCATAGGTGCGGTAGGGAAGCTGCAGGTTGAAGGTCAGCGCGTTCCGGGCATTGAAGCCGCGCCCGTCCTGCTCAAGCAGCCAGACGCTCCGCAGCATCAGGCCCGCAGCGGCCAGTAGCACCACGCCCAGCGCGCATTCGCCCGTCACGATCAGCCGCCGAATCCGCGCCTCCGCCCGGCCGCCGGCGGTGGTGCGCGAATTCGCGCGCAGCCGCTCACTCGCGGCCGCGATGGCTGGGGCAAGCGATACCAGCAGTCCGCACAGCGCCGCCGTCATCGCGCACAAAGCCAGCACTTTGCCGTCCAGCCGGACGCTGGCCGGGGTGATGCCGAAAGTCGCGGGCACGGCCGCCATCAGAGCGTCGAGAATCCATGTGGCCAGCAGCGCACCCAGGCTGCCCGCGACGGCGGCCAGCGCCAGCCCCTCCAGTGCCAACTCTCCCAGGATTCTGGCCCGCGACGCCCCCAGCGCGGCCCGGATGGCCATCTCCGGCGCCCGTTCCACGCCGCGCGCCAGCAGCATGCCGGCCACGTTCGCGCAGGCGATGAGCAGCACCAGAATCACCGCGCCCATCAGCAGCCACATGGTTGAACTGTACGAACCGCGCAGCGCCTCTTCAATCGGAACCGGTTCAATGGCGTGGCCGCGGCTGGTGGAGGGATGCTCCATCTCCCAGGTGGCTGCAATGGCGTCGAGTTCCTTCCGGGCGGCCGCCGCCGGAACGCCGGCGCGCAGACGAGCCACGCCGCTCCAGGTGTGGGCGCCCCGCAGTTCGCGCAGTTCGGCCGTGGGCGTGATGGCGATGAAAATCTCCGCGCCATGGGGCAGCGGCGCGAAACCCGGCGGCAGCACGCCGGCCACCGTGTACGCGGCTCCGTTCAATGCAATCGGCTGCCCGGCGATCGCCGGGTCCGCATTCAGCCGCCGCCGCCAGAAGCTGTCGCTCACCAGCACCTGCCGAGGCGCGTTGGCCTCGAACAGGCGTCCCGGCACCGTCCGGGCTCCCAGCAGGTCGAAGTAGCTCTCCGTCACCGCCGCGCCGTTGATCCGCTCGGCGCCCGCGCTTGAGACATGATTGAAAACGGTGCTCTCAAATCCCGCCAGACCGGAGAACGGGTTGGCGCGGTCGGCCAGATCGTAGAAGTGCCCGGGCGAGATCTGGCCCCGCGTCATGCCTTCCCGGGTGCGCTTCTCAAAGAGCACCACCAGGCGGTCCGGATCGGGATAGCCCAAGTCCCGCAGCAGGATCTCTTCCACCAGGCTGAACACCGCAGTCGATGCGCCAATGCCCACGGCCAGCGTGGCCGCGGCCACCGCCGTGAAACCGGGCCGCCGTGCCAGACCGCGCCATGCGACTCTCACGGACATCATCTTACTCGTTCCGCAGCGCCGTGATCGGATCCACCCGCAGAGCGCGCAGCGCCGGCGCGCAGCAGGCCGCGAAGCCGGAAATCAGAATGATTCCCACCACCCAGGCCAGCGTCACGGGGTCATTGGGCGCCACGCCGAACAGAACACCCGCCATCGCCTGCGCGGCCGCCCACGCGCAGATCAGCCCAACCCCAGCCCCTGTGCCCAGAAGCACCAGCGCCTGGCGCAGCACAATGCGCACCACCGCCGCCGGGTCGGCGCCCAACGCCACGCGGACGCCGATCTCGTGTGTGCGCTCAGCCACGGCGAATGAGATCAGGCTGAAGGTGCCGATCGCGGCCAGGATGATGGCCAGAAATCCGGTAACGCCCATCATCGAGGCGATGTAACGGAAACCGGACAGATGATTGTCGATCACCCGCTGGTAAGCCAGCATGCGGTAAAGAGGCTGCTTGCGGTCCACACGCGCCATAGCCGCGCGCAGTTCGGGGGCCAACGTCTGCGGTGGCACGGAAGCGCGGGCGATCACATCGAAGGACCGTGGCGGGTTCTGCCAGATGCTTCTATAAATGGTGCGCCGCGGGCCGCGGTCCGTTGAATTGTGAAACAGGTCGCCCGCGATGCCCACAATCACGTACCAGGGGGCATCCGGCGTTGAGGCCACGCGCACACGTTTGCCAAGCGGGTCCTGCCCGGGATAGTGCCTGTCCGCGAACGCCCGGCTCACCAGACACACTTTCGCCGCGTTCTCATCGTCGGTGTCGGCCAATGGGCGCCCGCGTTCGATCGGGATGCGCATGTTGTGAAAGTACGACGGGCTCACGGATTGATGCTGAATGGTCACCGGCTGCCCGGGCGCCGCGGGCTGCCCCTCGATCTCGATGGGGAAGCTGCTCGAATTGTTGTTGTATGGCAACGCGGTCACCACGGACCACTCCATGCGCTGCGACACCGCGCTCATCTCACCGGCCAGGCGCCGGTGGAAGTTGAGCACATCGGGATTCTTCGCATACGTGGATTCGGAGAGCGCCGCGCGGAAAGTCATCACCTGCGCCGCGTCCAGGTTCGGCTTCGGTACGCTCATCCGGTTGAAGCCCTTCACCAGAAGTCCCGCCATCACCAGCAGCACCACGGCCAGCACCATCTGCCCCACCACAAGCGAGGCCCTGAGCCACCGCCGGCGCCGTCCACTGGTGGAGGTGCGCCCACCCTCCTTCAAAGCTTCACCCGGCTGGATGCGAGTGCCTAAGAACGCCGGCGCCGCACCGGCGGCAACACCGGCAGCCAGCGCCGTGGCGATCATATACAGCAGTGCCCGCCAATCCATACTCATGTCGTCCCAGCGCGGTATGAATACCTTCACTTCGCCGGGCAGAAATGAACGCGTCAGGTCCACGGCCCAAACCGCGAAGAGGAGTCCAACCACGGAACCCAGCAGCGAAAGCAGCACACTTTCGGTCAACAGCAGCCGCAGCGTCCGCCACCGGTCCGCGCCCAGCGCCGCACGCACCGCGATCTCCCGCGAACGGCTGGAAAGACGGGCGAACTGCAGATTCGCCACATTCGCGCATGCGATCAGCAGAAGCACCCCCGCCGCGGCGATCATCATCCGTGTGTAGACGGCCGTCAGGTCGCCCCCCACCTGCTCCGCCAGTGGCACAGCGCGGGCTCCCCGCTGCGCGTGGTTCTCAGGAAACCGCTGCTTCAGGTTCTGCCCGAACGCCACCAGTTCCGCATTCGCTTCCTTGTTCGAAACACCCGGCTTCAGGCGCGCGATCACCGTCAGATAGTGCGCATCGCGCCGTGCCCGGTCCCGCTCGGCGATCACCACCGGGGCGAATACCTCCGCTTCGGGCGGGAAACGGAACTCGCGGGGCGCAACCCCAACGATATCGTGCGGAACGCCGCTCAGTTCGATGGTCCGGCCTAAGACGTTCGGGTTGGCGCCGAACCGCCGCTCCCACAGGCCGTGTGCCAGCACCGCCACCTTGACGCGGTTGCGCTCTTCCGTCTCCGTGAACGGCCGCCCCACCACCATCGGCGCGCCCATGGCCGGGAAAAAGCTGGCCGAAACGTTCGCCACCTCCACCCGCTCCGGCTCGCCGTCGCCGGTCAGGTTGGCCGTGTTGTAGTCCACCATCGCCAGGTGATCCAGGGTCCGGGTCTGGGCCCGCAGGTCCTCAAAATCCGGCGGCGAAAGATCCTCGCGCAGCAGCGGAGAACTGGTGAGGTTCTCCATCACGTAGACCATCCGGTCCAACTCCGGCAAGAGCAGCGGCCGCGAAACCAGGATGTCGGCAATGCTGTAAATCCCTGTGTTGGCCCCAATGCCGATGCCCAGGGCCAGAATCCCCGCGGCGGTGTAGCCGGGGCTCTTGAGCAACATCCGAAACCCGTGGCGGATGTTCTGAATCAGTGAGTGCATCGGGCGGTTTCTCCCGGGGCCTGTCTGGGCACGTTCGCCGCCGTCCGGAAAGCGGCCTGATTTCAACGGCTTAGAAATGTGCCAGGAGGGTCCGAAATCTCGCCCGTGGGACCGGCGGTCCCAGATGCGAACACCTCTTTAAAACGTGAACCGCAATCCCGCCTGCACCAGACGCGGCGAGCCCGGCAACATGCCCCGCGCCCGGTCCACCAGCACCGTGCGGTCGAAGAGATTCTTCGAAGTGATAAACAGCGTCGTGCGCCAGGCTTCGATGGGCACGTTAACCGTGGCGTTCCACAGCGTATACCCTGGCAGCGCGCCCCGCTGCCCGTCGGGCGACGGGTTGATGGTGTTCAGATCGTCGCCGAACTGCCGGCTGGTCTGCACCGCTTCAATCTGCGCATTCGCGCCCCGGCGATGGTTGTAGCCGAGCGTGGCGTTCACCAGGGACCGTGATGCGTAAGGAAGACGGTTGCCCGAAACCGTCACACCCCCGAAGCCGGGCACCGAACTGAGGCGCCGGCCCTCGAACCGCGCCACCGGAATCCACGTCACCGCCGTGCGGACCCAGAAACTGCCTCCCAGCCGCGCCAGGCTCCGGGTCTCGCCGCGGAAAGCGGTCTCCAGCCCCTGGTTCAACGTGCGCCCCGCGCTGGTCAGCGCCGCGCCAACGCCTCCGGCCAGGCTCGCCGGAATGATCTGGTTCTGATAGTCCAGCCGGAACCAGGTTGCTTCCACGGAGGCTGTCCGAGCAAGCCGTGCCCTCATGCCGGCCTCGTAGTTCCAACTCAGTTCGGGATCGAGTTCCACGAAACCGCCGCTATTGTTGATGATGTCCTCGGTGCGCGGCGGTGCGAAGCCCCGATGAGCGCCTGCAAACAGGGTAATGGCCTTGGCCGGGTTCCACGCCACGCCCAGACCGGGGATCGCCTGGGTGAGCTGCGTGCGGCCGGCGATCCCCGCGCCGCCGTTGAACAGGCGGTTCAGGCGCCGGTAGCGGACATGCTCCACACGCAAGCCCGGTGTCACCGTCAGGCTGCGCCACCGCAGGCGGTTCTGGATAAAGCCCGAAACGGCCGTGTTGTCGCGGCGGTTGTTCTCCACCCGCGCGCCGCTGCGCGCCGTGGGCATCAGTCCGTTCTCCTGAAGGCGTTCCTGGACCTCGACATGCACCCGCCCCCCCAGGTCGGTATCGATCATCCGGCTGGACAGCCGGAGCCGCGGCTCGACGCCCCACGTCGCGTAGTCGCGAAGCCGGCCTTCGTTCCCGCAGGTTGTGAGGAGGTTTGCCATCCCGCCGCAGACCGGGTTCGCCGCCATGTTGGGCCGCTGCGCCGAGTTGCTCGACTGGCGCCACCAGTCGCGCGAAAAGGTGGAACCATAGACGTGCGTTGTGAGCACCGCCGCCGGCGTGAAGATCATCGAGTGCGTGAGCGCGGCGCCAAAGCGGCGCCCGGTGAAGAAGTCGTTGCGGAAGGGGTTCTGCCGTGGATTCTCCAGGTACTCGCTCAGGCGCAGGCCGCTGTAGGTGACGTTTGAGTCCTCCGTATAAAGGTTGGACCGGATCGAAATGGTCTGGCGCGCGCCGGCCGGCGTGAGCAGCTTGAAGTTGAAGTCGTTCAGTTCGCTCGAGGTGTGATCGCGGGATCCTTCGCCCTGCTTCCGCACAAAGTCGAACAACAGTCCCGTGCGGCCGAACAGTCCCCCGTAGCGCATGTGGCCATTCAGGTAGTCGCGGTTGCCGCCTGTCAGCGCCAGCAAGCCCTCGCGGCCGCCGGGGATCGTGGGCGTAACGTAATTGATGACACCGCCCACCGTCATGGGTCCGTAGAGAATCTGGCCCGCGCCCTTCACCACTTCCACGCTTTCGTAGCGGTCGACGGACGGATGGTAGTAGGACGCGTTGTCGCCGTAGGGAGCGTAGGAGAGCGGGACGCCGTCTTCCAGCAGAAGCACCCGCGAGGAGCGGGCCGGGTTCAGCCCCCGAATCCCGATGTTGGGCCGCAGGCCGAAACCCTCTTCGGGGCGGGCGTAGACGCCGGGCGCCTTGCGCAGCACTTCCTCGAACGTCGAAGGCCGGCTGGCCTGGAACAGGGTTGCATCCACCACGTCGAACGAGCCCGGAATCCGCGCCGCCTGCTCCGTGGCCCCGGGTATCAGGCGCGCCGAGACCGCCACCTGATCCGTCATCGCGGCCGGGCGCAGAATGATGGCGGCATGGGCGCCGCGCAAAGGCGCTTCAATGATCAGGCCGGTGGTGGTTTCCGGGGCAAATCCTTCGAAGGTTGCGCGAAGCTGATACCTTCCATCTGCCAGGCCGCCGATCCGGAACATGCCCGCCTCCGAGGAGACCACTTCCGTTGCTTCGCTCGAATCGGCCCGCGAAACACGGATCCTGGCGCCGGCGATCGCCGCGCCAGTGGCATCGGCAACCGTTCCCGTGATCTCGCCGGACTGCGCCAGACCCAAGGCCGCCGCGGTCAACGCCAGAAGGACCATAGTTCGAGAATACTGCAACTGAGTTGCAAATACAACCGGGGCCACCATCTTTTCCCAGCGAGCCTCTGAGTGGGATTCCACATGCCTCTAAGGCTTCCGTCCTATTTTGCGGGAACCACCCGTCGCGTACAGTTGGTTTAGGAGATGCGGTCCCGTGCCTGATTCAAAGCAGCGGCATGATCGAGCCCGGCGCGGCGGTAAGCGTGGTTTCACGCTGGTCACGGTCGGGATCACTCTCAGCGTCACCGTCGGAGCCGTTGGTCTGGCCGTGGATCTTGGACGGGCGTTCATCACCAAGAACGAGGCGCAAGCCTATGTCGATTCGGTAGCGCTGGCCGCGGCTCTGACGTTGGACGGAACCGCAAGTGGCATCACGCGGGCCCAAGCCACGCCTGGGCTGAACACAAACCGTTGGGCTTTCGGCACCAGGACCTTTACCAGCACCGAACTTCGCTTCAGTCCCTCGGCCGCCGGACCCTGGGAGACCGCGCCGGTTTCGCCCGTTGGGATCAAGTTCGTCAAGGTCACCACCACCGTCTCCCTGCCGGTTTACTTCATGCCGGTGATCACGGGAAGCAGTTCATCGCAAGTGCAGGCGTCCGCGGTTGCAACTCAGTTGCTCAAGACATCGTTTAGCGAAGGGCTGTTCCCCTTCTCTCCGTTCGCGCACAACAACACCGGGCCGCACTACGGATTGACCGTTGGGCAGGTTTACACGTTGCGCTGGGCAGCCAATCCGCGTCCGGGCCGCAACGTCTGCGCGGGTGACGATACGGCTGCCGTGATCGATCTTGCCCAGGCGGGCGGAGGATCCGAACGCGGCTTCATCGAAAGCACCAGCGCGTCGATCATCCGGGCCACCATCGTGGCCGACTACCAGTCGGTGACGCGCACCGTCGGCGATATCGTCAACATGACCGGCGGCGCCAAGCAGACCATGCTCTCAGCGCTGGAGGCGCGGATCGCGCAGGATACCAACACCACGGCCGCCACCTATGCCAACTATCTGGCTGCCGGCAACGGCAACGGCCGCCGCCTGGTCGCGGCGCCGGTCAACCGCGGATCGCCGTCCTACCAGATCGTTCAGATCGGGGCATTCTTTCTGCGGCCCGCCAATCAGTACAACAGCGGAGGTAACAATCCATGGTGCGCGGAATATGTCGGTTCCTGGGTGCAGGGCAGCCGGTACAAGGGTGTGGAAGCCACCGGCGCTTACGTGGTGAGGCTGGTGGACTGATGCAGGCCCGCAAGGACAACAATCGCGGCCGGCGTGGTAGCGCGCTGGTGGAGTTCGCCCTCTCGGTGGGTGTGATCGTTCCTCTGTTCACCGGAGTCTTCCAGTTCGGCTATGCCCTCTGGACCTACAACCAGCTCGCCAATCATGTCCGCGCGGGCGCTCGCTACGCTTCCCTCAAGACTTTCGACGCCGCGGGCGCCACGCCAAGCGCCGATTTCCGCCAGGCTGTTCAGAACATGGTGGCCTATGGAACTCCGTCGCCCGCCATCGGCATCACCACGCCGGGAGCGATTGGCGTCCTCACACCGGCCACCGTCTCCGGCCTTTCGCCGTCTCAAGTCACCCTGACGGTGGGCGCGGAGGATGGGCTGCCCGGCGTCATGACCGTCGCGGTCAGCGGCTACACGGTCTCCACAATCTTCGGCAACTTCACGCTCACGGACAAGCCGGCCATGACGTTCGACTACATGGGGCGCTATGCCGCGCCCTGAAGGGAGCACCACCATGACCCCTCAACGGAGACGCCGCGGGCATCGTGAAAAGGGTGGAGCCATGCTGGAAGGGGCTCTGACGCTCGGCCTGCTGCTGACCATTCTCATCGGAACCGTGGATGTGGGACAGGTGCTGCTTCAGGAGCAGGCGCTGGTGGAGCGCGCCCGCGCCGGCGCGCGCTGGGGCGCCGTCCATGGCAATAACGCCACCTCCATCCGCAACGTGGTTCTCTACCAGTCCACTCCGCCTCCAGTCGGCGCCACGGCCCCCTACGATCTCACCGCATCCCATATTGCCGTCGAACGCCGCGACTCCGGCACCACCGCGGACCGCATCCAGGTGACCATCTCGGGCTATCAGATTCGCTTCTACACTCCCTTCATCGCCGGCGTGCGCACCGGCCGCACCATCACCGCCCAGGTGCCCTGGGAAGGGCTCTGACCCGGACCGCGAATTCACGGCGTTCACCGCCCAAAATGTTTAAAACATTCGAGATCCTGAATGTTTGGATCGTGAAATGGCCATTTTTCGGGCTTTTTTTGCATTTTTCGCTTTACATCGGCTTCGCAATCCCGTATGATGTGATTGCGAAACGTCCTTTGCAGGGTTCGGGACACACTGTTGTACGTGGTCCTGGCCAGCTTTCGTTGATGGGCACGCCGGGGACGTGAGAGAGAAAAAAGAGTCCAGAAGGAGCTTTATGGCAACAGCGAAGTTGACGCAAACGCAACTGATCAAGGAACTGGCGGCGGCAAACGGAATTACCAGCAAGCAGGCAAAAGGCGTGCTTGAATCTCTGGCGGCCACCGCGGTCCGGGAAGCGAAGAAGAATGGCCTGTTCGTGGTGCCGGGCGTTGGCCGCCTGGTCCGCGTGGAGCGTAAGGCCCGCATGGGCCGGAATCCGGCGACGGGCGCGGCCATCAAGATCGCGGCCAAGAAGGTGGTGAAGTTCCGCGTGGCGAAGGCGCTCAAAGACGCCGTCGTCCCGCCGAAGAAAAAGTAACGATTCGGGAAATCAGGACGCGAAGTCAAAAGCCCCGGCGCTCCAAGGAGCAACGGGGCTTTTGATTTTTCGTCAGTTTTTCAAGAAGCTTGTCAGAATCTGATTCGCAACCAGGTGATCCTGACCGGCCCGGGGGAGGGAACCGAGTGAGGCCGGCGCTCAAACAACGAGCGGGGCCGGAAGCCGCCTAAGCCTGCTTCTTTTCTTCGGCCGGCTTTTCCTCGCCGCCCTTAAGGGAGTTCTTGAAATTGCGGATGCCCTCACCCAGCCCCTTGGCAACTTCGGGGATCTTCTTGCCACCGAACAGCAGAACGGCGACAAGGAGGATGAGGATCAGTTCAGGCAGACCGATAGAACGTAGCAAATGTGGCCTCCTCGGACACCTCCATTGTAGGAATTGGCGCGGCGCCTAGTCAACCTGACGCCTCAAGCAAGGACAACCTGACGTCTCAAGCAGGTCAACCGGACGCCTCAAGTGGTCAACCGGACACCCCAACCGTCAATCCGCCGGGCCAAGCCCGGAAATCTCCGGCGACGGGCGGAAATCGAAGCCCCCCCGCGTTCTCAACCCAGGGGCCAGTTCTTGCGAGAGGGCGGCGCCATGATCCCCGGAGGACAGAAGGAAGCCCGGAACATGAGTCATCGCGATGTCGTCATCGCCTTCCTGGAGGCGTACAAAGGGCACCGGTACCGGGAGATGTGGAGTCTCCTGGACCCAGAAGTCCGCTTTCATGATTTTGCCTTCCCCGACCTGCGTGGCAGGCGGGTCTTTTCCATGTGGCACTGGTTCACCGTGCCCTTCGGAAGCAGGAAAAGGCCCATTGAGGTGCCGTGGTACGAGATCGTCGCCATGGGCCATGACACCGTCACCGCCAGGTATCGCGCGGTCTACTCCCCCAGCCGCTTCTCCCGCGTCGACTACGTCATCGAGTCGGTCTTCACCATCCGCAACGGCCTCATCGTCGAGCAGCAGGATTCACCCACTCTCTCGCCGTTGGCCTTCGCATGGGAACTGAAGGGACCAACCGGAGCGCTGCTCGAACTCGCCGGAAAATTCCAGGCTGTTGTGCAGAACAGGATGACCGCACGCCTGGACGCCTTCGAGCAGGCCATGGGGGAAGCGCAGCGCTCGGCCGGCGCGCCCTCGCCTGGGGCGTGACTATTCGCCGCGGCTCAGCTTGGCTGGTGCCTCGGCAGCCAGCGTCAGCGCCATCGCCGCCCAGCTTGTGCCCGCCGCGCTGATCCACTGATCGTGGGCGTACGGGAATCCGGCGTCAAAATACGGCTGAATCGGAATCGACCGCGTCCGCACGTGCCAGGTCCCGTCTTCGGCCTGCGTGCGCAACAGATACGCCATGCCGTTTCTGAATGCCGCCGTCTGCCGGCCCCGCCCTGCCACCTGCAGCGCATACAACGCCTGGCCGGTCGCATAGGCGTCGCTGCCCATCGCCGGCAACTGGGACCAGCCGCCATCGGCCCGCTGCGCAGCCAACAGTGCGCTTGCCGCGCGATCCACGGCCGCCGCGGGGCCGTTCGCCCACACCAGGCCCAGCAACCGGAACGCCTTCTCCTGCGTGTTGCGGGCCTCGGTCGCATCCAGCCACCTCGCCGCCCGCTCCAGCCGTTCCTTCGTATCCTGCTTCTGGCCCGCCGGGGAGTAAACCCTCAAAACGTTCACCGCCATGGCCGTGGTGATGAAGTTGTCCCAACTCATCGGCGGGCGGATCGCCAGCGTCTGCCAGCCGCCGGAGGGAAGCTGCATCGCCCGCACGTAGTGCGCCACCGCATCGGTATAGGCGTTCGCCGGACGATGATTCATCGCGAAGTCGAACAGCTCATAACCCACGCTGCCCACGCCCGCCACGGTCATGTCGATGGCACGCTCTGAGTACCGCTCGGCCTGCTCCAGCCCAAGCTGTTCGATCGCCGCCGGTGCCCGCAACCCGCGCTCCAGCGCCAGGCCGCGCGCGGCCGAAGGCAGAAACTGGTTGTGGCACGAATTGCATCCCGATTTCTTGATGAACGTCGCGCTCTGCGGCGCCAATGACGCCAGCGCCCGCTCCGCCGCCTGTGCGGGCTGCCCCGCCGCGCGAGCCCGTGGAAGCGGCGCCACTCCGCCCTGACGCCGGACGTCTTCCGGAACTCCCAGCAGCCGGGCCACTTCCGTGTCGCCGCGCTTGGCCGCCAGGCTCACCGGCGTCTCGCCCTCGCCGGTGACAGCGCGGTCCGCGCCCTTCTCAAGCAGCATCTTCACGATTCCCGCCGGAGTCTCTTCGGAATACGCGGCGTACATCAGCGCCGAATAGCCGCGCACATCGCGCACGTGAATATCGGCCTGCTTGTCCATCAGCATCCGCGCCGTCTCCTCACTGCCCGCCGTGGACGCCGCGTGGAGCGCGGTTTCGTTCAACTTGGTGCGTGTCTTCACGTCCGCCCCGGCGGCCATCAGCATCGCCACCGCTCGCGGATTCGTGCTGGCCGATGCCTTGATCAACGCCGTGGACCCGGTGCCGCTCACCGCATTCACCTTGGCCTTGTGATCCAGCAGCAGCCGCATCATGCCGGTCTCGCCATTCGCCGATGCAGCCATCAGCGGCGTGTCGCCGTTCGTTGCCGCCAGATTGGGGTCCGCTCCCCTGGAAAGCAGGAAACGCAGCACCGTGTCGCTCTCGCGTTGAGCGGCGGCCAGGAATAGAACCGTGCGGCCGTTGCTGGCGCGGGCGTTGATGTCGGCTCCGCGCTCAGCCAGCAGCTTCACGTGGTCAGGATGCGCGAACGCCCAGTGCAGCGGCGTATGCCCAAACCGGTTGCGAGCCTCCACCGCCGCCCCCCGTTCCAGCAGCGTCTTCAGGATCCCTGCCGTGCCGAACGCCGCCGCGTGGTGCAGTGCCGTCGATCCCCCCGCGTCCGTCCCGGTGGCCGCCTTGGGCGACGCCGCCAGAATCCGTCCCATCGCCGCCTCGTCCCGGGCCTTCACCGCGCTGATCAACGCCGTCACCGCCGGGTCCACCGGCGCCGGCTTCTCTTCCTTGATTTCGACATTGCCGAAGTCCGCCCCCTGGTCGATCCAGGCGCGAATCAGGCCGATCTCATGCGCCGCCAACGCGCCCGTGGGGGGCATGATCATGCCGCCCGCCCCATCCACCAGACGTTTCACCAGCTTGCTTTCCGCGCTCTGCCCCGCCACGATCACCGGTCCATAGTCGCCGCCGCGCAGTGCGTTCTGCCGCTTGTCCAGCCGCAGGCCCGATTGCTGCTGCTTGGCCCCATGGCAGGAGTGGCACTTGGCTTCAAGCAGCGGCTGGATGTCGCGATTGAAGTCCACCTTCACCTTGGCGGCAGGCGGCAGTTCCGCGGCCGGGGCAAGCAGCGCGGCAACCGCGCCCGCGAAGATCCGTGTGATGTTGGTCATGCAATATCCTTATTGGCCCGCAAGCGGCCCGAGATGAAGTATATCAGCCGGTGTGAACAAAATCCCCCCGCAAGCCTATAATGGCCTTCTATGATGTTCAACCTGCTTGCCACGGGACTGCTGGCCGCCGGAGCCGCCCTCTGCGGCCTGGTGCGCGTCGAATTGAAGGAACGGACCGATCTGGCCGAAGGCAAAGCGTTCGGCAAGGCGGGCGCCTACGAACGCATCGTGGCGCGCGCCCATTTCGCCGTCGATCCCAAACTGCCCGCCAACCGCATCATCACCGACATCGATCTGGCGCCGCGCAACGAAGCCGGCCTCGTCGAGTTCTCAGCCGATCTCTACGTTCTCAAGCCCCGCAACCCCGCCCAAGGCAACGGCACCATCCTCTTTGAAGTCTCCAACCGCGGCAACAAAGGGCTGCTCGGCATGTTCAACTTCGGCGGCGGCGGCCTCAACCCCCAGTCGGCGAAGGACATGGGCGATGGCATGCTTCTTGAGGACGGCTACACCATCGTCTGGGTGGGCTGGCAATTCGACGTGCCCGCCGACAATGACCCCTATCGTCTGCGCCTCTTTGCGCCCGTGGCCACACAGAACGGCCAGGCCCTCACCGGACTCGTGCGCTCTGAGATCATCACGTCGAAGAAGCAGTTCAGCCACTCCCTCGCTGACCGCAATCACGTTCCCTACGAAGCAGCCAACCCGGCCGACCCGGCCATTCAACTCACCGTCAAGGACGGCAAGAACGGGAAGCCCCGTGCCTTGCCGCGCAAGTCCTGGCAGTTCGCCCGCGACGTGGATGGCAAGCCCGTCGCCGACCCCGGCCACGTCTTCCTTTCCACCGGCTTCGAGCCGGGCCGCATCTATGAGGTTGTCTACACCGCGAAGAACCCCGCCCTGGTGGGACTCGGCCCCGCGGCCGTGCGCGACCTCATCTCGTTCCTCAAGTACGGCGGCAATGGTGTCACCCTGCTGGGCGATCAGAGCCGCCACCTGAAGCGTGCCATCGGCTTCGGCACCTCCCAAAGCGGCCGCTTCCTGCGGGCTTACCTCTACTACGGTTTCAACAAGGACGAAAAGGACCGCAAGGTGTTCGATGGCGTCTGGGCGCATGTCGCCGGCGCCGGCCGCGGCAGCTTCAATCACCGCTTCGCCCAGGCCTCGCGCGACGGCCATCCGTTCATGAATCACGACTACCCGACGGATATCTTCCCGTTCACCGATCTCGAACAGACGGACCCCGAAACCGGCGCCCGGGGATCGCTGCTGGGCAAGGCCGCCGCGGAAAACGTATTACCCAAAATCTTCTACACCAACGGCTCGTACGAGTATCTGGGCCGCGCCGCCGCGCTCATTCACTCGGGCGCCGATGGTAAGTCCGATGCGCCGCTGCCCAAAGATACCCGTGTCTACTTTCTCACCGGGACCCAGCACGGCCCCGGAGCCTTCCCGCCGGCACGCCCCGCCGGTACCACGAACCTGGCGAACTCGAATAACTACCGTTACCCCATGCGGGCGCTGTTAGGCTCGTTCAACCGCTGGGTCACGGAAGGCGTCGAGCCGCCGGCCTCGGCCTACCCGCGCATCGACAAGGATCAACTGGTGGCGCCCGGAGCCCTGAACTTCCCCAAGGTCCCCGGGGCGGTGCCGCCCACCCGCCTGCAAACCGGCTCCAGGCTCGACTTCGGCCCCCGGTTCGCCACCGAAGGCATCGTCACCCAGGAGCCGCCCAAGGCCGGCAAACCCTTCCCCGTGCTGCTGCCGCAAGTGGACACCGACGGCAATGAGACCTCGGGCATCCGCATGCCCCTGGTCACCGTGCCGCTAGCCACCTACACCGGCTGGAACTACCGCGACGCCGCCATCGGAGGCGTGGGCGAAGTCTTCGACATGGTGGGCTCCACCTTCCCCTTCGCCAGAACCAAAGCCGAACGCCAGAAATCCGGCGACCCCCGCCCCTCCATCGAAGAACGCTACCCCACCCGGGAAGGCTACCTGAATAAGGTAAGATCCGCCGCCGCCGCCCTGGTCCAATCCGGCTACCTCCTCCAGCGAGACGTCGAAGAAGTACTCCGCGACGCCGCCACCCGCTGGGACACTTGGGCCGGAAGGTGAGATTCCGGCCGCAGGGTGGTCTACTTCCGGCCCAACCAGTCCCCCTCAATGAAGTGTCGCGACCGGCGGAGACCGTACGCCTTGGATGAACCTCGGCTCGGCTTTGACCTCGAACGCGAGATGGCGACGGCCGACCGTGTATTCATGGTGGTTAGCTTTGTCCAGTGGCGAGGTTGGCAGCGCCTGAAGGGCGCTTTCCACGAACTCGCGGGCCGGGGGGTTCCTATCCGGCTACTCCCGACAACCTATATCGGAGCCACGGATTTCCGAGCTATCGAGGAGGTTTCCCGGTTGCCCAACGTCGAGTTACGAATCTCACTTGACGGGCGCCGCCGTCGTCTGCACGCTAAGGCTTGGCTTTTCCAGAGGGATAACGGCTTCAGCAGCGTCTATGTGGGTTCAGCCAACCTGTCCGGCCCTGCGCTGGAAGACGGTATCGAATGGACGGTCAAGCTGAGCGAGGTCGAGGCTCCGCATATCATCCAACGCTTCCGCGGCGCCTTTGACTCCCTTTGGTGCGATGAAGAGTTTGAGCGATTCCGGCCAGACGACCAAGACTTTTGCCGCCGGGTCAGACTTTCTTTGGAATATGCCCGTCAGGGACCCGGTCGAAAAGGCTCTGGTGCGCCGGTGTTTTTCGATCTCCGGCCGCATCCCTACCAGCAAGCCACTCTCGACCAGTTGGAAGCGGAGCGGGTCGACAGAGAACATTTCCGCAACCTTGTCGTCGCTCCAACCGGCACTGGCAAGACTTTGATCGCAGCATTCGACTATGCGCGCCAACCTTTCTCAGGGCGTCGGCCTCGGCTGCTCTTCTTGGCCCATCGCGAGGAGTTGCTGCGCCAGGCACGCGACCGGTTCCGCCATATCTTACGCGACGAGTCCTTCGGTGACTTACTCGTGGGCGGAGAGGAGCCGACCAGCTACGATCACCTCTTCGCGACGATCCAGAGCTTTCATAGCCGAGGTCTCCTCGGATCCCATGGCGCGGGACATTGGGAGTATGCCGTGCTCGACGAAGCACACCATGTGCCTGCGGGCAGCTATCGAGAAATCGTCGCCTCTCTCCGGCCACGCATCCTCTTGGGGCTCACCGCCACGCCTGAACGCATGGATGGAGAAAGCATCCTGCCGTGGTTCGACGATCGAATTGCCGACGAAATGCGTCTCTGGCACGCGATTGAACGTCAGTATTTGGTGCCGTTCGACTACTACTGCGTCCACGATGGTGTCGACCTCTCTGAACTGTCCTGGAACCGTGGGTCGTACGCCATCGGCGAACTCGAACAGCGCTACCTCGGCAACACGCGCCGGGCGAACTTGATCATAGGCGAGTTCTGTGAGTTCTATGGCGATTGGCGCCTGGCACGGGCGCTGGGGTTCTGCGTGAGCATCGCCCATGCGCAGTTCATGGCCCAGTCGTTTCGCGACGCGGGTATAGCGGCATTGGCCATCACCAGTGAATCCCCAACCGACCAGAGGGCCCAAGCCGCCTCGATGCTGCGCGATAGGGAAGTGAACGTTCTGTTTACTGTTGACCTTTTCAACGAGGGTGTGGATATCCCTGCTGTCGATTGCGTACTTTTCCTCAGGCCCACAGAGAGTGCGACAGTCTTTCTCCAGCAGCTGGGCCGCGGGCTTCGATTGGACACTGGCAAGACCAGCTGCCTTGTGCTGGATTTCATCGGGAACCAGAGGCGTGAGTTCCGCTTCGACCAACGGTTTCGCGCGTTGTTTGGTGGAACGCGCCAACAGGTTGTTCGGCAGATAGAGACGGGGATCACGCGGCTTCCCGGAAACTGCTATTTTCGACTCGACAAAGAGTCCCGGAAAGTCGTCCTGGAGAATCTGAAGGCGCAGTTGCAGGTGAGCCCCGCCAGGATGGTCGCGGAGCTCAAGGCCCTGGCTGGCCAGCTCGGGCGTTGCCCCACCTTGATCGAATACCTCGCCGAAACGCGATATGAGCTTACCGACGTATACAAGCCTTCGGTCGGAGGTTGGCATGCTCTTCTCAACGAAGGGCACCTCCTGACTGAGCCACCGGCGGAGATCGAAGCCAATCTGTCGAAACGCTTCCAACTCCTGCTTCACATCGATTCTGTTCGTCGACTCCGCTTCTATCTCGATCAGATGAGCAATGGCCAGTTTCTAACAGACTCGGCCCCTCCGCTCGAAAGGCGGATGGTCGAGATGCTCACCTTCCGGCTGCTCCAGAGCGAGGCACGACAGCAAGGTAGCGATTGGGCCGCGGGGTTGAAGAGGCTACGGCAGAATGCGTCGGCACGCGGCGAGTTCAATGAACTTTGCGACGCGCTGCTGGATCGCGTGAACCTGCACACTGACGAAAAACCCTACTTAGCTTAGACGACTGCCCGCTCTTCCTCCACCGCCAATACACCCGCGACGAAGTTCTGGTAGCACTGGGTCTGCCGGCGCTTGTTGGGGCGCGCCACACGCAGACCGGCCGCTTGTGGATTGAATCATCGAATACCGAGATTTTCTTCGTGACATTGGACAAGTCTGAGAAGACCTTTTCGCCTTCGACCCGCTATGAGGACTTTGCGCTGAGTCCCACACGGTTCCATTGGCAATCTCAGAGCACCACCAGCGAGAACTCTCCGACCGGCCAGCGGTACACACGCCAGCGGGAGAACGGCGCAAGTTTCCTATTGTTCGTCCGGTCGAAGCCGGGCGCCCCTTTCCTGTTCCTCGGGCCGCTTCGTTACGTTTCCCATTCCGGAAGCCGTCCGATGAGCATCTACTGGGACCTGGACCATCCGATGCCGGCCTGGTTCTTTGAAATCTGCGCTTCACTTCGCGCAGCCTGAGAAAACCGCGGGGATCGTGCGCATCGCCTCCATCAACTTTCAAGATCCGCGTCTGGCGCCCGCCTTGACGATAGCTTACGGCCAAGTGCCTCGGCGCCCCTTCGGCCTCGCCCCCCGCAAAGCCTTGCTCCTTTACCAATCCCGGGTTGCGTAGGGATTCTCCATCCACCCGCACTGCCCGATTTTCCGGAGAATAATCCCACCCCCACGCCACTACCTTCTGGAGACCCGGCCATGCGAGAACCCCTTCTGCCTGCCGCCGCCTCCCTCGCCGCCGGCATCGTCCTCGCCCGCATTGTCCCCTTCCACCTTGACGAAACCGCGCTCCTCATTCTCTCCTTCCTCGCCCTCGCCGCCCTCGCGTGGCGAATCGGTTCACACCGCCTGACCGCCCTCTGCGCTTTCGCCGCCGCGCTCTTCCTCGGCACCCTCGCGGCCACCTTCCACCGCCCGCCGCCTCCCCCCGAACTCGACGCCGCCTCGGGCGAGACCGTCATCCTCGCCGGCTGTGTCGTCGAACCCCCCGCCCTCCAGCCCAACCGCGAGCAGTTCATCCTCGAACTCGACCCCGGCGCCCGCGTCCGCGTCAGCCTTCCGCTCCGCCCCGGCGACCCCCCGCCCCCCCTCGCCTACGGCCAGCGCGTCGAACTCACCGCCCGCCTCCGCCAGCCGCACAACTACCAGAACCCCGGCTCCTTCGACTTCGTCCACTACCTCGCCCGCCGCCACATCCACTGGACCGCCTCCGCGCGCCCCGGCGCCCCGGTCCAGGTCACCGGCCACGGCTGCGGCTCCCCCTTCTGGTCCGCCATCTACGCCGTCCGCACCGCCGTCTCCCGCCGCATCGAAACCCTCTACCCCGGCGACGGCTACGCCGCCGGCATGATGCAGGCCATCCTCATCGGCGACACCGCCCGGCTCGACCGCGTCTGGACCGAAGACTACCGCCGCACCGGCACCATCCACGCCCTGGTCATCTCCGGCAGCCACCTCGCGGTCATGGCCGCCGTCTTCCTCTTCCTGCTCCGTCTGGTCCGGATTCCCGAACTCGCGGCCCTGGTGGTCACTGCCGCCGCTGCCTGGCTCTATGCCCTCGCTTCCGGCGCCACGCCCCCGGTCCTGCGCGCCGCGGGCGGCTTCACGCTCTTCCTCCTGGGCCGGGCCCTCTACCGCCGCGGCCGTATCCTGAACATCCTGGCCGCCGTCGCCATCGTCTTCCTTCTCGCCGATCCCGAGCAGCTCTTCGAAGCCAGCTTCCAACTCTCCTTCCTCGCCGTCGCCGCGATCGGCGCCCTGGCCGCGCCGCTCATCGAGCGCCTCACCGCCCCCCGCGTCCGCGCCCTCACCAACCTCCACGACCCCCGCGCCGATCTCAACCACCCGCCCCTGGCCGCCCAGTTTCGAAACGAAGCCAGATTGATCGCCGAGACCATCAGCCTCTGGACCCGCCTGCCACTCCCCCGGGTGCTCGCCGCGCAGATCTTCATCCTCCGTGTTTTCTTCTATATAGCCGACGTCGGCCTGGTCTCTGCCACCATCCAGTTGGGCCTCGCCCTGCCCATGGTGGTCCACTTCCACCGCCTGTCGTTCTCCGGCCTTTCGGCGAACCTGATGGTGGTACCGCTGCTCGAAGCCGTGGTGCCGCTCGGTTTCCTCGCCGCCGCCACCGGCTGGGGCTGGGCCGCCCAATTGGCAGTGTTCTGTCTCGGTCTCAGCCGCGACGTGGTGGCCTGGCACGCAGCGTGGGAACCTTCCCTGCGCGTCCCGGCGCCACCCCTCGGCTTGGCGATTGGCTTCGTTCTGTCGCTCGCCGGGCTGGGCGCAGCGCTCCGCCATGCCCGCCTCCGGCTGCCCGCCGCCGCCCTCACCGCCGGGCTGCTAGCCCTCATCCTGGCCCACCCGTTCCCGGCCGCTCTCGAACCCGGCCGCTTCGAACTCGCCGCCATCGACGTCGGCCAGGGCGATAGCCTCCTCGCCGCCTTCCCCGACGGGCGGCTCATGCTCATCGATGCCGGCGGATTGGCTTCGTTTGGAAACCGGCCCCGGGCCGCCTACGACATCGGCGAGGAGGTAGTCTCCCGCTACCTCTGGACCCGCGCCATCCGCCGGCTCGACATCGTGGTCCTCACCCACGCCCACGCCGACCACATCGGGGGCCTACCCTCCATCCTGGACAACTTCCGCCCGGCCGAACTCTGGGTCAGCCGGACGCCGCCGGACCCCGTCTGGCAGGAAACCGCCCTCGCCGCCCAGCGCTTCGGCACCCGCATCCGGCAACTGCGCCAGGGTGAGGTGGCCCGGTTCGGCGCCGCGCACCTCCGCGTGCTCGCCCCCGCGCCGGATTACGACGCCGGGCGAGCCCACAACAACGACTCCCTGGTACTCCAGGTGGAGCACGGAGCCCACCGCTTCCTGCTCACCGGTGACGCCGAGCGCGCCACGGAGCAGCGTCTGGCCGCCCAAGGACTGCTCGAACGCGCCGATGTCCTCAAAGTGGCCCATCACGGCAGCCGCACCTCCACCACGCCCGATTTCGCCGCCCTCACCCGGCCCACCTTCGCCCTTATCTCGGCCGGGTTCGAGAACAGCTACCGGCACCCCCACCCTGAGGTTGTCCAGCGCCTCGAAGAGTCCGGCGCCCGCGTTCTCCGCACCGATCAGGCCGGCCTCATCCGCATTGTCTCCGACGGCCGCCGCCTCACCCTCACCCGCGCCTGCGATACCCTGTCTGAGTGATCTGGGACCTGCACTGCCACCTGAGTGGCGTCGAAGGCCGCACCCCGGAACAGCGCGCCGAAAATCTCCTCCGCTTCGCGGACCGGCTCGCCATCGAACGCCTGTGCCTCTACATGGGCTACCCGTTCCTTGAAGACCCGACCCCTCAGCAACTCCGCGAGCAGAACGATCAGGTCCTGGCCGTTCTCCGCCAATTCCCCGATCGCTTCCTCGGCTTCGTCTACCTCAACCCCCGCCACCCCGCCGCCTCGCTCGACGAGTTCCGCCGCTGCGTCGTCGACGGACCCATGGTGGGGGTCAAACTCTGGGTGGCCGCCCGGGCCCATCTCCCCGCGCTCGACGCCATCGTCAAAGCCGCCACCGCGGAACAGGCCGTCGTCTTCCAGCACACCTGGCTCAAGACTGGTGGGCTCAAGACGGGTGGCAACCTGCCCGGTGAATCCACACCCATGGAAGTTGCCGCGCTCGCCGCCAGGCACCCCAACGCCAGGCTCATCTGCGGCCACACCGGCGGGGCTTGGGAAGCCGGCATCCTGGCCATTCGCCACCAGCCCAACCTTGCCGCCGATCTGGCGGGATCCGAACCCACGGCGGGCTTTGTCGAAATGGCCGTGCGCGAACTCGGCGCCCAACGCGTGATCTACGGCAGCGATGCCGGCGGGCGCAGCTTCGCCTCCCAGCTCGGCAAGGTGATGGGAGCAGCCATCTCGAACGCTGACCGAGGCCTGATCCTCGGCGGCAACCTCCGCCGTCTGCTGCTCCCCATCCTCACCCGGAAGGGGATCCGCGCATGATCGACGTCAACGTCACGCTCGGCCGCTGGCCCTTCCGCCGCCTGCCTTGGGACAGCACCGCCACGCTCGCTGCCGAACTCAAGCGCCGTGGGGTCAGGCAGGCCTGGGCCGGGCACTTCGATGGCGTGTTCCATCGCGACACCAGCGCCGCCAATGACCGTCTGGCCGAAGCCTGTCACCGCTACCGTGAAGGCTTCCTGCTGCCGTTCGGCGCCGCGAACCCCAGCGCGCCCGGATGGTCCGAGGACTTGCGCCGCTGCCGCGAAGTGCACGCCATGCCCGGCATCCGCCTGCACCCCGGCTATCACGGCTACGCACTCGATAGCCCGGCGCTCCGCGACTTCCTGTTAGCCGCCACATCGTTCCGCCTGGTGGTGCAGCTATCCGTTCAACTGGAAGACGAACGGACGCACCATCCCCGGATGAGAGTGCCCGCGATGCCGCTGGGGCCGCTCCTGCCGCTGGTCGACTCAGTCCCTGGTCTCCGGCTTGTCCTGCTCAATCACAATCGCCAACTGCTCCCCGCCGCGCTCCGTGAACTCGCGGCCACAGGGCGCCTCTGGTGGGACATCGCCATGCGCGAAGGTGTGGGCGGCGTGGCGGACCTCGCCGCCGCCGTGGGTCCCGGTCGCGTGCTCTTCGGCTCCCACGCGCCATTCCAATACTGGGAGTCCGCCGAGCTCAAGCTGAAGGAAAGCGCGTTTGAACCTTCCGTCACCGCCACGAGTTCGATATTGTGGGAGAAGTGATCATGATGCGAAGTCTTGCCGTCCTCCTCGCCTGCACGCTGCTCCACGCCCAACCAAAGCCGCCCGCTGCCAAGCCCGAGACCATTGACGACAAGAACCGCATCGTCCTCGACGTCACCCGCGTCAACTTCCTGCTCAGCGTGGTCGACAAGCGCGGCCGCTTCGTCACCAACCTCGCTCAGCAGGACTTCGAAGTCATCGAGACCAAGAAGCCTCAGACCATCCTCGAGTTCGTCGCCGAATCCGACCTGCCGCTGCGCCTGGCCATCCTCATCGATTCAAGCAACAGCGTTCGCGACCGCTTCAAGTTCCAGCAGGAAGCCGCCATCGAGTTCGTCAACAGCGTCATCCGCCGAGGCCAGGATAAAGCCGTCGTGGTCAGCTTCGATGCCGCCGCCGAACTGGTGGCCGACCTGACGGACGACACCCAGAAGCTGGCCGCGGCCATTCGCGACCTGCGCCCCGGCGGCGGAACGGCGCTCTACGATGCCGTCTACTTTTCCTGCCGCGATAAGCTGATGCAGGATCAGCCGCTCCACAAATTCCGCCGCGCCCTGGTGCTGCTGAGCGACGGCGACGACACCCAAAGCCGCTACACCCTGGGACAGGCCCTTGAGATGGCCCAGAAGGCCGATGCCGTGGTCTACACGATTTCCACCAACATCACCCGCATCGAATCGGAAGGCGACAAGATCATGAAGCACCTGGCGGGTGAGACCGGCGGGCAGATCTTCTTCCCGTTCAAGGTCACCGATCTGGCGCAGTCTTTTGAGAACATCGCGCACGAACTGCGTTCCCAGTACAACATCCTCTACCGGCCGGAGCCGTTGAAGACCGACGGTCTCTTCCACAAGGTTGAAATCCGGGTCAAGGGCCGCAAGGACCTCATGGTCCGAACGCGCAAGGGCTACTTCGCGCCGCAGTTTTAGCGCCGCCTGCTATACTTGGTGTTCCCCCCGAGAAGCTGAAAATACCACCACCAGGAGTGTCCCCGGACATGGATGAAAAAGAACGCGCGCGAACATTGAGCCTCGCTCTCGGGCAGATTGAGAAGCAGTTTGGAAAGGGGTCCATCGTCAGGCTCGGGTCCACCGACGCCATGGTGCCCGTGTCGGCGGTCTCAACCGGCAGCATCACGCTGGACTACGCATTAGGCGTTGGCGGCTTCCCGCGAGGGCGCATCTCCGAGATCTTCGGCCCTGAGTCGTCGGGTAAGACCACAGTGGCCCTGCAGGTGGTCGCGCAGGCGCAGAAGGCTGGCGGCATGGCGGCGTTCATCGACGTTGAGCACGCCCTGGACCCTGTCTACGCGCGCCGCCTGGGTGTCGATGTCGACAACCTTCTGGTCTCCCAGCCCGATTTCGCCGAGCAGGCCCTTGAGATCACCTCCGCGCTCATCAGTTCGAGCGCCGTCGACGTGCTTGTGGTCGACTCCGTGGCGGCTCTGGTCCCCAAAGCCGAACTCGACGGCGAAATGGGCGATTCGTTCGTCGGCGTGCAGGCCCGGCTCATGTCGCAAGCCATGCGCAAACTCACCGGCATCGTGTCGCGCTCCAACACCTGCCTCATCTTCATCAACCAGATCCGCGAAAAGATCGGCGTGATGTTCGGCAGCCCGGAAACCACCACCGGCGGCCGCGCGCTCAAGTTCTACTCCTCCGTGCGCGCCGATATCCGGCGCATCGGCGCCATCAAGGAGGGTGACGAGGTGACGGGCAACCGCACCAAGGTGAAGATCGTCAAGAACAAATGCGCGCCGCCGTTCCGTGAAGCGGAATTCGACATCCTCTACGGAGAAGGCATTTCGCTTGAAGGCGACATGCTGGATCAGGGCGTGGCCCGCAACATCATTGAGAAGAGCGGCTCCTGGTTCAGCTACAAGGGCGACAGAATCGGCCAGGGCCGCGAAAACTCGCGCCAGTTCCTCAAGGACAACGCCGACATCCGCCAGGCCATCGACCTGGAAGTCCGCCAGGCGCTCGGTCTGCTGCGCGATGAAACCACCGGCGAACAGGCCCCCGCGCCGCCCAAAGCCGCACCGGCCCGCAAATAGATCCGTCGAAAACAGGAACCGCCTCGCTCGCTGCTAAGGCCGGGGCGGAGGACCACCGGGCCCTCCCGGCGGCGGACCGCCAGGACCACCGGGAGGCGGTCCACCCGGGCCACCGCCCGGAGTACCGTCCGGTGAACTGCCCAGACTCAAGTCGCACACAAGGCGCGCATCAGCCTCCACCCATCGCGTGCGGTTCCGAAGGGACAGCATCAGGAAAGAACCGGCGTTGGCATTGAGTGTTCCGGTGAGTGAGCCGCCCCGGAAGATACCGTCCGTCTGATTGGTGGTTCTCTGACCCGTGCGCCGGTACACCGCGCTGGAGTCATACACGGCGTCGGTGAAGCGCTCGTCAAAGAAGAACTGGCTGGTGAACTCGTAGGTCTCGTTGAGCCCGTTGAACACGCGGACCTTGATATGAATATGGACCGCGCGCCCTGGATACCAGCCAGGGTATACGGTGAGGAAGTAAACGTTGCCGTAGCGGTCGGTCGGCTGATAGCCGCGCAGGAATTTCCGGCCCACGGTATCCTGTGCGGCGACACCCGAATAGACCCCGCGGGCATCGCACTGCCAGATGTCGACGTAAGCGCCGGTGAGGGGCTGTAACTGGCAATTCACCAGTTGCGAGACATTGATCGCAAGGGACAGGGGCACGCCCTGGGAGACCGCGTCATCAAAAGGGTCCGCGCGGATGTCGTTACGGTTCAGATCCGCATCCACAAAGTACGGTCCCTCGGTCAGGCTCGGCGAGCCCATCAAGGCGCACGAGGCCTGCGCCCAAACCGGCTGGTGGGCCAGCGGAACGCCGGTCAACAAGGCGGCGCCGGCGGTGCGAAACACGTCTCGCCGGTTGGGCATCAGGTAGCTGGGCAGGGAGCGGAGCGGCGCTCCTTTCGAATCATAAAGCATGAACCGATGAACACGGCCGTGCAGGCGGAGTTGGGCCCTCGCTGCGAGCCTCTACTTTTCTTTACAGAGGCGGTCCGCCACAAAACCCTTGACAGGATTCGGGAATTCCTTCAGAAATGAAAGATACCCCTAAGGACCCGCGAATCAAGGAGAAATCGAAACAATGAGCAGTGTACGAGTCCTGGCCGGCACGCGAAAGGGTGCGTTTATCCTCACCGCCGATGGCGCCCGGCGCGATTGGACTGTGAACGGCCCCCTGCTGGGCGGCTTTGAGACAGCATCCCCGTGACGGGGGGGAAACACATCGAAATTGATCTGGTGGTGCAAGTGGGCGAGGTCAAGGAATCGGTCACGGTGAATTCCGAAACGCAGATCCTGGACACAGTAAGCGCCGACGTCAACACCGTGGTCGATCAACG